>NZ_JBRBDK010000003.1:0-359573 GCF_052805135.1 Agromyces arachidis
CGGTGGGGGAACGTCGTAAACGACGCTCGCCGATCGCTGGCTCGCTCAGGGATCGTGAGGGCGATCGCCATGCGCCTAATCTGAGGGGCGAAGAATCACGTCAGCCAACCGCAACTGAAGGTTCCGAAGCACAGCCGGGATGCGTAGAGGGAGGGGATTCTCCGAATGTGTTGACTCCCGTTGGGAAGCCATGCCACTGTTCTCCCATCCCGATCCGGCGGTCGAAGGGAAGATACATGCGGGGAAGAGCAAATCTCGTTCGCGCAGCAGGAGCCTTCGTCGCGGCGATCGCGCTCGTCGCTATACCGATGTCACCTGCGTCAGCGCTGGGAAGCAAGACGATCAACTGCGTCTACGGGACTAACGGCACAGGCCAATCGAGCGGCTACTCCTGGCGCAACGCGGACTTTACCGGGGGCGCTCAGACGACCCGCACACCGAACTGCAACGTCCTCGTCACCTCGGTCCGAGCTCTGTATTCCGCTTACCCCGGCGGGCCTGCCTACTGGACGAGCTGGTCATCCACGAGCTATCAATCGGTGACGAAGTACCAGTCAGGTACGTCGAAGGGCGAGCACGAGATCACCGGCCACGCGAAATGGCAGACGTGAGAAATGGAACGCTTGAAGATGAAGACTCGAACGACTGTTCTCCGTCTGATGGTCGCAGCCGCCATCCTTTCGACGGCTGGTTGCGCCGCTACAACCGCGCAGGCCGGTAGTGGGGCGGTCATGCGTGAGGATCTCCCGCCGATTCAGCAGAGCGCTGAGCAGAAGGACGCGATCGCTGACGGAGTGATCACCCGTGGGGAATACACCTCCGGCTTCGCTCGCTTCAGTGCTTGCCTCAACCAGGCCGGGTTCGACGTCGTTGCGGTGAAGGAGAATGGAAACTTGATCGAGTACTCCGTTCCTGCGGACGCCGTCGCGACAGGTGACGACGACAGATGCTACCGCGGCGAATTTGTCGACATCGACCGAGGCTGGCAGCTCGCGCACGAGGATGAATCGTTCACAACCAGGATGAACCAAGTGTGCCTGGACGCGAATGGCGTGCCCGCAAGCAAATCGGCCGAAGAGGTCTGGAAACAGCTTGAACGTCACGGTCTCGATGAGGAGGCCTGCTTGGAGTATGCCGACGAGGTCGAGTAGGGGTTCTCTCGCCTCTAGAGCACCCGCGAAACCCGGGGCGCTCACGCTGAACCGTCGGCGTGGAGCAGTCGGGATCGAGCGCGCCGGGATTTCCGTCTGACCGCGTCGTGTCGAGGTGGGCACTCGTGGGCGCGATCGTCACGGTGGTCTACTTGTTCCAGCCGTGGCGAACCTGTCCCTACGACGACTCCCCGGCAGCCTGCGCAATGCTGCCCGCGGACGCGACCGTATTGGCCGTCGCTGCCTGCGCGACGTTGATCGGCGTACTCATCCTCGTGCTCGGACTTCTTCGCAGACACGGCGAGACGTCCCGCTGAGGAATCGCCTGTCGGTTCGTGGGCCAGGCTTCCTATATTCCATTTAGGCGAGTATTCTCGCCATCATGAGGTCTGAGATGCGGGAGCCGACGTTCTGGACGTTGGTTTCCCTGAGCGGCGGGCGCCGGCACGGCTACGCGCTGATGCAAGAGGTCCGCGACGCTTCGGACGGACGCGTGGAGTTGAAGGTGGCGACGCTGTACGCGGTCCTTGAGCGTCTGCAGCGGGAGGGGCTCGTGGCCGCGGACGGTGACGAAGCGGTCGACGGTCGGCTGCGCCGGTACTTCCGCATCACTGAGCTCGGCGAGCAGGCCGTGGCGGCTGAGGTGGAACGCATGGAGACCGCCGCGCGACTTGCCCGGATCCGGTTGGGCTTGAGATCGGCGGCAGCGCAGTGAACGCAGCTGGCATGAACGGAAGTGGACGAATGGGTGAGACAGCGCGGGCGGAACGGTACCGGCGGATGCTGCGGTGGTACCCCGCCGATTGGCGCGCCGAGCATGAGGCGGTGGTCGTCGGCATCCTGCTCGATCAGGCCGACGCGCGCGGCGACGTCCGCCCGCGGCTCGGCGACCGGTTCGCGCTGGCCATCGGAGGCCTGCGACACCGGTTCGGCCTGGCAGAGGGCCGGCGGGCTGCCGTGCTGGTCCCACTGGTGCTCGCGGTCGCCTTCCTGCTGTTCTACGTGTCGGTGATCATCTGGTGGCCCGGGGTCGTCTACCCAGGAGCCTTGGGACCCTTCAGCAATCCGACGGTGATCGTCGCCGGGCTCTTCATCTTGGCGCTTGCCGCAGCAGCGACAGGGCGCAACGCTGCCGCACGCTGGATCGCACTCGGCGCCGTCACTACCCAGCTCTGCCTCTCACTGCTGGCGGCCCTGTTCGGGTGGCTCGGACCGAGCCTGCCCACGACCGTGCTGATCGTCGGCTTCGGCGTGATCGCTGCCCTGCCCTGGCGCACACCCCTCGCCACCGGCATCTCACTCAGTGCACTGCTCGCGGTGTTCGGCTACATGCTGATCGGCGACATCGCCGCGGCAGCCCTGCCCATCCCCGGCGCCGACATCGGCATCGCGCTCGCGCAGGTTGCAGTGCTCGTCGCCATCATCGCGGTGATCGCGATCGCCGCCCGACACGCCCGCAGACTCGAGCCTCAAGCGAAGCCGTCATGAGACGCGCTCGACGGTGACTCATTGAGGGATCGGCTGTGAGTCCTCGTCGGCATCAGGAACCCAGACCTCGAATCTCGACCCTGAGATCGCCGAATGCCACTTCGCCGAACCCGTCACTGCACAGGAGCGTGATCTGGTCGGACGACCTCGCGACCACCATGCCGACGTTGCCGACGCCGAACTGCATGACCCCGCGGGTGTCTCGCCACGCGTTCCAGAATCGACTCGTCATCGCTCGCCGCCGATTCGGCCGAGCATGCACTTCCACGTGCGGCGGGGCGGTATCGGTCCACAGCACAAGGTCGGACGCGTCCTGCCCCTCGACCTGCAGCGTGCCACCCTTCGCCGTCATGCAGAGCGCCTGAGGCCGCGGCGAGGACGCATTCAGCGACAGGTGGAAGACAACGGCATCCGAGATCGGCCCCACCTCGGTCCAGAGGTGAACGTCCTCGCCGCCCACGTTGATCGGCCGACCTCCGGACGCCATGAAGCGTTCCGCGAGCGTTGCGCTCACGCTGTGGTTTCCGGTTGGGCCTTCACGGCTCCGAGCCTATGCGGGCGTCGCGCTGAGGGATCGACGAATCACCCAACGACCTCTTCGTCAAGTTTGGGGTTGACCTCGCCGAAGAAGTGCGTCTGACTGACGTGCAGGTCATATGGGGCGGTCCCAACGAGGTGAGAGGCAAGTCGCGTTCATGAATATCGACCCCCTCGTGGAGAGCATCCTCGCGGCCATCGCGCTGCTCGAGAACTCGCCTGACTCGGAGATTGATCCCGATGTCGCCGTCCACGGAATCGAGTCTGTTGCAGATTCGCTGGATCAGCTCGACGAGGACGGTCGCCGTGAGTTCATCGCGGCAGTCGAACGAGTCGCCGAAGCGCAGGCCGACTCGGGGGCGAAGCGGTTCTACCTGTCGGTTCCGCGGCTGCTCGGCTTGTGACCCAAGCTGGCTAAAGAATCGTGCGGTGCGCGTCGACGTGACCGTACCGCCATCGCCGGTCACTTCGACACTCGAAGAGCCTGCGTTCGTCAGATGATGTTGACGCGCGGATCGCCCACGGCACTCTGCCTCCGGCACTTGAAGAGGAAAAGCCGTGGCAAGCCTAGAAGCGGCCGCCGCGCTCGTTCGCCGCGAGGTACTCGACCAAGACGTGCTCGGCCTCGGCGGGCTCAGCTTTGGCGCTGATCGGTGCCAGCTGTGGTCCGAATAGGGTTCCGGCTTCTGTCTGCCCGGCCTTGCATTGAGGGATCGTCCCTGCGTCGAGTGCGCACCGGCTACCGGGCGGTGCCGGCCGTCGTCTGCTCGCCTGAAAGGTGCTCAATCTGGGCGGCGAGCCGACGCAGCCGCGGCCGACGCGCCGTCAACGCACACAGTGTCCGCTCGTCGAAGACCGCGAATGTGATCGGCTCGGACTGCGCTCGGAGCGTCAGCACCAGCACGTCCGAGCGGCCGGTGAACATGCGCGCTCGCGAGGTGTCGACGCGCTCAAGCTGCTCGATCGGGATGAGCACGGTTCCGGCGCCCCGAGCCGTACTCATGAAACCAAGGTGCGAACTGTTCGCGAAGAAGACGAAGCAATCATCGGCGGCGTTCTCCAGAGCGGGGCGCCCCACCGCCGCTGAGAGCGCGGCGGAGGTGCTCAGTCCACGACGACCAACAAGAACGAGCGCCCTGCGGTCCAGCCTGCTGAAGGCCTGCGCGCGACGCAGGACAGGGACCCGGAACGCCAGTACGCCGGCGCCGTAGAGGCCGGCGATGAGAACGAGCGACCCCCCGACGAGCGTCCAGCCGCGGGATGGCTCGATAACAAACGCCTCGACGAGGGTCAGCGCCGTCACAAGCCCAAGTGGGACCGCCAGGCCGATCGCGCCCCAGAACCACCTCGTGCGGGTCCACGGGACGGCGCCGGCTGCAATATCGCTCAATCGCTGTTCCTCGCACTTCGCACTGGCACTTCCATGCCCATCTTGCAGCAGTCGAGAGCTCGAGTTTCACTACGGGATCGTGCGCGCGTCGCCGGCGGACCGGCTTTCGGGCCGGCGCGGCCCCGCCATCGCTAGGAGTCGAAGTACCTTCGGATCGTGGACACATGGAATGGCTTGCGGATCGAGATCTCCAAGCTTCGCCAAGCCGTGACTCGACTCCTCGATGATGATCGGGGCGTTCAGTGGGAGCTCGTGTGGCTTGGCGACGTCCTGAAGGTCATCGGTCCTCTTGCCTAGCGTGATGGCTGGCAGGGGTACCCGGCTCGCCGCTGGCGTCTCGGTGGGCATCGGCGTCGTGTCGTCGCTGTCGGGGTGTGTGCTGCTCGAAGCTCAGGGTGGTCCGTACAGCCTCGGCTGGGACGGGGAGCACCTCCTCATCGGGATATGCCAGGCGATGGAGATCGACCGCGTGCGACTGTTCGAGAGTCGGAGCCCGGGCCGTGACGACGGGTTCGTGTGGGACGCGCGAGGCCACATCGAAGCCGATGCTGGCGACGTGCTGACGGTGCGAGGGTCGAATGCCGGTTTGTCAGATCGGCTTGCATCGGACGGTGTGCGCCCGTTGCTTGGTGTCAAATTCGACCTCCTCGTCAACGACCGGCCCGATGCAGACAAGGTCGCGGTCTTCGTCATCCCAAGCGAAGGACTCGCTCCGGGAAGTTGGTTGACGTCGCGAGGGAACGAGGTCCACGACGAGCCGTGCGATTGAGAGTTCCGCTGAAGGATCATGACCGAGCAACTGCGAACCCTGTTCCGTGACCGGCTCACGAAGATCTCAGGTCGGGTTTCGACCGACTGCCTCGCAGCCGTGCGGATGTGGCTGGGTGATTTCCTCGACCTCTGACCATCTCCGGCACCTGACATCCCCCGGTCGATCGATGTCGAGTTCGCCGGCGAGACCGCTCGGAGGATCACGCTCCGAGCTCGGCGAGCTCCTCCCTCATCCGTTCGACATAGAAGGGAATCGTGAGTCGTTGAACCGAGAGCTGAAGCACGATCCCACGTGCGTCGGCTTCAGTGCAGCCGAACGCCTTCGCCACCAGGACCTCCGCATCACTGCGATCCTCCGCCGACCGCAGGATGGCCACGTACTCGTCGAACCGGTCGGCCACCTCGAGAATCAGTCGCAGGACTGCGATGCGCTCCTTGCGCCATTGGTCGGCTTCATCAGGCATGGCGCCATCGTACGATCAGCGCCGCTCGCCGGGCGAAGGCCCGCACCTCGGGCGCGAACCGCGGGATAATGAGGCATGTCCTCCTCTTCGGTCGAACGCCGCTCCAACCCGACAGCCTGGGCCGCGTTCTGGGTCGCGCTGGCCGGCCTCGTGCTCATGCCCATCCCCCTGTTCATCGGCCTGATCATCGGCGGCGGCCTCTCGGTCATCGCCGCGATCCTCGCCGTCATCGCCCTCTTCAAGGGGCTCGCCCGCAGCGGCACGGGCATCGCGCCCGTCGTCTTCGCCGCGATCTTCATCGCCCTCACGTGGGGCGGGATCTCGGTCGGCGGCGGCACGATCTGGTAGGTCGGCCGACCGTCGGCCGAGACGCACGCGTCGGCGACGCCGCGCGTTCGAGAGGGGGAGCGATCGGATGGCGCCACTTCGGTACGCGATCAACGTGACGCTCGACGGCTGCGTCCATCATGAGGCGGGGATCGCCCCCGATGCCGAGTCGATGCGCTTCTGGACCGCCGAGCTGGAGCGAGCCGATGCGCTGCTCTTCGGCCGGACCACCTACGAGATGATGCAGTCGGCCTGGCGACGGCCGGCCACCGGCGAATGGCCCGACTGGATGCGGGAGTGGGAGATCCCGTTCGCCGAGGTCATCGACCCGAAGCGGAAGCACGTGGTGTCGAGCACCCTCGACTCGGCCGACTGGAACGGCCAGCTGGTGCGGGGCGACCTCGAGCACGCGGTCCGGCGGCTCAAGCAGGAAGCGGGCGAGGGCCTCTTCGTCGGCGGCGTCGAGCTTCCCAGGGCGCTGGCATCGCTCGGCCTGATCGACGAGTACGTGTTCGTCGTGCAGCCGGTCGTCGCCGGGCACGGACCGACGCTGCTCGCCGGGCTCCCCGAGCGCATCCGCCTCGAACCCGTCGAACGCCACGAGTTCGCATCGGGCACGCTCGCCCTGCGCTACCGGCCCGCTGACCGGGACTCGGCCTAGGCACGCGCCGCACCCGCCGCACCCGCCGCGGCGGCCGCCGGATGCTGCACCCGGTCACTCCGCCAGCGGCACGACCTCCAGCCGGCCGTCGGCGCCCGCGAGCACGAGCACCCGGCGTGCGGCGACGCCCTCGAACGCGGATGCCACGGCCGCGGCATCCGCGACCGGGACCGGTTCGGCGGGCGTGACCGCCGCGAACGGCTCACGCCGCCACACGGTCACCGAGGCGCCCGTGGCCGCCTCGATCGAGCGCACGAGCTCGGGCGCGGCATCCGCCGTCACCAGCACCACCCGGCCGATGCGGCGCGACGGCGCGATGCCCTGTTCGACGATCGCGGCGCGATCGCGGCGCCACACCGCGAAGTGGTAGGCGAACACCAGCACCGTCGCCGTCAGCAGGCCGAGCGGAGCCCGGATGCGGTCGACGAGGCTCGCGCCGGATGTCGCGTCGAGTGCGAACTCGAACAGCCGGAAGCCCACCACGAGCAGGGTGATCAGGCCGACCACGGCGCTCAGCCCGAACACCGCGATCAGGTAGACCCGGCGACCCTGGTACGTCAGGTCCTCGGGCGTCGGGGGCCGCGTCGGATGCCAGTGCACCCACCACACCGGCGCGCCGACGACGAGGGCCGCGATCCCGCCGAGGAGCAGGGACCGGGTGTCGGCCGCAACGAGCGGGCTGACCAGCGCGCCGAGGGCCGCGTTCACGACGACCCCGATACCCGCGGCGGCGGCCGCGAGGCCGAGCGCCGACATCACGAGATCGGCCGCGCGGCGGGTGCCCGTGGACCGTGCGGCGGCGATGCGCCGGTGGACGACCCAGACGACGGCGCCGACCGCGGCCGCGGCGAGCGCCGTGCCGAGCGGGGCCAGGATCTCGCCGACGGTGTCGGCAGGGTCGAAGGCGAGCCGCAGCCCCACCCACAGCGCAGTGCCGAGCCCCCCGAGCATCACCGCAGCGCCGCCGAGGACGCCGACCACGACGAGCGCGACGCCCGCGAACCCGGTGCGGAGCGACCGCACGTCGTCTCGATACCAGTGCCACCACCACACGAGCCCGCCGACGACCGCTCCGACGAGCGCGGTGAGCGACAGGCGCCACCAGGGCGCACCGGCGAGTGCCGGCGCCGTGCCGCCGACCAGCGCCTCGTCGAGGAGCGGAGCGAGGACGCCGATCGCCCCCGAGACCAGGAGCACCAGGCCGTAGACGGCGGCGATCACCCACGGCACGGCGCGGAGGCGCACCGGTCCGCGGCGCGGGTGGCGCGACATCCATCGATGCCAGACCCAGACGGCGGCCCACACGACCGCGGTGGCGAACTCGGCGGGCAGCCAACGGGCCTCGATCGCCGCCGTCGCCGTCGCCATCAGCGCCGAGGTCGCGACGATGAGCGACACGGTGTACATGGCGGTGAGGTACAGCCCCCATGCGAGCGAGGACCGTTCACCCTCGTCCGTCAGCCGACGCCAGACCACCCACCAGAGCACCGCCGCGAGCGGGCCGGCGATCAGGGCGAAGGCGAGCCAGAGCGCCAGGTCGGCGACGCCGCCGCCCGCGAGCGCCGCTCCGGCGTCGACCGCACGGCCGAGGAGCCCGGCGAGGCCGATCGCGGCGATCACGACCAGCACGAACAGGAGGCCGTAGACGATGAGGCGTCGCACGGTCCCCTGCGCGCCGCCCTGCTGGCGGACCACGACCGGCTCGGCGGCGCTCATCATCGCCACGCCCCCGGCTCGCAGATGGTGAGCGGCCACGGCGCCGTCTCGATGCGCCATCCGTCGTCGGTCCTGACCAGGTCGAAGGTGCCCTCCTCCTCGACGCCCGAGCCGCCGAGCGGCCCCTCGTCGTACGACCACGAGATCAGCACGTCGACGTCGGCGCTGTCGTCGCGTTCCGTGGTCGAGGCGAGCGTGACCCGCATGCGGTCGGACGGGGCCGTCTCGATCCGGATGCAGTCCTCGGCGACGTCCGGCACGAGGTAGCCCATCGCCTCGCCCTCGTCGCCGGCGATGACCGCGGCCGTGTACCGCTGCACCACGCCCTCAGGGGTGGCCTCGTCGAGCTGCTCCGGCTCGCCGCGCGTGAAGACCACGACGAGCGCGACGGCCACGAGCGCGGCGACCGCGGCGAGGATGACGAGCAGGGTGCGGTCGGCGCGCGACCGATCGCGCGCGACGGGTGACCGGTCGGAGGGCGCGTCGGGTGCGGCACCGGACTCGGGCGCGGGGTCGGGTGCCGCGTCGGGATCGCGTTCGTCCATCCCTGAATCATTGCGCGGGGTCCGACCGGATCGGCGGACCAAGGTCATTCGGCCGCGGCGCGTCGCGGGGCACGTTCGAGGGGCGCGTGTCCGGCGATCGCTCGCCTGACCCGCGCCCCGTCCGGATGGATGACTGCGTGCGTCGTTCCCCTGCTCACTGGACCTGCGAGGCCTTGAACTCGCGGACCTGCTCGGGAGTCATCGGCTCGGCGGTCACCGGCGCCGGCTCCGACTCGGACTGCTTCGACTGGCGGATGCGCTCCTGCACGCTCAGCACGGGGGTCGACTCCGACTGCTTGACGGAGCGGAGGACCTCGTTGCGGCTCATGTCCGCGGCGGCCTGCTGTGCGGCGCGGGCCTGGAACTCGGCCTCCTTGGCCTGGCGGAGCAGCTCGTAGGCCTGCGCCTTGAGGGCCTGGTCAGGGCTCAGCTGCTGCTGGGCCGCGGAGAGGCGGTTCTGGGCGGACTCGGCCCGGGCCCCGTCGTCGAACTGGCCATCGACCCCGGCGCAGCCCGTGAGGGCCAGCAGGATCGCGGCGGTGCCGGCGATGAATGCGGTGCGGTTGGTGTTCATGGTTCCTTCTCCTTCTCGAGAACCCGACTCTCTGGAGTGGGGATACTGCGAGGTTAGGAATCCTCAGGTTGCTGCTCATCAGGGCGGTCCCCTCGATTCGCTCGCGAGGTACGTGAGGGCTCGCACGGACCCCCGCCGGTGGCAGCACCGGGCGGCATCCGTACCGGCACCGAGGCCCGCGCGCCCCGAATCAGCGCGGGCCGTGGCTCAGCAGGCCCGAAGCGGGCAGCGATCCGCCGAACTGCTCCGCCACCGTGGCGAGGGTGAACCCCCGGGCCCGCAGGCCCGCGATCACGCCCGGCACCGCTTCGACCGTCTGCTCGTGCGTGTCGTGCATCAGCACGATGCTCCCGCGCCGACTCCCGCCGACGGCGCGCTCGACGACCACCTCCGGCCCGGGGTCGCGCCAGTCGACCGTGTCGACGTCCCATACCACGAACGGCAGGGCGACCAGGCCACGCACGCGCTCGTCCGAGGCGCCGTACGGCGGCCGGATGCTCCGCGCCGTGACGCCCGTCGCGTCGCGGATGGCGGCCTGGGTGCGCTCGACCTCCCGGCGCACGGCCTCGTCGTCCTTCAGCTTCGTGAGGTCGGGGTGCGCCCACGTGTGGTTGGCGAGTTCGTGCCCGCTCTCGGCGATCCGCGCCGCCGTGCCCGGGGCGCGCTGCACCGACGAGCCCTGCACGTAGAACGTCGCGGGCGCCCGCGCACCGTCGAGGAGGTCGAGCAGGCCCGCGGTGAGCCCGGTCGGCCCGTCGTCGAAGGTGATCGAGACGCAGGTCGCGAAGGAGCAGTCGACCGGGTCGTCGCCGACCGGGGCGGACGGGGCGGCGTAGGGCTCGTCGGCCGCGGCCGTCGCCGTCGCGGCGAGGCCGGCCTCGGAGAGGAACGGCTGCAGGAGGCGGCCGGGCACGAGCACCGAGACCGGTGCGGTCGACCCGGCGACCGCCAGCGTGACGATGATCCCCTCCCGGGTGACCGCGGAGTCGGCGAGCAGGGCCCGCATGGCCGCGGCGTCGAGCCCGGCGAAGGGATCCGCGGCGGCCTCCGCACGTCCCGCGGAGCGCAGCGCCTCCGCGACGAGCCCGAGGACCCGCCCCTCCCGGCCGGGCTCGTAGAGCGCGGCGCCGTCGTGCACCGCGCCGGTCGCGGCATCCCCGTACCAGACCTCGCGCGCCACGGACCCGGCGCCCCCGGCCTCGCGGCGCAGCACCGTGAGGCGCTCCCCCAGCAGCGATCCGGCGGCGGTCACGATGCTGCAGTCGACCGAGAGCACCGCGCCGGCCGCGCCCGACACGGTGGCGCCGCGACAGGGTGCCGAACTCCCGCCCGGGACCACGTCGGCGGCCGGCACCCACGCCGCGCCGTGCTGGGACGCGAAGTCGCGCGCGAGCTGCTGCACGCGAGCGTCGAGCGTGTCGCCGAGCGCGCTGCGACCGGGGGGCGTCGCCCAGCGGACCGCCGCGGTGAGGTCGGCGGCGGTGGTGGCGGCCAGGCGCGCGACCAGCCCGGGCGCCTCCGCCGCGGACAGTCGCGGCGGCCCGGGGACGATGCGCGGCTGGCTCGGCGCGGGGGCGGCGGGCGGCTCCGTCGCGCCCGACGGCGCCGTGGCCACGGGCGACGCGGCGACGGTCGGGGCGCCCGGGACGATGGGCGCCTGCGCGGTGCACGCGGCCAGCGCGCCGGCGAGGAGCACCGCGAGCCCCGACGGCACGGCACGCCGTGCCGGTCGGCGTCGCCGCGTCCCGCGCATGCCTCCACGCTAACCCCACGAAGGGGTTGCGCCTCCCGGCGGCGTGCGTGTCCGCCCGTCGGGGGCGCGGGCGTGCGCGAGTTCGCAGGTCGCGCGCGTGGTTTCGCGCGTCCACGCAAGAATCCCGCGTGCGCCCGCAATCAATCGCGAAGGACCGCCACGTAGCCTTGAGTGGGCGGCCGAATCGTCGCCGCCCACCCGCGCCGCGAGGCCCGACCCACTGAGAACGGAGGTTCCGATGTCACAGGACACCCTGACTGCAATCGTTGGCGAACCCGAGGTTCTCGAGGACGAGGGCATCGAGGTCACCCCCGAGCTCATCGCACTCGCAGGCGGCGTCGAGTCCGACCCCGCCTGGCTCCGCCTCAAGGAGTCGGCGACCGAGCTGCAGTCGCTGCAGGTCAAGGACGGCTCGGTCCCCGAGGAGTCGGACAAGCCCGCGGCATCCGCGCTCGTCGACGCGATCGTCGAGTCGGTCGCCGCGCTCGCCCCGCGATTCCCGCACGAGGCCGCGTACCTCGAGGCGCTGCAGGCCGACTTCCGGAAGTGGCAGGCCGACGGCCTCGGCGTGCCCGACTTCCTCGACTCGCTCGTCGAGTTCCAGCCGCAGCTGCACCGCGTCGACGGCATCCGCCACCTCGTCGTGTTCCCGATGTACACGCAGAACGGCTCGTCCGACCGCCACGTGGAGGCGCTCGTCGTCGAGACGATCTGGCCCGAGTTCATCGCCCACCTCGAGGCCGGCGACTACGGCAACAAGCTCTTCGTGAGCCTGCGCCTCGTCGACTTCACGCCCGGGTACGACACGAACTCGGCCGTGCTGTTCCCCGAGACGGTCGCGATGCGCGAGATCCCGCCGTTCACGTGGGGCGCGATCTTCCAGGACCGCGAGGCCGCCCGGTACCGACGGGTGGTGCGCGCGGCATCCGAGATCACCAAGCTCGAACTGCCGGATGACGCGGCGAGCCTGCTCGACGACCAGGACCTCGCCGAGCGCACGTTCGTGATGTGGGACATCATCCACGACCGCACGCACATGCGCGGCGACCTGCCGTTCGACCCCTTCATGATCAAGCAGCGGATGCCGTTCTTCCTCTACTCGCTGGAGGAGCTGCGCTGCGACCTGACCGCGTTCCGCGAGTCGGTGAAGATCGAGCGGGGCCTCCGCGCGCGCGTCGACGCCGGCGAGACGCTCGACGAGGTCGACGCCCAGATGCTCGAGCACGCGAAGCTCGTGCAGTACGCCGTGATCTTCGACCGCATCTTCCGGTTCGCGATCACCGGTACGCGCGTGCGCAACTACGACGGCCTCGGCGGGCAGCTGCTGTTCGCGTGGCTGCACCAGAAGCACGTGCTCGACTGGACCGACGTGAAGCTCACGTTCGACTGGGACGCCGTGCCCGACGCCGTCGTCGAGCTCGGCGACGCGATCGACGAGCTCTACTGGAAGTCGATCGACCGGCCGAAGACCGCTCACTGGCTCGCCGCGTACGAGCTCGTGCGCTCGGTGCTCACGCCCAACCCGGCGTCGGTGTGGGCCGAGGGCCTGCCGCGCGAGGTGCTCGCCGGCCCGCCCAAGGGCTACACCGACCTCGTGATGGACGACGAGTTCCCGCTCTCGATGTTCTTCGAGGCGCTCGACAAGAAGATGAAGCCCGTCATCGAGTCGACGGTGGGCATCACCGCCGCCGACGCCTGACGCCGACCCGCACCACCGCACCACCGCACCACCCGCGAGTCACCCCGAACGGCCATACCCGAGGCATCCGCCGGCCGCTCGGGGTGACTCGCGCATGAGAGGATCTCCTACCGTGAACAGCCTGCAGGACAAGGTCCTCGTGATCGCCGGCGCGACCAGCGCCTCCGGCCGAGCCGTCGCGCGCGCCCTCGTCGACCAGGGTGCGAAGGTCGTCGTCATCGGCACGCACCAGGGCCGCCTCGACGAGCTCGAGGTCGAGATCCCCGGAGTGCTCGGCGAGCGCGCCGACCTCACCGACGGCGACGACGTGCTCGAACTCGCCATGCGCGTGCACGCCCGGGTCGGCGACGTCGACGGCGTCGTGCACCTCGTCGGCGGGTGGCGCGGCGGCGGCGGCATCGCCGGCCAGACCGAGGAGGACTACCGCGTCCTCGAGCGCTCGTTCACCGCGCTGCGCTACGTCAGCCGGGTGTTCTTCGACGACCTCGTGCACTCCGACGCCGGCCGCATCGCGATCGTGTCGTCGACCACGGTCGAGAAGCCCACCGCCGGCGGCGCGAACTACACCGCCATCAAGGCGGCGAGCGAGTCGTGGATGCGGTCGCTCGCCGACGGCTTCACCAAGGCCGACTCGCCCGCGGCGGCGGTGACCTTCCGCGTGAAGTCACTGTCGGGCCTTGAGGAGCGGCTCGCCGACGAGGTCGTCGCGCTGTGGTCGGCGGATGCCGCGGCCGCGGAGCTGAACGGCCGGGTCACCACGATCACCCCCTGACGTCGCGCCCGCGCGACGCCGCCCGGCTCAGTCGACGGTGGGCGGCAGCGCGGCATCCGTCGCCGGCTCGTCGCCCGCCTGCGGACCGGTCGTGACCTCGCGCGCCGTGTCGGCCGGGTCCTGCTCCCGCCGGCTCAGCAGCACGAACGGGACCGCGAGCACCTGGACGGCACCGCTCCAGAGCATCGAGAAGCCGTACCCGCCGAGGTCGGCGGTGCGACCCAGCGCCGGCTGGATCGCCGCGCCGCCCGCGCTGCCCAGCAGCGAGTCGAACGACAGCACCGTCGCCCGCTGCTTCGACGGGATCATGTCGTTCAGGTACGCGCGGTGGACCGGGTCGTCGATCGACGACGACACCCCCCACAGCGCGATGAGCGCCACGGCGACCCAGAAGTTCGCCGAGAACGCCAGCGCGACGAGCACGGCCGTGCTCGTCAGGGTCGACAGGAGGATCACCGAGGTGCGCTTGCGGAACCGGCGCCGAACGACCGGAGCGAGCAGTCCACCGACGATGCCCGCGCCCGACAGCAGGGCGGCCGCGAGTCCGGCGATCGAGTAGGCGCCCTCGTCGCCCCACAGCTCGAGCAGGTACGGCTGGAGGGCGTAGAACGCGTAGAACCCGACACCCGTCGTGAACGGGGTCGTCAGCATCAGCCAGCGCACCGGGCGGTTGCCGAGGCCGTACTTCACCGACGCCCGGAGCACGGTCCCGGTGGCCTTCAACGGGCCGGCGCCCCGCTCCGGCGTGAAGCCGAGGTCGCGCATGAGCAGGGCGGCGACCCCGAACATGACCACGAGGATCCCCGCTCGCACCAGGAACGGCACGCCGAGGTTCGTCAGCTGCGCGATGACGCCGCCGAGCACCGACCCGCCGAGCATCGCGACGCTGCCGATGATGACCGCGCGACCGAACACCGACTCGAGGCTGCCCGTGTAGCCCGTGGCGGTGAGCGCGTCGACGAGCCACGCGTCGACCGCGCCCGAGAAGAACGTGAACCCGAGCCCGAGCAGCACCGATACCAGGGCCCACGCCCAGAACGGCGACTCCCACACCCACAGCAGCCAGTACAGCGCCGTCGTCGCAGCGAGCGTGACGGTGCCGAGCAGGTAGGACACGCGCCGGCCCAGGGTGTCAGCCACGACGCCGGTCGGGATCTCGAACAGGAACATGCCGACGCTGAAGAAGGCATTGGCCGCGAACGCCTCGAGGTTCGAGAGGCCAGCATCGAGGAGGAACAGCGTGTTGATGCCCCAGATAAACGACGCCGCGAGGGTGTTGCCGAGCATCAGCGTGTAGTACGTGCCCTGGACGCGCCGCGCCGCCCGCTGGTCCGGCACCGGTCCGCCCGGTCGATCGCCGCTCGTGCCCGTCACGGAGTCATCCTCCCCCCGACGGGCGTCCGCCGCTAGCCTTCGAGCATGGTGCGCTTCCTGATCAACATCGCGATCTCGCTCGTGACCGCGGCCATCGGCCTGCTGGTCACCTCCTGGATCCTGCCGGACTTCCACCTCGACGCCGCCGGCTTCGTCGTCGCCGTCGTCGTCTTCACGGTCGCGCAGGCCATCCTCGCGCCGTTCATCTTCAACGTCGCCCGGCAGTACGCCTCCGCCATCCTCGGCGGCATCGGGCTCGTCTCGACGTTCGTCGCCCTGCTCATCGCGTCGCTGTTCCCCGACGGCATCCGCGTCGACGGCATCGTGACCTGGATCCTCGCGACGCTCATCATGTGGATCATCACCGCGCTCGGCACGTGGCTGCTCGGGCTCTGGTGGCTGAAGGGACGCGTCGGGAAGCGCTCGAACCCCTAGTGCCGCCGGGTTACCAGAGTCGGCGCAGGGGCGGCAACGCCCTTGCGGGGCGCGGCGCGACCCGGTCGCATGGTTCTCCGGAGGTGGTCCGGATGACCCAGCATCGGCCGACAGACCCGCACGAGACCGACGCCGCGACCGACACCGGCGGCGGCGAGCGGCACGACGATTCCCGGAGCACCGCGGCGACCTACCTGCGGTTCGCCGCGATGATCCTCACCTCGCTGGCCGTCATGTACTTCGTGATGTTCGCGGGCTCGTGGGAGTGGACCCACATCCGGTTCAGCCAGAGCCGCGTCTTCATGGCGATCACCATGGGCGGGACCATGGGGCTGGTGATGCTGGCATGGATGCTCGGGATGTACCGCAGTTGGAAGGCCAACATCGCCGTCGTCGCCGCGAGCCTGCTGCTCATCGGCGGCGGCATCGCCCTCGACCGCACGCAGGCGACGGTCGACGACGCGGCGTTCATGCGCGGCATGATCCCGCACCACTCCCTCGCGATCACCCGCTCCGAGCGCTTCCGGAACGTCGATGTCCGCGTGTGCGAGCTCGCCGCGGGCATCAGCGAGGCGCAGCGGCGCGAGATCGACGAGATGGACTGGCTGATCCGCGACATCGAGGCGAACGGCGTCGCCGCGACGGCCGAGGAGGCCTCGGCACGCCCGGTGCCCGACTTCCCGGCGGCGGCTGACCGCCAGTGCCCGACCGGGTGACCGAGCGGTGACGGATGCCGCGGCCCGGGCTCGCGGCATCCGTCACCGGGTCTCGTGCTCAGTGCATGTTGTCGCGCCCCGTGACGTGGGTCGCGTAGCCGCTGCACCCGGCGTCCTCCCAGCGGTAGGCCGCGCCGGGGAGCGGGTCGCCCCAGAGCTGACGCGACCAGGCCGCGCGCTGGTCCTCGTCGAGCGACGCCGGCATCTGCGGCAGGTACTGCGGCGGTCCGTGCGGGTACTCCCTCGCACCCGGGCGCAGCTCCCACGGCATGAGGTAGTCGAACCCGGCGTCGTCCATGCAGCGCTGGATCGCCTGGTCGTACACGAACTGCGCCTGGCGGGGCGTGGGCGTCGCCGGATCCGGGTCGGGCACGTCGACCGCGAGCACGGTGCCGGAGGCTGCCGCCTCCTCGAGCTCGTGCTCGACGGCGCCGATGCACCCGCGCTCGGTCCAGGGCCTCGTCCAGTCGTATCCGGCGAGTGCCTGGTCGCCGAAGAGCGTCGTGTTGAAGACCCTCGACTCGTCGAAGCTGAGTCCGCGCGGCTGCGAATCCTCGGCGAGCCACCAGGCGGCGGGGTAGTAGGTCACGCCGCGGTCGGCCATGCACCGCGCGATCGCGTGCTCGCGGATCATGTGCTGCTCCCGCTCGGCCGGCGTCACGAACGACGGGTCCTCCGGGTCGAGCTCGGGGACGATCGTGAGCCATTCGAGGTGCGCGACGGGCACACCCGCCGGGTCGATGCCGCCGCGCAGGAGCGACGGATCGACGTCGTCGCCCGCCACGGGCTCGGGCTCGGGCTCGGGCTCCGGCTCGGCCGGCGCGCCGGCGGCGATGATCGGCGCGGGAGCGGCAGGCTGCGCGCTGGCGGGCGCCGCGACAGGCGCGCGAGTGGCCGTCGGCAACTCGAGGCCGGCGGCGCCCGCGCCGAGCGCGGCCACCGCGGCCACGCCGAGCAGCGCGCCGGCACCCGCGACCGGCGCCGCGAGCCGCTGGAGGTTCATCGGCCCTCCCCCGTCCGGGCGCCGCCGTCGAGGGGTGCCCACCAGAGGGCGAGCCCGGCGAAGAGGAGCACGCCCGCCGCGGTCAGCACGTCGACGACGAACGCGGACTGGGCGCCCTGGCCGTATGCGAACGCGCCGAGCGAGACGCTCGCGGTCATCAGCGCGACGGTGCCGTGCTGCAGCAGCACGTACGCCGCGGCGGCGAGCCAGAGACTGCCGAACCAGCGGCGACCGGGCACGAGCGAGAGCACGCCGCCGGTCACGGCGAACGCCAGGCCGACCGCGGCAGCGGCGACGAGGTCCCACGCGCCCCACCAGGCGCCGGTCGCGACGAGCGGCGCGACGCGCGCGACGACGAGCACGCCCCACGCGATGAGCAGTGCGGCGGCGGCCAGCCCGAACGCCGGCACCGCGCGCGGGAAGGTGCCGCGCGGTGCTGCGATCGCCACCCCGCGCATGCGGGCGGCACGCCAGGCGAGATCGGCCGGGATGCCGCGCAGCCAGCGTTGCGCGATCGACGCCGACGCCGCCTCGCCCGCCCAGGCGCGCTCGTCGTGGAGGTCGGCGGCGAGCTCGTCGCGCCGGTCGGCGGCGACCTCGGCGGGCAGGTCGCGGGTGTACCAGCGGGCCCAGCCGAGCACGAGCGCGTCGAGGTGCTCGTCGCCGGTGCGGCGGGCGACGGCGGTGGGTTCGGGCAGGTCGAGCCCGGCGTGGTCGAGGGCGGCGATCGGCGCGGCCGTCCCGAGGCTCACGCGAACGCCGCCTTCGGTGCGCCGACGGCGTCGGCGCGCTGCGCCGCGAGCTCCGCGCGCAGCGCGACCTCGCCCGCGCCGGTCACGCGGTAGAGCCGCCGGCGGGGCCGACCCTCGGCCTCGGCGATCGCCGAATCCTCCCAGTGCGACTCGAGGAGCCCCGCGTCCGCCATCCGTGCCAGGGCCTTGTAGAGCGTGCCGTGCGCCGTGAGCGCCGCGGCATCCGCTCGCTCGGCGATGCGCTTCGCCAGCGCGAACCCGTAGAACTCGTCACCCTCGGCCTGCAACTCGATGCCCGCTCCGAGGATGTCGACCTCGAGCGGGACCAGCCGTCCTTCACGTCTGCGTGCCATGTCGGACAGCATAGGAAGATATCTTCCCATTCCGCAAGCACCGCACCTCCGCTCGCCGCTCATCCCTCACGCCTCACGCACGCCGCTGCTCCCCGGCTCACGCCCGTCCGCCCGCCCGAACTCCAGCTCCCGTTGCCACTTCCGCCGGAAACCTCGCCCGCACTCCAGCTCGCCGTGCCGCTTCTGCCGGAAACCTCGCCCGCGTTCCCGGCGAAAGCGGCAACCCGATGGGCGGGGGCACCAACGCTCCTCCGCTCGCCGCTGTTCCCCGCGACGCGCGTTGCCACTTCTGCCGGGAACCTCGCCTGCATTCCCGGCGAAAGTGGCAACCCGATGGGGAGGGGGGGGTCAGGCGTGCTCGGGGCGGTACGCCAGCACCGCGCCGGCGACCGAGACGCGCACCTCGGTTCCGCGCGGCACCAGGCCCGAGGCGGTCACCCGGGCGCGCAGACGCTGCCCGTCGGCGAGGGCGAGCGCGAGCATCGCGTCGTGCCCGGTGTACTCCACGTCGGTGACCACGCCGTCGAGCGCAGCGGATGCCGCCGCCCCGCCGGCCGCGTCCGCAACCGGGATGCCGCCGGCCGCGTCCGGCCCGGGGGCGCCGACCAGCCCCGCCGCGCCCACGGGCGCCACGCGCAACTCCTCGGGCCGGATCAGGACCGTCACGCCCTCCCCGTCGGCCGGGGTCAGCCCCGCGGCATCCGTCACCGGCACCGCGCCGAGCCGGCCGATCGCCGTCGCGACCTCGTCGCCGTGCAGCACGCCCGGCAGGAACACGGCATCGCCGACGAATCCGGCGACCCACGGCGTGGAGGGCACCCGGTATACCTCCTCCGGCGTGCCGAGCTGCAGCACCTCCCCGCCGCGCATCACGGCGACGTGGTCGGCGATCGACAGCGCCTCGGCCTGGTCGTGGGTGACCAGGATGCCGGTGACGCCCTCGGCCCGCAGCAGCTCGCGCACCGAGGCGCGGAGGTCGGCGCGCAGCATGGGGTCGAGCGCGCCGAACGGCTCGTCGAGCAGCACGAGCTCGGGGGCGGATGCCAGCGCGCGGGCGAGCGCGACCCGCTGGGCCTGCCCGCCGGAGAGCTGCCCGGGCTGCCGATCGGCGAGCGGCCCCAGGTCGACCAGCTCGAGCAGGCGCCGCACCTCGTCGGATGACGCGGCGCGACGTGCCGCACGCGACGAGCCGCGACCGGCGAGCATGCCGAAGGCCACGTTCTCGGCGACGGTGAGGTGCGGGAACAGCGCCGCGTCCTGCGGCACCCACCCGATGCGCCGCTTCTCGGGTGCGAGGTGGATGCCGTGCGTGGTCACCATGCGCGTGCCGATGCGGATCTCGCCGGACCGCGCCCGCAGGAGGCCGGCGATCGTGCGCAGGAGCGTCGTCTTGCCGCAGCCGCTCGGGCCGACGATCGCGAGCAGCTCGCCGTGCGGCACCTCCACGTCGACGGCGTGCAGCACGGGCGCGCCGTCGTACCCGACGGTCAGGTCGCGGACTTCGAGCCGGCTCATGCCATCGCCTCCTGGTTCGATCCGGGTCCGCGGCCGGGCGCCTGCGCCGCCGCCGAAGCCGTCGCGGCCGGCGCGATCGCCTCGCGCGTCGCCTCCCGCCCGGCGCGTGCGTCGGAGAGCAGGAAGGCCGGCACGGCCGCGACGACGAGCAGCGCGACCGCGTAGGGCGCCGCCGCGCCGTAGGCGGAGATGTCGGTGCGCTGCCACAGCTCGGTGGCGAGGGTGTCGGTTCCCGTGGGGCGCAGCATCAGCGTCGCGGGCAGCTCCTTCATCGCGCTCACCGCGGCGAGCATGGCCGCCGCGAAGATGCCGGGTCGCGCGAGGCGCGCGGTCACCGTGACCCAGGTTCGGGTGCGCGAGTTGCCGAGCGTGCGCGAGACGTCCTCGAGCGAGGTCGGCACCTGGCCGGTCGCGGAGCGGATGGAGCCGATCGCCTTCGGCATGAAGAGCACGCCGTACCCGAACGCGAGCACGAGCGCCGTCTGGTACAGCCCCGGCAGCACGCTCAGCGAGAAGAAGACCAGCGACAGGCCGACCACGATCCCCGGCAGGCCGAGGGCGAGGTAGCCGGCCGACTCGATCGTGCGCACCAGCCGGCCCCGATGTCGGGCCGCGAGCACGCCGATCGGCAGGGCGAGGGCGACGGCCACGATCGCGCCGCCGGCCGACAGCACCACCGTGTTGCCGACCGCCTGCGCGAGGTTCACCGGGTCGAGCGCCCGCAGGGTCTCGGCGGTGAGCACCCGCGAGATCAGCACCGCGACGGGGACCACGACCGCGACCGCCGGCACGAGCACGAGCAGCAGCACCGCCGGCGCCGTCCAGCGGCCGAGCCGCGTCATCCGCCGCCGGCCCGTCGCGGGTGCCGCCTGGATGCGCCGCGCGGCGCGGCCGCGCGCGACCTGCTCGGCGACGACCACGAGCAGCGCGAGCGTCACGAGCAGCACGGCGAGCACGGCCGCCTCGTCGCGGCTGAAGCTCGCCGAGTACGCCTGCTGGATGGCGGTGGTGAGCACCGGGAAGCGGAACAGCGCCACGCCGCCGAAGTCGCTGAGGGTGTACAGCGCCACGAGCAGCGCGCCGGCGCCGACCGCCGGCCGGATCTGCGGCCATGTGCCGAGCATGAAGGAGCCCAGCGGGCCGCGGCCGAGGGTGCGGGCCACGTCGTCGAGGCCGGTGCCGCCGATGCGCAGCGCCGCCGCGACCGGCAGCGTCACGTACGGCACCGACACGAAGCTCAGCACGAGCCACGCGGCCCAGAAGCCCTTCATCGAGGGCTGCCACGCCAGCCACCCGTACGCCGCGAGGTACGAGGGCATCGCGAGCGGGAGCGCGGCGAGCACGGCCCAGAACCCGCGCCACCGCAGCCGGGCCCGGGCGAGCAGGAAGGCGCTCGGCACCCCCAGGGCGACCGCGGTCGCGGTGACGGATGCCGCGAGCATCACCGAGTTGCCGACGAGCGTCGGGATCCGGGGCCGGTCGAACACCGACGCGAGCTCGGCCGGGTCGGCCGACAGGACGCGCACGACGAGGTGCGCCACGGGGATCGCCGCGAGCGCGACCGCGATCAGGGATGCCGCGATGAGCCCCCACGGGCGGCGGGGGCTCGGAGTCGCGACCTGGGCAGTCATGTCGTGGTCAAGCGTAGGGCGGCGAAGGCGGATGCCCGCTGGGAGGCGGCGGCGTCCGACATCCGCTCGCCCGTTCCTAGATCAGGCCGTTGTCGGCCAGGAGCCGCTGCGACTCGCCCACCGAGTCGAGGTCGGACAGGTCGAGGCCGGGGTTCACGAGCGAGTCGATCGCGGGCAGGCCCTCGGGGGCGTCGACGCCGGGCAGGAGCGGGTACTCGAAGGTCTCCTCGACGAAGTACCGCTGCGCCTGCTCGGAGACGAGGAACTCGATGAAGGCGCGAGCGTCGGCGTCATCCGCCGCGCCCTTGAGGATCGCGGCGCCCGTCACGTTGACGATGCCGCCCGGGTCGCCCGGGAGGAACTTGAGCTGCGCCCGCATGTTGTCGGCGCCGACCTCGGCGGCCTGACGGAACCAGTAGTAGTGGTTGATCAGGCCGATCTGCGCCTGGCCCGTGTTGACGAGGTCGAGCGAGGCGAGGTTGTTCTCGGTGAGCTCGGGGTCGTTGGCGGCCATGCCGGCGACCCACTCGGCCGCGGCGTCCTCGCCCTCGAGCACGCGCAGCGCGGTGACGAACGACTGGAAGCTCGCGTTGCCCGGGGCGAACGCGACCTCGCCCGACCATTCCTCGCCCGTGAGCGTGTCGACGGTGTCGGGGACCTCGTCCTCGGCGAGCTGCTCGCCGTCGTAGGCGATGACGCGCGCCCGGCCCGTGACGCCGATCCACGAGTCGTCCTGCGAGGTGAAGCCGTCGGGGATGAGGTCGGCCAGGTCCGACGGGATGTCGGCGACGAGGTCGTCGTCGGCCAGCGCGCCGAGCGCGCCGGCATCCTGCGACAGGAAGACCTGCGCGGGCGTGCGGTCGCCCTCCTCCAGCAGGAGCGCGGTCAGTTCGGGCGTCGCCGCGTAGCGCGCCTCGACCTGGATGCCGGTCTCCTCCTCGAACTGCTCGATGAGCGGCCCCACGAGGCCCTCGTCGCGGCCGACGTAGACGGTGAGCGCGCCCTCCTCGGCGGCGGGGTCGGTGGCGCAGCCGGTGAGGGCGAGCGCGGCGGCGAGGCCGGTCGTGGCGAGGGCGATTCCGCGGTGGGCGCGCATGGGCGTGCTGACTCCATCGGTCGGTGGGTGGCGGCAGCCCGACGAGTTCGGGCGAACTTAGCTTAGCCTAACCTCTGTCACCGCGGGCCCACGCAAGCGGACGGGCGAGCACGGTCGCGGCCCGCGCACGCCCGACGCGCGATCAGTCCGCCTGCACCCACACGATCGCGTGATCGGCCGCCTCCGGCCGTGCATCGGCCTCACCCTGGGTGCACGCGGCGAGCGCGAGCACGCTTCCCGCGCACAGCGCGAATCCGGCGAGGTAGGGCACTGCAGTCCGATCGATCACGGGGCCACGCTCCAACACTCGCCCGGCAGAGTCAACGGGTTGCGCATCACGTTCAGGACTCGTTCACGTCCCGTCGCGGCGTCGCGCTGCGGCATCCGCCGGCCCTGGGAGGGGCCGCCCGGCCGCGTCTGGGAGAATCGTCCGGTGACCCACGAGTTCGTTCCCCTCCACGACCGCGAGTTCCGCGGCTTCGCCTCCGACAACTACTCCGGCGTGCACCCCGAGGTCCTGGCCGCGATCGCCGCGGCGAACGGCGGCCACCAGGTCGCCTACGGCGACGACGCCTACACCGAGGATGTGCAGAGGCTGTTCGCACGCCACTTCGGCGACCCCGTCGAGGTGTACCCGGTGTTCAACGGCACGGGCGCGAACGTGACGGCGCTGCAGTCGATGCTGCCCCGCTGGGGCGCGGTGATCGCGGCCTCCACGGCGCACATCAACGTCGACGAGGGCGGAGCGCCCGAGCGGGTCGGCGGCATCAAGCTGCTGACGGTGCCGACGGATGACGGCAAGCTCACGCCCGAGCTCGTCGACCGCGAGGCGTGGGGCTGGGGCGACGAGCACCGGGCGCAGCCCCTCGTCGTGTCGATCACCCAGACCACCGAACTGGGCACGGCGTACTCGGTGGACGAGATCCGGGCCCTCGCCGACCATGCCCACGAGCGCGGCATGAAGCTGCACATGGACGGCGCGCGCATCTCGAACGCCGCGGCCTCCCTCGGGCTGCCGCTCCGCGCCTTCACGCGCGACGCCGGCGTCGACGTGCTGAGCTTCGGCGGCACCAAGAACGGCGCGCTGCTCGGCGAGGCCATCGTGGTGCTCGACCCCGCGGCATCCGAGGGCCTGAAGTACCTGCGCAAGCTCAACATGCAGCTGTCGTCGAAGATGCGCTTCGTGTCGGCGCAGCTCATCGCGCTGCTCGACGGCGACCTGTACCTGCGCAACGCCTCCCACTCGAACGCGATGGCGCGCCGCCTGCGCGACGCGCTCGACGCGGGCATCGCGGCGGGCGAGCTGCCCGGGCTGTCGTTCACTCAGGAGACCCAGTCGAACGGCGTCTTCGCGGTGCTGCCGGCGGGCGTCGCCGACCGGCTGCGCGAGCGCGGCTTCAAGTTCTACGACTGGGACGCGGCACGCAACGAGGTGCGCTGGATGTGCTCGTTCGACACGACCGAGGACGACATCGACGCGTTCGTGGCGGGGATCCGCGAGGAACTGTCCCGCTGATCGCCGTTCTCAGGACGACGCGCCGGTCGGCTCCGCCGAGCGCGGCGTGTCGTCCTGAGGAACCACCCACTCCGCCTCGGAGTTCCTGAGAAACGGATGACCCGGTGGAATACCGGGCGGATCCATGCGTTGTAATGGATCGGGCCGACGGCGTCCCTCCAAGACAGCACAACCGCACCACCGGAAGGGCGACGCCATGACCCTCATCGAGACCACCACCCGCCGCGCCGACACCGACGCACCGCTCCTGGCCCCCCTCGTCGAGCGGTGGAGCCCCCGCGCCTACGACCCCACGGCCGAACTGACCGACGACGACGTGCGCACGCTCCTGGAAGCCGCGCGGTGGGCGCCCTCCGCGATGAACCTGCAGCCGTGGCGCTTCATCGTCGCCCGCCGCGGCAGCGACGCCTTCACGACCGTCCACGACGCCCTCATGGGCTTCAACCAGGCATGGGCCGACTCGGCCGCCGCGCTGGTCGTCAACGTCGCCGAGCTGGTCGGCGATGACGACCGGCCGCGCCCCTGGGCCAAGTACGACCTCGGGCAGGCGGTCGCGCACATGACCGTGCAGGCCCAGCACGACGGACTGCACACCCACCAGATGGGCGGATTCGACGGCGACCGCCTCGCCGCTGCGTTCGGACTCGGCGACGGGCTCGAGATCGTCTCGATCACCGCGGTCGGCCGGGTCGGCGATGCGTCGACGCTGCCCGAGCCGCTGCGCGAGCGAGAGGTCGCACCCCGCAGCCGCAAGCCGATCGACGAGATCGTCATCGCCGCGGCCTGACGCCGACGCGCCGGCCGGTCCCATCGCGCGGCGGCGCTACGGCCGGAGCAGCACCTTCGTGGCGCGGCGCTCGTCCATCGCGGCGTATGCCTCGGCGGCATCCGACAGCGGCAGCTCGAGGTCGAAGACCAGGCCGGGGCGGATGGCGCCCGAGCGCACGTCCGGCAGCAGTTCCTCGATGTACCCGCGCACCGGGGCGACCCCGCCGTTGACGCCGACGTTGCTGTTGAACATCTGGCGGACCGGCAGTTCGGGGCCGCCGTTCGGCACGCCGACGTACCCGACCATCCCGCCCGGACGGGCGGATCGGAGCGCCTGGTCCATGGCCTCCTTCGTGCCGACGCACTCGAGCACGCGATCGGCGCCGATCCCGCCGGTCAGGGCCTGCACGGCCGCGACCCCCTCGTCGCCGCGCTCCTCGACGACCTGGGTCGCGCCGAACTCGCGCGCGAGCGCCTGTCGGTCGGCGTGGCGCGACATGGCGATGATGGTGGTCGCACCGAGGCGCTTGGCGGCGATGATCGCGCACAGGCCGACGGCGCCGTCGCCGACGACCGCGACCGAGTCGCCCGGGCCGACGCCCGCCGACACGGCGGCGTGGTGGCCGGTGCCCATGACGTCGGAGAGGGTGAGCAGGCCGGGGATCTCGTCGTCGCCGACCGGGCCCGGCACCACGTAGAGGGTGCCGTCGGCGAGCGGCACGCGCACGCGCTCGCCCTGGCCGCCGTCGGCGACGCCGCCGACCTTGTCGTGGCCGCCCCACCAGCTGCCCTGCACGCACGAGGTGCTGACGCCATTGCGGCAGTTGGCGCACGTGCCGTCGCAGACGTAGAAGGGGGCGATCACGAAGTCGCCCTCCTTCACCTGCGCCACGTCGGCACCCACCGACTCGACCACGCCGACGAACTCGTGGCCGATGCGGTGCGGCTGCTTCGTCGGGGTCACGCCCCGGTAGGGCCACAGGTCGGAGCCGCACACGCATGCGGCGACGACGCGCACGATCGCGTCGCCCCCGGTGGAGAGCTCGGGGTCGGGGACCTCCTCGACGCGGATGTCACGGGCAGCGTGGATGACGGTGGCGAGCATGCGTGCGAGCCTACGCGGCGGGTCGCCGGCGTGGCTGGGCGTTCGCCTACTCCTCCACGATCTCGGCGTCGATCACGTCGTGGTCGCCGCCCTGCGGCGCCTCGCCGGGCTCGGGCGCCCGCATCACCGTGAGGTGCTGGCCGTCGGGCGCGAGCCCGACCACGACCGTGTCGCCGTCGCGGATGTCGCCCGCGAGCAGCGCCCGCGCGAGCCGGTCGGCCACCTCGGTCTGGATGAGGCGGCGCAGCGGCCGAGCACCGTAGAGCGGGTCGTACCCGCGCTCGCTGAGCCACGTGCGGGCGTCGGGAGTGACGCCGAGCTCGAGCCGCCGCTCGTGCAGCCGCGCCGTGAGCCGATCGACCTGCAGGTTGACGATCTCGCCGAGCTCCTCCTGAATCAGCGCCGCGAACACGACGAGGTCGTCGAGGCGGTTGACGAACTCGGGCTTGAACGACTGGCGGACGGCAGCCATGACCGCCGCCTCCTTCTCGGGCCAGTCGAGCGTCGGGTCGATCAGGAACTGCGAGCCGAGGTTCGAGGTGAGCACGAGGATCACGTTCCGGAAGTCGACCGTGCGCCCCTGCCCGTCGGTGAGCCGCCCGTCGTCGAGCACCTGGAGCAGCACGTCGAACACCTCGGGGTGGGCCTTCTCGACCTCGTCGAGCAGGATGACCGAGTACGGCCGCCGCCGCACGGCCTCGGTGAGCTGGCCGCCCTGCTCGTAGCCGATGTACCCGGGGGGCGCGCCGACGAGCCGCGAGACCGAGTGCTTCTCGCCGTACTCCGACATGTCGATGCGGACCATCGCGTGCGGGTCGTCGAACAGCACGTCGGCCAGCGCCTTGGCCAGCTCGGTCTTGCCGACGCCGGTCGGGCCGAGGAACAGGAAGGAGCCGGTGGGCCGGTCCGGGTCGGAGACGCCGGCCCGCGCACGGCGTACGGCGTCGGCGACGGATGCCACGGCGCGCTTCTGCCCGATCACGCGGCGCCCGAGCTCGCCCTCGAGGTGCAGCAGCTTCTCGGTCTCGCCCTGCATGAGCCGGCCGACGGGGATGCCCGTCCACTGCGCGATGACCGCGGCGATGTCTTCCTCGGTGACCTGCTCGTTCACCATGCGGGGCTCGTCGGGCGCCTGCTCGGCGCGCTCGGCGGCGTCGAGATCGCGCTGCAGCTCGGCGATGGTCTCGTACTCGAGCTTCGACGCGGTCGCGTAGTCGGCCTCGCGCATGGCCCGGTCGCGGCGGGTGATCGCGTCGTCGAGCTGCTTCTTGAGGTCGCCGACGCGGTTCAGCGACATCCGCTCGCGCGCCCAGCGCTCCTCGAGCCGCACGAGCTCGCGCTCCTGCTCGGCGAGCGTCTCGCGCAGTCGCTCGAGCCGCTCCTTCGACGCGTCGTCCTTCTCCTTCTTCAGCGCGAGCTCCTCGAGCCGCAGCCGGTCGACCTGGCGCTTGAGCTGGTCGATCTCGACCGGGCTCGAGTCGATCTCCATCTTCAGGCGCGACATGGCCTCGTCGATGAGGTCGATCGCCTTGTCGGGCAGCTGCCGCGCGGTGATGTACCGGTTGGACAGCGCCGCGGCGGCCACGAGCGCGGCATCGGTGATGGTGACGCCGTGGTGGGCCTCGTACCGGCCCTTGAGCCCGCGCAGGATCGCCACGGTGTCCTCGACGCTCGGCTCGCCGACGAAGACCTGCTGGAAGCGGCGCTCGAGCGCGGCGTCCTTCTCGATGTACTCGCGGTACTCGTCGAGCGTGGTCGCGCCGATGAGCCGCAGCTCGCCGCGCGCGAGCATGGGCTTCAGCATGTTGGAGGCCGCGACCGAGCCCTCGCCGCCGCCCGCACCCATGAGCAGGTGCAGCTCGTCGACGAAGGTGATGATGCGCCCCTCGGCGTCGTTGATCTCCTTGAGGACGGCCTTCAGGCGCTCCTCGAACTGCCCGCGGTACATGGCGCCCGCGACGAGTGCGGAGATGTCGAGGGCGACGAGCTGCTTGTCCTTCAGCGAGTCGGCGACGTCGCCGGCCACGATGCGCTGCGCGAGACCCTCGACGACGGCGGTCTTGCCGACGCCGGGCTCGCCGATGAGCACGGGGTTGTTCTTTGTGCGGCGCGTGAGCACCTGGCTGACGCGCCGGATCTCGGCGTCGCGGCCGATCACGGGGTCGAGCTTGCCCTGCCGGGCGATCTCGGTGAGGTTGACGCCGTACTGTTCGAGCGCCGACTTCTGCTCCTCCTGCGAGCTCGGCGCGCCCTGCATGTTGGCCACGGGGCTCCCTTCGACAAACTTGAGTGTACTACGCTCAACTCTTCCTCCGCGAGCCGTATTCCGGATGCGGACCGCCCTCGCCTCCGCGTCGCGGCTCGCCGCGCCATCCGCTCGTCGTCCGGCCGCCCGCCGCCCGCCGCCCGGCCGCACGCCCCCCGGCCGCCCGCCGCCCGCCCCGGATACCGTTCTCAGGAGCCGTGGGCGGATTCGCGGCGTTCCTCAGGACGACACGCCGATGCGGGCGCAGGCCCGCGGCGTGTCGTCCTGAGAACGGAATGCCGGTCGGGTCGCAGGCGTTGGCGAACACGACGGATGAACCGAACGAGGAGGAACGGATGCCGCTGCAGGGCGAGTACGCACCGAGCACGTCGAAGTGGGCCCGCGACCAGGCCGAGGCCTACGAGGCGACGGGCGGACGGGAGGGCGGCGAGCTGCGCGGCCGTCCGGTCATCGTGCTCACGACCGTCGGGGCGAAGAGCGGGAAGCTCCGCAAGACGGCCCTGATGCGCGTCGCGCACGAGGGCGAGTACGCGGTGGTCGCCTCGCAGGGCGGCGACCCGGAGCACCCCGCCTGGTACTTCAACCTGAAGGCCCAGCCCCACGTCGAACTGCAGGACGGCCCCGACAAGCGGGACTACCTCGCGCGCGAGGTCGTCGGCGACGAGAAGGCGGCGTGGTGGCGGAGGGCCACGGCGGTCTGGCCGCCGTACGACGACTACCAGGCGAAGACCGACCGCGAGATCCCCGTCTTCGTGCTCACCCCGTACGACCCCGACGGCGCCGCCCGCGCCTGAACGCGAGCCCTCAGAGCCAGCGCATCGTGAACGCGCGAGCGAGGGCGGCTCGCGTGGGCGGGAGCGCCAGCACGCGGACCGACGCGTTCCGGGCGCGCAGGCGGAGCCCGGCGACCGGAGCCCCCATCCGCATGTTGAACGCCGCCTGCCGCATCGCCCGCGTCGCGGCCGACCGGCGGCCGCGCTCGTAGGCGGCGAACGCGTCGAGCGGCGCCCCCGCGGCGAGCGCCGCCTCCAGCTCGTGCGCGAGGTGCTGGGCGCCGATCCAGCCGAGGTTCATGCCCTGCCCGCCGATCGGGCTGATCTCGTGCGCCGCATCGCCGACGAGGGCCACGCGCCCCACGGCGATCGGCTGCGCGAGGTGCTGGTGCGCGTCGAACGCGGTCGGCCGGCCCGCGGCATCAACGTCGAACCCCGCCCCGGTCCGCGCCTCCACGATGGCGGCGACCGCCGACGCGTCGAGCACCGAGGGACGGCGTCGCACGCGCGCCACGTAGCGCCGCATGCCGCCGGGCATCGGGAACGACTCGACCACGCCGGTCGGCTCGAAGTGCAGCAGCGCCGTCTCGGGCGCGCCGGTGTCGTCGCGGGCATCGCACATGACGTAGGTCGCGGCCCGCCCCCGGGGGCGCCAGCGCGCCTCGATCAGCGAGCGGATGCCGCTGCGCACGCCGTCGGCGCCGACGACGTAACGGGCGGGCACCGCGACCTCCGCGCCCGCCTCGGTCGCGGTCACCTCGACGTGCGTGCCGCGGTCGCGGAGCGCGGCGGCCTCGACGCCGCGGCGCAGGTCCACCGTGGCAAGGCCCGCGAGCCGCTCCTCGAGCAGCGCCTCGACCTCGCGCTGCGGCAGCGACCGCACGAGCGCCGACCGGGGGAACCGCAACGCCCCCAGCGTGCGCCCCTCGCAGGTGACCCGGCCCTCGCGGATCAGGACCGCCCGCTCGCGGACCGACTCGCCGACGCCCGCATGGTCGAGCGCCTTCAGGCCGGGCGGGTGGATGCCGATCGCCCGCGACGGCGCGCCGGGCGGCGGCGCCTCGGCACGCCGCTCGAGCACCACCACGTCGCGCCCACGGCGCCCCAGCAGGCACGCGAGCAGCAGCCCCACCGCGCCGCCGCCGACGATGACGACGTCGTGGATCGCGAGCCCGCCCGGACCGCGTTCCGGCGGGACGGGGCGCTCGGCGTCGGCCGGATCAGCCATCGGCGATCTCGCTCCCCCACACGAGCTCGAGCCGGGCCGGGAAGCCGCGCTTGACGCGCCATCCGCTCGGGACGGCGCGGGCGAGCTCGGGCGCGGTGTGGCTGCGCCTGATCGACGTCAGGCCGTCCGGACGGATGAAGGACCCGGCGAAGACGGTGGCGGCGAAGGGCAGGGTGGCCGCCCAGAACGCCAGGTAGGCTCCGGGGCTCCGCTCGATGTCGCCGTGGACGGCGATGCCGCCGGGGGCGACGAGCCGCTCGGTGTCGGCGAGGAGCCCGCCGAGCTCGCGCGCGGTGAGGTGGTGCAGCACGTGGTTCGACCAGACCACGTCGAACGTCTCGCCCTCGGCGACCAGGTCGGCCGTGGTCGCCGCCCGGAGGCGCAGTCGCTGTCCCGCGTGCCGCGAGGCGGCCCGGACCGCACGCTCGTCGGGGTCGATCGCGAGCACCTCGAGCCGCAGCCCGTCGCGCTCGGCGTGGTGCAGGATGCGCGCGGGCAGGTCGCCCCCGCCCGCGCCGACGTCGAGCAGTCGCGCGGTGCGCGTGGTCGACAGGTGCGGACGCACCCACTCCTCGTACACGGCCGCGGGCCGCGAGACGATCCGGTTGACGAGCCCGAACCGGCGGTAGGTGCGGTCGAGCGCCGCGGGGTCGGCGGCGGGATCGTCCATGAGCTCGAGGGCGTGCTCGTCGCGCCGGTCGAGGCCCGCCAGTGCGCGCAGCAGCCCAGGTCCGGCGGCGGCGGGACGCGGCATCCGTCAGCCCTTCACGGTCAGGAGCGCCGACTCGACGGTCAGCCCCGGTCCGAACGCCATCGCGGCGACCCGGTCGCCGTCGTCGGAACCCGGCCGGTCGAGGATGTTGCGGAGCACGAACAGTACGGTGACGCTCGACATGTTGCCGTAGTCGCGGAGCGTCTCGCGGGCGGGCACGAGCTGCTCCTCGCTCAGCGCCAGCCGCGCCTCGACCTTGTCGAGGATGCTCCGTCCGCCCGGATGGATCGCCCAGTGCGCGACGCGGTCGCCGGAGGCATCCGCCTCGAGGGCCGACGCGAGGTCGTCGTCGGGCGCGAACAGCGGCTCGAGCGCCCCGGTGATGTGCTCGTCGATGATCGACGGCACCGCGTTCGAGAGCACCATCTCGAAGCCGTGGTCGCCGATCTTCCAGGCCATGTCGCCCTCGCCGACCGGGGTGATGCGGGTCTCGAACCGGTCGAGGGCGAACGCCCGCTCGCCCGGTTCCAGCGGCCGGGAGGTCACGATCCCGGCACCGGCGCCGTCGGCGAACAGCGACGACGCGACGATCGTGTCGGGGTCGTTCGACGACCGCAGGTGCAGGGTGCACAGCTCGACGCTGACCACCAGCACGACCGCGTCGGGATCGGCGACGCAGAACTGGGCGGCGTTGCGCAGGGCCGGCATCGAGGCGTAGCAGCCCATGAACCCCAGGTGGTAGCGCTGCACTGCGGGTCCGAGCCCGAGGTCGCGCACGAGCATGTAGTCGGGGCCGGGCGCGTAGAAGCCCGTGCACGACACGGTCACCACGTGGGTGATGTCGGACGCCTCGATGCCGGGCGTCGCCGCGATCGCCGCGCGGGCGGCCTCGAGGTAGAGCTTCGTCGCCTCGATCGCGTAGATGTCGTTGCGCGCCCTCGTGCCGGGCATCAGCAGGTCGCCGGTCTCGCGGTCGAAGAACACGGGGTCGCCGTCGACGTCGTTGAAGGTCAGCTCGTCGAGCACGGTGTAGCGGCGCTCGATGCCCGACACGTCGAAGGAGGTGGCGATGATCCGCTGCGCCAGCCGGTTGAGGCCGGGCTGCGCGGCGAAGACGTCGCGCACCGCGGCCTGCGGCAGCTCGGTGCGCGGCACCACGGTCGACAGCCCTCGGAGATGCACCCCCGCCGTCACTGCGTCGCCCTCGGGTCGGTTCGTCGCTGCGGCATGGGTGCCCCCTCTCCCGCTTGCAGACTAACCAGACGCTCCCCCGCCGGTCCACCCGGGAGGGCCGTGAGTCCGCTGGGGAACGCGGGCGTCGCCGGACAGCCACCGCAGCCACCTCGCGCCCGGGTCGCGGTCGAGCAGCAGGTCGCGGACGAGCAGCGTGAGCGGGATCGAGAGGATGGCGCCGAGCGGGCCGATCACGAACGTCCAGAACACCACCGAGAAGAAGCTCAGCGTGAGCGACAGGTCGACGGTGTCGCTGACGAACTTCGGCTGCACGAGCACCTGCAGCACGACGTTCACGACGGAGTAGATCGCGACGACCGCGAGCATGAGCGGCAGCCCGCCGACCACGAACGCGAGCACCGCGGGCGGCACCAGGCCGAGCACGAAGCCCACGTTGGGGATGAAGTTGGTGACGAAGGCGAGGATCGCCCAGACGACCGGCGCCGGCACCCCGAGCGCCCAGAGGGCCAGGCCGTCGATGATCGCCACCACGGCGCCGAACGAGGCGTTGACGACGTAGTAGCGCCGCACCGACGAGTCGTACGCCCGGATGCGGTCGACGGTCGGTCGGATGCCGGTCCCGAACGCCTGCTCCGCGCGTCCGTACCGGGCCGCGTCGGCGGCCATGAAGATGATGTAGGCCAGCACGAAGAACGCGGCGGTCAGGAACCCCAGCAGCCAGCCGCTCACGCCCTGCGCCACGTCGAGCAGCACGGCCGGGTCGAGGGCGGATGCCGCGGCATCCGCCGCCTGCTGCCCGAGCCCGATCGACGCCAGCCAGTCGCCGAACGCCACCGCCGCCTCCTGCAGCTCGTCGAGGACGTCGGTGACGAGCGCGCCGAACTCGAAGCCGGCGAACACGAGCATCGCGGCGAGGGCGGCGAGGATCAGGTACGCCACCGCTACCACCACGGTCGTGGCCAGCCAGCGCGGCCAGCCGCGGCGCTCGAGCGGATGCCGCAGCGGGTGCACGATGATCACGAGCACGGCCGCCAGCGCGAGCGGCGCCACGATCTCGCGCGCGAACCAGAGCGCGCCGAGCACCACCACGACGGCGACCACCAGCAGGAGGGTGCGCACGCTCGGCGACGGATCCGGCGCGGGTCCGGGATCCGTCGCGGGCGCCGGATCCCGCGCGGCGGGTCCGCCGGTCATCGGAGCCCACCGCTCACGGCAGCACGATGTCGAACGACGGGTCGCCGGGCTGGAGCACCGACATGAGCGCGTCCAGCACTCCCTCGTCGCCGCGCTTGTCGATCCCCGGGCTCTCGCGATCGCCGGCGAGCAGCGCGAGCATGCGCGGCTTCGCGAGCGAGACCGTCGCCTGCGCGCTCGCCTCGTCGGCGGGCTTCGCGACGTACACGAGCACGCCGTTGCGCAGGGTCACGCGGAAGTTGCGGCCGACGTCGGTGAAGGTCAGGTCGAGGGCGAGGTCGAGGTCCCAGGCGCGGGGACCGTCGACCGTGATCGCGATCGCGTCGAGGAGCTGCTCGGGCGTGAGCTGCGCCACGATCTCCGGCGCGGCCGTCGAGGTCGGCGTGCCGAAGTTCTCGCCCCGAAGCTCGGTGGCGCCGGAGAGGAAGAAGTTCCGCCACGTGCCGTTCTCCGCGCCGTACGCGAGCTGCTCGAGGGTGTCGGCGTACAGCGAGCGCGCCGCCGCATGGTCGCGGTCGGCGAACACGGCGTGGTCGAGCAGGGTCGCCGCCCAGCGGAAGTCGCCGTCGTCGTACGCCTGCTGCGCGAGCTCGACGACCCGGTCGAGGCCTCCGATCGCGGCGACGTACCGCTCGGCCAGCGCCTTCGGCGGGTGCGGCCAGAGGCGGGCGGGGTTGCCGTCGAACCAGCCCAGGTATCGCTGGGAGATCGCCTTCACGTTGTGGCTGACCGACCCGTAGTAGCCCCGCGCGTGCCAGGCGTTCTCGAGCGCCGGCGGGAGCTGGATCTCCTCGGCGATCTCGGCGCCGGTCATGCCCTGGTTCAGCATGCGCAGCGTCTGGTCGTGCAGGTAGGCGTAGAGGTCGCGCTGCAGGCCCAGGAACTCGCGGATCTCGTCCGCCCCCCAGGTCGGCCAGTGGTGCGACGCGAACACCACGTCGGCGCGGTCGCCGAAGCGCTCGATGGCCTCGGTGAGGTACTTCGACCACACGTGCGGATCGCGGACGAGGGCCCCGCGCAGCGTCAGCAGGTTGTGGAGGTTGTGCGTGGCGTTCTCGGCCATGCACAGCGCCCGCCTCCCGGGGAAGAGGAAGTGCATCTCGGCGGGCGCCTCGGTGCCCGGCGCCATCTGGAACTCGATCTCGACGCCGTCGACGACGTGGGTCTCGCCGGTCGTGCGGATCTCGAGCGTCGGGACGACGATGCCGGGCTGCCCCGTCGAGGTCGACTGGCCGAGCCCCGCGCCGACCGCGCCCCTCGGGCCGCGGTCGAGCGCCGCGCCGTACATGTAGCCCGCCCGGCGCGACATCGCCGTCCCGGCGTACACGTTCTCGGCGACCGCCTCGGCGACGAGGCCGTACGGCGCGATGACCTGCACGCCCCCGGGCCGGACGTCCTCGGGGTCGACCACGCCGAGCACGCCGCCGAAGTGGTCGACGTGGCTGTGCGTGAAGATCACCGCGCTCACGGGCCGGTCGCCCCGGTGGGCGCGGTACAGGGCCAGCGCCGCGGCGGCGGTCTCGCGCGAGATCAGCGGATCGACGACGATGACGCCGGCGTCGCCCTCGACGAAGCTCACGTTCGACAGGTCGAGCCCGCGCACCTGGTAGATGCCGTCGGCGACCTCGAACAGTCCCTGCTTCGAGGCAAGGGTCGACTGGCGCCACAGGCTGGGGTTGACCGTGTCCGGTGCGTCGCCGGCGATGAACGCGAACTCGTTCGCATCCCACACCACCCGGCCGTCGGCCGCACGGATCTCGCCGGGCTCGAGCGCGGCGATGAACCCGCGCTCGGCGGCGTCGAAGTCCCTCCGGTCGTCGAACGGCAGGTGCCCGGCGAGCTCGCGCTGCCGGGCGCGGATCGATTCGGTCGCCTCGTTCTGCTCCATGCGGTCCTCCATCGATCGGGGTTCAGAAGTTGCCGATGCCCTTGCCGATCAGCACCACGCCGATCACGAGCAGCAGGACGGCCATCACGGTCGCGTTCTCGTGCACGAGCCAGGAGCGGAGGCGTTCCAGCGGCCCGGCCATCCGTTCGGCGGCGACGAGGTACGCGATGACCGGCACGGCGACGGATGCCGCGGCGATGACCGTGAACACGACGATCACGACGACCGCCTCGCCGGCCGTGAGCCCCGCCGTGCCGACCGTGACGCCGGCGCCGGCGCCGAGGAGCAGGTTCTTCGGGTTCACCGCCGCGAGCAGGAACCCGAGCCCCACGGCGCGACCCGCGGTCATCGAGTCGATCCCCGCCATCCACTTGGGCAGCGGCGGCTCCTCGCCCGGCCCGGGGCGCGAGCGCCACTGCCGCACCGCGAGGAGCAGCAGGCCGGCGCCGAGGAGCAGCTGGACGACCCCGGCGACCGGCTTCGCCGCGTCCGGGTCGTCCTCCGGGAGCACCGACGAGAGCAGGGTGAACGCCGTCACGGCGACGGCGATGCCGAGGACCCAGCCGCCGAGGAAGCCCACCGCGGTGCTGCGCGCCCGTGGCGAGAGCAGCATCAGGATGGCGGCGATGATCGGGATCGGGCTGACGGCGATGCCCACCGCGAGCGAGAGGATGTCGCCGATCACCGCACCCATGAGCACCCTCCGATCAGATCCGGATCGGGAACGTGGCCATGATGACCACGCCGACGACCGCGACGACGAAGGCGAGGCCGAGCAGGGTGCGGCCGACCCACGGCGCGATCTCGCGCTGCGACATCGCGGTGAGGAACAGGACGAGGGCGAAGAGCACGGTCAGCAGCGAGTAGTCGTCGCCGCGCTGGTTGTTCTCGAGCGCCTGCGCGAACTTCTCGTCGGCGCGCACGTTGAGCTCCTCGGCCTCGACCGAGCCCGCGGGCACGTACTCGTCGCGCGCGAACGGGGCGTTCTCGACCATCCCGCCGTCGACCCACGCGTCGTAGGCGACGCGGAACGCCGGCGTGAACCGCTCGCGGATGTAGTCGGCGAGCTCGACGTTGCCGTCGCCGACCGCCTCGACGTACGCGGCGTAGATCGTCAGGTCGAATGCCTGGGCCGAACGCGCCTCGCCGTCGGCGTTCGCGGCCTGGATGCGGGCGCTCGACGCCTGGCTGAAGGCGATGGACATCTCGCCGCCCCACTTCGACGCCTGGAAGCCGCACCACGCGGTGAGCACCGCGACGACCGAGAGCAGGAACACGCCGACGATCTCGGTGGCGCGCTTCGCCCGGTCGTGCGCCTGCTCCTCCGCCACCGGCCGCCCTCAGCCGAGCAGCTTGGCCTTGGCGGCGGCGAACTCCGCATCGTCGAGGATGCCCTGCTCCTTCAGCGCGGCGAGCTTCTGCAGTTCGGCCACCACGTCGACCCCGGCGGCCGGGGCGGGCGGCGGCGGCGGGGCGGCCGCCTGCTGGGCGGCTGCGGCCTGCTGCGCCTGGTACTGCTGCGCCTCCCACTGCTGCTGCGCGGCCGCCTGCTGCTCGGCCTGCTGGTCGGCGTACTTCGCCTGCTGGCGACGCGCCACGCTGCCGCTGACGGCGGTGGCGGTGCCGGCGACGACCGCCGTCCGCGCGGCCATCCCGACGAGGCCCGGACGGCCCATTCTCCTGATCGGCATCTCGATGCCCCCCTATTCCTCGCTCGCCTCGGCGAGCACCTCGTTGACGACCGTCGCGGGGATCCGCTCGACCTGCAGCACCTCGCCGCCGGACGCCGCGAACGCCGACGCCAGCCGCTTGGCGAAGATCAGCTCGATCGCCATGATGGCGCCCGCGGTTCCGGGCGGGATGATCTCGGCCAGCTCCTCGATGTCCTCGTCGCCGATCGCGCCCGTGGCGTCGAGTTCGACCACCGTGAAGCCGAACTCGTCGCGGAACTCCTCGAACTCCCGCACCGTGACCTCGCCGTCATCGTCGCGGGCCACGATGAGCAGGTCGAGCAGCTTCACCTGGTCGTTCACCATCAACTCGCCGAGCGCCGCCAGCGTCGCGTCATCGGGGCGCGAACCCTCGAAGCTCACGACGTAGATGTCGACCGGCCCGAATTCCAGTTCACTCATCCCATCCCCCTTGTCACCGCAGACTAGGCGCTCGGCGCGAACAGCACCAGAGCCGATCACACCGCACGACACGGCCCGGGCACCTGCCGAAGGTCCTGTCGGTCCGGGCGTCGGCGGCGCTATGGTGACGCTCGAGGGAGCGATCCTCACTCCCCGTCACCGATCGGAAAGGCGCACCCCCGTGGATTTCTGGAGCAACTTCTGGAACATCGTGTGGATCTTCTTCTGGAGCTTCGCATTCATCGCCTACCTGTTCGCGCTGTTCGCCATCATCGGCGACCTCTTCCGCGACCACGAGCTGAACGGCTGGCTGAAGGCGGTGTGGATCATCTTCCTGGTGTTCCTGCCGTTCCTGACCGCCCTGGTCTACCTCATCGCACGCGGCGACGGCATGGCCCGCCGCTCGGCGAAGCAGGCGCAGGACATGCAGGCGCAGACCGAGCAGTACATCCGCCAGACGGCGGGCGGGCACAGCCCCTCCGACGAGATCGCCAAGGCGAAGTCGCTGCTCGACGCCGGCACCATCAACGCCCAGGAGTACGAGGCGCTGAAGGCCAAGGCCCTCTCCCACTCCTGATCACGACCGACGGACGGCCGGGTGCGCACGCACCCGGCCGTCCGCACGAGCAGCGGATGCCGCCGGCATCCGTCACGCGGTGACCGCGACCACCCGCCTCGGACCGGCCGACCCGGTGTTGCGCAGGAACAGGATGACCCAGCTGAAGATCAGCACCCCCGCGACGAGCTCGACGGCGGTGAGGTTGTAGTAGCCCACCGCGAAGAACACGCCCAGCACGACGATGACCCCCACGTACACCCAGCCGAGGTAGACGAACACCTTCGGCATCGTCGGCAGGAACCGCGGCAGGCCGATCACCACCACCGCGAAGACCACCGCCATGCCGCTGGCCACCGTGTTGTGCAGCGCGAAGAAGTCGTCGACGGGGAACACCCCCACGAGCGCCAGCAGGATGCCGATGGCCACGAGGCCCCAGCGGACGAAGTCGCGACCGCGGCGCTCCCGCGGCGTGCCGGCGGGCAGGCCGGCGGTGGCGTATCGCGCGACGATCGTCACGATCGCGCCGGCGATGATCAGCGTGAGGTTGAACGCCAGCGACGAGATGTCGTTCGTGATGCCGAGCGCGCTGAGGTTCTTCTCCCACCACAACGGGTCGGTGGAGCTCAGCATCGCCGCGAGGATCCCGACCACGAGGAACACCGCCAGCACGAGCGAGAGCAGCATGGGCGTCATCCGCACCGACGAGAGGAACGAGACGTAGCCGCTCAGCGCGAGGGCGACGCCGAACAGCAGCGCGGCCGGGATCGGGAAGACCTCGGCGCCGAGGAAGCTGCGCTCGAGGATGTCGGCCAGCCCGGTCCAGCCCAGGAGGGCGACGACCGCGTGCGCGACGGCGAGCGCGACCACGTCGAACCAGTGCAGGCGCGGGCCGGGGAGGTCGGGTGCGCCGGGCGATCCGACGGGCGCGCGCGTCGCACCCGTGTCGACCTCGGCCCCGGCGCTCGATCCGAACCGGCGCCGGAGCACCAGTCGCCCGGCGACGAACGCGAGCGCCGACGCGACGGCGCCGCCGATGGCGACCGCCGCGCCGAGGGAGCCGCGCCCGGCGATCGGGAGCGAGGCGCCCCAGAAGAGCAGCAGGCCGATCGGCGTCGCGAGGACGAACAGGGCGAACCCCACGATCAGGGCCGACGACTCGGTGGACTCGATGGTCCGGGTGGGCTCGCGGAGGACGCCCGCGATCGACGACGGCTGGGACATGGTTCCTCCGCTCAGCTGGCCGTGCCCCGCCATCCTCCGACGACGCGCACGGCTCGCGAGACACAGCCTGCCACTCCCGCCCGTACGGGGTCGACCCGCGACGCGCCGATCCGAGCCGAGCGGGTCAGCGGAGTGCGGCGAGTTCCTTGCCGTGCACGGTCAGCGCGTAGATGACGAGCACGTCGACGGCGATCACGATCGCCGACCAGAGCGGCTGCAGGGGCAGCACCATGAGGTTCGCCAGGATGCCGAGCGAGGCGAGCACGACCGCCACGACGCGCGCCCAGGCCGCGCCGGCCAGCACCGCGATGCCGACGGCGAGCAGGCCGATGCCGAGGAACAGGTGCACCCAGCCCCAGCCGGCGGCATCGAGCAGCATCAATTGGCCCCCGGACGCGGTGACGAAGTACGTGTTGTCCGGCAGGAGGATCGCGATGAACCCGTGGATCACGCCGATCGCGCCGGCGATGATGATCATCGTCCCGGCGAACCAGCCCCAGCCGACCCAACCCGTGACCTGCGTGTCCGACATCGCCGCACCTCCGATCGCACGCCCCCCACGGGCGTCCCTCTCCGCATGCTGCACCCGCCAGGGGGAGGCGGCCGGGACCTTCGGCCCGCTACCGGCCGAGCGGGTCAAGCACCTCGAGCATCGATCCCTGCACGATCCCCGCCCACTCGTAGGCGGCCCGCAGGTAGTCGTCGCGCTCGTCGTCGGCCGGCTCCGCCTCGTCGGGGTCGGTGACCCCCACGCGTTCGGCGAGGATCAGCCGCAGGTCGGTGAGGAAGGTCAGCCACCCCCACGCCTGCGCCTGGTCGAGCTCGATCTCCACGATCTCGTCGTCGCGCCCCGCCGCGGTGGCGTCCCGCACCGCCTGCGCCGCCTGGCGCTTGCCGTCGACGAGGCTGTCGCGCGTGTAGCGCTCGAAGTCGCGAGCCGATGCCTCGTCGTCGCGGTACGCGGCGGGGAACAGCCGCCCCAGCGCGGGGTCGTCGTCGCCGCCGAGCAGCAGGACCGAATCGACCTGGTCGGCGAGCTCCGAGAGGAGCATCGCCTCCTCGGTCTCGAGCACCAGCCGAACGCCGTCCGCGCCCCCCTCGCGTCCGGCGACGATCATGGCTCGGCCCTCGCCACCGTGGCCTGCAGGCCGTAGCCGTGCATCGCCTGCACGTGCCGCTCCATCGACTCGCGGTCACCAGACGCGACGACCGCGCGGCCCTCGTGGTGCACCTGCAGCATGAGCCGCTCGGCCTCCTCGCGCGGGTAGCCGAAGTAGCTGCGGAACACGTAGGCGACGTACGTCATGAGGTTCACCGGGTCGTCCCACACGATCGTCTGCCACGGCACGTCGACCTGCACGGCCTCGCCGGCGACGAGGTCGGTGTCGAGCTGCTCGATCGTGGACGTCACCCGTCCAGACTGTCACGGACCCGCCTCGGATCGCACGCCCCCCATGGGGTCGCGGCCGAGCGCGAAGGCCACCGCCTCGTCGAAGCCCATCTCCATGCCGGCGGCGTACAGCGGGGCCAGGTCGGCACGCGTCGGGTCGAGTTCGTCGATGGTCAGGCCGCGGATGCGCGTCACCTCGTGGTCGACGATCCTCGCGCCCGACGAGTTCCGCAATCCCTCGACCGCACCCGCGAGGCGCGCCGCCCGCTCGTCGTCGCCGGATGCCTGGGCGAGGGCCATCGCCAGCGACAGGAACAGCACGACGGCCGAGACGTCGTGGTGGGGCGCGAAGAGGTCGAGGCCCTGCTCGAGGTAGTCCCACGCGGTCTCGAGGTCCGCGAGCCGGGCACTGAAGACGGCGACCTCGAACATCCCCCAGCCCATGCCGAACTCGTTGCCCGCCCGGCGGTAGTGCCCGATGCTCTCGTGGAGGAGCGCGAGGGCGGCGGCCGGGTCGTCGGCGAGGTCGGAGACGGCCAGCCCGCGCCCCCAGGTGATGTTCCCGAGCCCGTTCTCGTCGCCGAGCCGGCGGTAGATCGCCTCGCCCTCGTCGTAGAGCGCGAACACCTCGCGGCGGACCTCGTCGGTGACGCCCGTCGTGACGGCCGCGACGGCCTGGCCGATCGCCGCGTTGTAGATCGCGTTGGCGATCTCGGCGGGATCGCCGAGCTCGCGCTGGATGGCGAGCGCCTCCCGGTAGGGCCCGACGCACCGCTCGATCTCGCCCTGCCACCAGTACACGCCGCCGAGCGCCTCGAGGGCGCGGGCGCGGTGCAGCGGCTCGCCGCCCGGCAGCGAGACGACGGTCTCGATCCGGCTCCGCCCCTCGTGCAGGTGGCCGCGCGTCTGCCAGAACCGCCAGGACGCGGCGGCCAGGCGCAGGACGAGGTCGGTCTCGCCGTGCACCGCTCCCCAGTCGAGTGCCGTGCGCACGTTGTCGTGGTCCGCGTCGAACCGGTCGAGCCATGCGGAGCGGTCCTCGCCGAGGACGTGCGCCGCGACCTCCTCCGCCCAGTCGGCGTACGCCTCCAGGTGGCGGCGATGCATCGCCTCCGCCGACCCGCTCGCCTCGAGCTTCAGCAGCGCGACCTCGCGGATCACGTGGAGCGTCCGGAACCGCGCGCGGCCGCCCGGCGCCGCGATCTGCCGCAGCAGGCCCTGGTCGACGAGCTCGGCGAGCCCGCCCAGCAGGTCGACGTCGACGTCGTCGCACACCCGCTCGATCTGCTCGAGGTCGGCTCCGCCCGCGAACACGCCGAGCCGCGCGAACAGCTCCTGCACCGGCGGGTCGAGGAGGTCGTGGCTCCACGAGATCGCGCCCTCGATCGTGCGCTGGCGTTCCGGCAGGTCGACGGTCCCGGTGCCCGGACGCGCCGGGTCGAGCCGGGCGAGGATCTCCGGGACGGGCAGCAGCCGCACGCGCGAGGCGACGAGCTCGATCGCGAGCGGGAGACCGTCGAGGCCGCGCACGAGCTCGGAGATCGCGGCGACGTTGTCGGCGGTCACGGCGAAGTCCGGGCGCACCGCCCGGGCGCGGTCGACGAACAGCGCGACCGCGTCCGAACCCGTGGCCTCGACGGAGCCGCCCGCGTCGGGCCGCTCGGGCACCTCCGGAAGGTCCATCGGCTCGAGCGGCATCTCCTGCTCCGCCGCGATGCGGAGCGGACCGCGCGAGGTGACGAGGAAGCGGGAACGCGGCGACGCGGCGACCAGGTCGGCGACGACGGATGCCGCGGCGATGACCTGCTCGAAGTTGTCGAGGATGAGCAGCACCTCGAGGTCGGCCATCCGGTCGACGAGCGCATCGAGCGGCCGGCGGTTGCCGGGCGTGGAGTCCTCGCCGAGCGACCGGAGCACCTGCGACGGCACCACGTCGGGGTCGTCGACCGGTGCGAGGTCGACGAAGTACACGCCGTCGCGGAAGCGCACGCCGAGCTCGGCGCCCACCTGCAGCGCGAGCCGGGTCTTGCCGGTCCCGCCCGATCCCGTGACGGTCACGACGCGCGAGGACTCGAGGAGCTCGCGCACCCGGGCGCACTCGCGACGGCGCCCGACGAAGTGGGTGACCTGCGTCGGCAGGTTGTTCGGCACGGTCTCGAGGGACCGCAGCGGGGGGAAGGCGTGCGCGAGTCCCTCGATGTCGAGTTGGAAGATGCGCTCGGGCTGGGAGAGGTCCCGCAGGTGGTGCCGCCCGAGGTCGCGCATCGCCACGCCGACGGGCGGATCGTGCTCGACGAGCGCGGCGGTCGCGCCCGAGAGCACGACCTGGCCGCCGTGGGCGGCCGAGGCGATCCGGGCTGCGCGGTGCACGTCGATGCCCACGTAGTCGTCGCCGCCGAGCATGCCGAGGCCGGTGTGCAGTCCCATCCGCACCCTCGGCGCGAGCCCCTCGGGCCACTCGTGCGCCGCGAGCGCACGCTGCGCGTCCGCCGCGGCCGCGACGGCGTCGACGGCCGAGGGGAACGCCGCGAAGAACCCGTCGCCCTCGGTCTTGACCACCGTGCCGCGATTGGCCGCGAGGGCGCCCCGGATGAGCCGGTCGTGGTCGGCCAGCAGCCCGGGCCAGCGATCGGCGGCGGCCTCCAGCAGACGGGTCGATCCCTCGACATCCGTGAACAGGAAGGTGACCGTCCCCGTCGGGAGGCGGCGACGGCTCGGTGACGCCGTGGTGGTCACCCTTCGAGAGTGGCACGGCGACGCGCCCGCCGCACCCCCTTTCCGGACGCTCGACTCAGCGCGCCGACGCGGTGACCGTGAACCGGGGGTTCCGCGCGATCTGGCGCGTCGGCCCGACGAGCCGCTCGAGGAGCGGCCGATAGCGGAGGTGCGAGTTCCACACGCACCACAGCTCGCCGCCGGGCTCGAGGACGCGCGCGGCCTCCGCGAACAGGTGCGCCGCGATGCCGGTGTGCACCGCGGCATCCGAGTGGAACGGCGGGTTCAGCACGACCAGGCGCTCGCTCGCGTCGGGCAGGTGCTCGAGGCCGTCGGCCCTGGCGACGCGCACGCGATCGCCGACGCCGTTCGCCGCGGCGGTCAGCCGAGCGGATGCCGCGGCCGCCGCGCTCCGGTCGGACGCGTGCACCGTGATGCCGGGCCGCTCGCGCGCGAGCCACGTCGCGACGACGCCCGACCCGCACGCGAGGTCGACGGCGCTCGCGGCATCCGGCACGGCATCGGCGAGGACGCCGAGCAGGAACCGGGTGCCGACGTCGACCGACGTGCCGGCGAACACGCCGCCGTGCGCGACGACGACGAGGTCGAGCGCGTCGTCGCGCGCCTGGCGCGGCCACGGCGGCGCGGGGGCGGGTTCGAGCCGGGGCTCGGCCGCCACGAGCACGCGCGACTTCTGCCTCGCGTGCGTGACGTCGACCCGGCCGAACCGCCGCCCCAGCACCTCGTTCATCGCGAGGGACATGTGCTTCACGCGGCCGCCGGCGAACACGCGCACGTCGGGAGCGGCGTGGGCGCGGATCAGCTCCGCGACCTCGTCGAGCCGGTCGAGGGCCCGCGGCAGCCGCATGAGCACGACCCGCGCGCCGTCGACGAGCTCCGGTCCGAGCGGGAGGCTGCGCGGCCGCTCTCCCTCGGGAACGCCGAGTCGGTCCGCGTTCCCGGCGAGCGCGCGCTCGCCCGTGATCGGGTCCTGGTGCGCGCGGACGCCATGGGCCCCCGCGTCGACGGCGCCGAGGGCGAGGGCCCCGTAGGCGTCGTCCACGACGACGACCGGACCGGGGAGGGCGCCGGCCTCGGCGAGCGCTGCGGCGGCCTCGTCGAGGATCAGCCGGTCGGCGGCATCCGCCGCCACGAGCCCCGGCGCTTCGAGGTCGGGGTGCCGCCGGAGCGCGTCGAAGTCCACCTCGCCACCGTACAAGAGCGCTCCGCGCCCGGCGCGGGCCGGGCCCTTCGCCCCGCCGGGGCGCACCGGGTCGGAGTACGCTCCTCGACGTGACCCGGATCCGGACCGCACCCGCCGCCGACCTCGCCGGCGTCGCGCGCGCGATCGCCGCCGACGAAGCCGAGCGGGCCCGCGTCCAGCGGCGGACCCTCGCCGTCGTGGTCGCGAGCCAGGTGCTGGGCGGCGCCGGACTCGCGGCGGGCATCACGGTGGGCGCGCTGCTCGCGCGCGACATGATCGGCTCCGACAGCGTCACCGGCGCGCCCGCCGCGCTGTTCACCCTCGGTTCCGCCCTCACCGCGTACCTCGTCGGGCGGATCACCCAGCGGCGCGGGCGGCGCACGGGCCTCGGGCTCGGGTTCGCCGCGGGCGGCGCCGGCGCGATCGGCGTGGTCGTCGCCGCGGTGACCGGCTCGGTCCCCCTGCTCTTCGCCGCCCTGTTCGTCTACGGCGCCGGCACCGCGACGAACCTCCAGGCACGGTACGCGGGCACCGACCTGGCGCTGCCCACGCAGCGCGGCACCGCGGTCAGCGTCGCGATGGTGTCGACCACGCTGGGCGCCGTGGCCGGCCCGAACCTCGTCGAGCCGCTCGGGACGCTCGCCGTCTCGTTCGGGATCCCGGCGCTGGCCGGGCCGTTCCTGCTGGCCGCGGCCGCGTACCTCGGTGCGGGCATCGTGCTGTTCCTCCTGCTCCGCCCCGACCCGTTCCTCGTCGCGCAGCACCTCGATCGCGCGCCGGGGATGCCGCCGGTCGCCGAGCCGGCCGGCCGAGCCGACGCGGGCGCCGCCGCCCCGGCCGCGCCCGCGCCCCGCGATCGCCGGCCCTCGCCGGGCGTCGTGCTCGGGGCGACGATCATGATCCTCACGCAGGCCTCGATGGTCGCGATCATGACCATGACCCCCGTGCACATGCGCGGCCACGAGCACGCCCTCTCGGCGGTCGGCATCGTCATCGGCCTGCACATCGGCGCGATGTACCTGCCCTCGCTCGTCACGGGTGTGCTCGTCGACCGGATCGGCCGCATCCCGATGGCGATCGCCGCCGCCGTCACCATGCTCCTCGCGGGCGTCGTCGCGGCGCTCGCGCCGAGCGACTCGCTCGGCCTCCTGATCACCGCGCTCATCCTGCTCGGACTCGGCTGGAACTTCGGCCTCATCGCCGGCACGGCGCTCGTGGTCGACGCCACCTCGCCCACGCACCGCGCGAAGACCCAGGGGTCGATCGACGTGCTGATCGCCCTCGCCGGGGCCGCGGCGAGCGCGCTCTCGGGCCTGGTGCTCGCCGCGACCGACTACGCGACGCTCGCGATCGCGGGCGGCCTCCTGTCGCTGCTGCTGGTGCCCGTCATCGCGTGGGCGCGGGGCGCCGCCCGCCGGATGCGGTCGCCGGGGGGCTGACCCGACCCAGCCGCGTTTGCTACCCTCGGCCCTCGATGCACCAGTCGGCGCAGCACCAGGGGGAGCGTCGCGCGGCGATACGAGCGACCGCGCGGCGCCCGTTCCGTGCGCGCGGGGGCGGCCACCGGGCCGACCGCACCGAACGCCCGCGCCTCGCCCGCCGCCGCGGCGCCGCCGCAGCGGCCGCGCTCGTCGCTGTCGGAGGACTGCTCGCGACCCTCTCGCTCGCACCGCTCCCCGGCCCCTCGATCGCGCTCGCCGATGCGTACGCGACGTCGCTCTCCCCGTTCCACGGCGACGTGCAGGATGTGACGGTGCCCGCCGACATCACCCCGGCGGGCGTCTCCCGAGAGGGCTACGCCAGCGCGACCGGTCCCGACACGCTCGTGGCATCCGGGACCAACTACGACTGGGCGAAGCTCGTCCTCGTCTTCGGCGACTGGCCCGTGACCGATGAGAACGTCAGGTTCATGGTCGAGTGGATGCGCGAGGAGAACGGGCCCGACAACTGGTGGAACCGCAACAACCCGCTGAACAACGGCTACGGGTCGGGCGGCGGCAGCGGGCTCGGCAGCTACGACACGCTCGTGACCGCGGCCGAGTACGCGGCGTCCAACCTGCAGAAGCGCTCGTTCTACGTCGACATCGTCGCGGGGCTCGAGGCCGGCACGTCGGCGGATGCCACGGCCCGGGCCGTCTGGGCGTCGCCATGGGCCGAGAGCCACTACGGGTACGGCTCCTGGTGGTCGACCTCGCCCGTGCCGGTGGTCGCCGCACCCGCATCCGCGTGGGGGCGCTGAGCCCGTCCGTGGCCGTGCGGTGGATCTTCGCGGAGCAGCTCGGCTCGCAGTTCGACGACGGCGGGCGGATGCTGCTCGTCGAGGCCCGGGCGGCGTTCGGCCGCCGGCCGATGCACCGGCAGAAGGCGCACCTGTACCTCTCCGCGCTGCGGCATCGCGCGGCCGAGCTCGGCGATCGCGTCGAGTTCCGGCAGGTGGAGCGGTTCGGCGATGCCGTCGACGGGCGCGACGACCTCGAGGCGATCGCGCCCGTCTCGTGGGCGGCGAGGGCGGCGCTGCGGCGCCGCGGCATCCGGATGCTGCCGAGTCGCGGGTTCGTCACGACCGAGGCCGACTTCGCCGAGTGGATGGCGGCGCGCCGCGGCCGCCGGCCGCGCATGGAGGACTTCTACCGCTGGACCCGCGAGCGCACCGGCATCCTCATGCGCGGCCCCGAGCCGGAGGGCGGGCGCTTCAACCTCGACCGGGAGAACCGGCAACCGCCGCCCAAGGGGGCGGTCACGCTCGGGCTGCCCGACCCGTGGTGGCCCGAGGAGGACGACATCGACCGGGAGGTGCGCCGTGACCTCGACCGGTGGCAGGCCGACGGCCGCGTGCAGTTCATCGGCGACGACGGCCCGCGCCGGTTCGCCGTCACCGCAGCCGAGGCGGAGCACGCGATCGCCGACTTCGTCGAGACCCGGCTCGGCGACTTCGGGCCGTTCGAGGACGCGGTGCTCACCCACGACTGGGTGATGGCGCACTCGCTGCTCAGCGTGCCGCTCAACCTCGGCCTGATCGAACCGCTCGCCCTCGCCGAGCGCGTCGCCGCCGAGCACGCCGCCGGGCGCGCGCCGCTGCAGAGCGTCGAGGGCTTCGTGCGCCAGGTCGTCGGATGGCGCGACTGGATGTGGCACCTGTACTGGCACCTCGGTCCCGACTACGCGACGTCGAACAACCGCCTCGGGGCCACGCGCCCGCTGCCGCGCCCGTTCGCGACGCTCGACACGTCCGGCGTCGAGGCCGCGTGCATCCGCGACACGCTCGACGGCGTGCGCGCGCACGGGTGGGCGCACCACATCCAGCGGCTCATGGTGCTCGGCAACTGGGCGCTGCAGCGCGGAGTCGACCCGGCGGCGCTCACCGACTGGTTCGCGGGCGCGTTCGTCGACGGCACGCCCTGGGTCATGCCCGCGAACGTGGTGGGGATGTCGCAGCACGCCGACGGCGGCCTCGTGGCCACCAAGCCGTACGCGGCGGGCGGCGCCTACCTGTCGAGGATGACCGACCACTGCGGCGGATGCCGCTTCGACCCGCGGAAGCGCATCGGCCCCGACGCGTGCCCGGTCACCGCCGGGTACTGGGCGTTCCTCGACCGCGCCGAGCCGCACCTGCGCGGCAACCACCGGATGGCGCAGCCGCTCGCCGGGCTCCGGCGCCTGTCGGATCGCGAGGCCGTCGTCGCCCAGGAGCAGGCGCGCGACCGCGACAGCGAGGGCTTCGGCCCGGCGCCGTCATGAGGTGATGCGGAACTCCGGCGCGCGGGAGACCATCAGCCACGCGGGCAGGATGATCACGCACAGCCACGGCAGCAGCGCCAGGTCGCCCGCGATCGCGGCGGCGACGAACAGCGCGAGCCAGCCGTCCTTCGTGACCACCAGGAGGATGCCGATCATCGCGCTCGCCACCGCGAGCGCGATGGGCACGTCGGGCACGAGGACGTGCGCCAGCATCCCGATCGCGGCGCCGATGAAGGCCGCGGGGAAGACGCGGCCGCCGCGGAAGGCCGCGCTCGCGGCGACGAGGAGCGCCGCGAGCTTGACGAGGATGATCACGACGAGCTGTCCCGCGTCGTACGCGTCCGGGTCCGAGAACAGCTCGCCCATCTGCTCGAGGCCCTTGAAGAGGGTGATCGGCCCGCCGATCCAGCCGAGCAGCCCGAGCACCAGGCCACCGGCCGTCGCGATGAGCAGGGGCTGGCGCAGGGCGTGGAAGGTGCGGTGCAGCCACGGGAACGCGAACGTGCCGAGCAGCCCGAAGGCGACCGTGGCGCATGCGATGACGATCCCGGCCAGCAGGCCGAGCATCGTGGTCGGCGCGGTCGGCAGCGTGAACTGGAGGGGCGGCGCACCGAGCACGTGCATCGTGCCGGCCGCCGCGGCCGCCGACGCCAGCGGCAGGAAGAGCTTGTCCCAGAGCGCGCCCCCGCCGCGGACGGCGGCGAGCGTCCCGGTGAAGAGCAGGGCGGCGGCGACGGGCGAGCCGAACAGCGCCCCGATGGTGCCGGCGCCCGCCATGAGCATGCCGAGGCGCGGACCGACGGCGGGCATGAGGCGCCCGAGCACCGCGACGGCGAGCGCCACGTTCACGGCGATGATGGGGTTCTCCGGGCCGAGGCTGACCCCGCCGGCGAGGGCGAGGGCGGTCACGATCACCAGGCCGGGCACCGTGCGCAGCTTCAACGGCTCCGAGACGAGCTCGGTCTTCGCCGAGTCGGGCCCGCCGTGACCCGGCAGGAACTGCAGCCCGAGGCCCACCGCGAACCCGGTGGCGGTGAGCACCGCCACGATCCACCATCCGCCGGGGTCGACGCCGAGCGCGTCCGGCACCGTCGTCCAGAGCACCTCCTGCAGCGCGGCGGCGGCGAGGTCCAGCGCGCGGAGGATCAGGGCGCAGGCGGCGCCGATCACGAGCGCCGGCACGGCGAGCAGCAGGAGCTGGCCCGGCGTCGGCGCCGGGAGGGTCACCTCTGACGGCACGGCCGTCCGGTCCGGCTCGTCGCGCTCGTCGGGTCGCTGCATCCGTCAGCGCCGCAGCTCGTCGAGGATGATCGGGTGGGTGTCGCGCCATGCGTCGGCGCCGAAGACCACGTCGAGGTGGCCGTACCCGGGGATCCGGTGCAGCGCATGGCGGCCGGGCGCGAACCGCTCGAAGTGCTCGTAGCTCCGCTGCTGGCTCTCCGGGAGGAAGCAGCGGTTGTCCTCCCCCGCGATGAATGCGAAGCGCGCGTCGGTGCGCGGCGGCACCGTCAGGCTGGGCAGGATGCCCGGCGCGGTGCCCGCCGGGACGAGGTGCCCCGCCTTCACGCTCTCGCGCATCTGCAGGAAGAAGGTCATGGGCGCCCCGGCGAACTCCCCGGTGATCCAGTCGTGCGTGGCGCGGTCGATGTTCCGGTGCGCCCACAGGGCGGGGTGGCCGCTGCCGTAGGTGAAGCTCACCATCGCGCAGACCGGGTTTTCGCACTCGGGGTGGGTCGCGACGACCCCCGCGCGCAGCATCCGCGAGAACGGCCCCTCGGACTTGTAGCCCCACTTGGGCGAGAGCGTCGGCGAGATGCGGCTGATCGTCGGCGCGAGGCCCAGGATCTTCATGCGCGAGCCGACGGGCAGTACCGGATGCAGCGACACCGCGTTCGTCACGATCGTCGTCACCTCGGGCAGCAGCCCCGAGATCGCGGCCATCGTGAACGACGTCGAGCCCTGGCAGTGCACGAACGCCTTCACGGTGTCGGCGCCGGTGCGCTCGCGGATGAGCGCGACCGCGGCCGGGTGGTCGAACGCCGCCGCGTCGTCGAGGGTCCACGCGACGGGCTCGAGGTCGATCGATGCTCGCCAGTTCAGCATCCACACGTCGAAGCCGTCGTCGAGGAGCGCGTCGACGAGCGTGCGCGGCAGCGGCGGGCGGAAGATCTCGGCGCGCACGCCCGCGCCGTGCACGAGCAGCACCGGCCCGCGGGTCGGCGTGATCGCGGGGTTCTCGACGTGCAGCATCGTGAGCCACTGCCCGTCACCCGCGCGGAACGGGATGCGGTCGGTGCGGTGCTCGGCGCGCGTCGTGCGCGCCGGCAGTTGCTCGAAGCGGCCGGGCGCGGTGCCCGTTGCCCCGGATGCCGTATCGCGCGCCGTGCTCACGACCGCTCCCTCGCGAGGCGCGCGTACGTCGACCACAGCCGGCCGAGGAACAGCGACCCGAACCGCGCGATCGCCTGCGCGCCATCCGGCCCCGTGGTCGCGAACGTCGTGAGCTGCTCGGCGAAGTCGAGCGGCTTGATGCGCAGGACGCCGGCGCCGAGCACCGACGGGTCGTCGGCGTCGACGAGGCCCGTGGCTGCGGCATCCGTCGGCGGGGGCACGTGCCCGTCGAGCACCTGCACGAACAGGGTCGTCGTGTCGTCCCACAGGTCGAACCCGGGGTCGTCGCGGATCTCCTTGTAGCCGACGAACGTCACGGGCGACCCCGCGTCGGTCGTGAGCCACAGCCGGTACTTCATGAGCCGCTCGTCGTCGCGCCCGCCGGCGACGAACAGGTTGAACCAGCCGCGCTCGACCAGCTGCCGGCCGCCGAGCGCGTCGGACTCGAGGTACCCGCTCGCCTCGGCCTCGTGCGCGTCGCCCTCGACGAACGCGTCGATGTCGCGTGCCGTGATGGTGAGCTCGAACATCATGCGCTCGTCGCGCACGCGCGCGTCCTCGGCGGCAGAGCGCGGATCGCCCTGTCCGAGGAGGAAGAACCCCTTCATCTGCTCGGTGAACGCGACTGAGGTCGGGGCGGCGGTCGGCTCGGGTGCGGGCCGTGCGGCGGCGGCATCCATTGCGGTTCCCTTCACGGTGGCGGATGCCGCGGCGCCGGCCTTCCCGGCGGCGGCCCGAGGGGTGCCGCGGCGGCGTCCCTTCGGCCAGGTCTCGATCATGCGGTCCGACGCGCGATCGGCGAACGCGGCGATCGTGAGCGACGGGTTAGGGCCCACCGGTCCGGGCATCGCCGCGCCGTCGACCACGGACAGCCCCGGATGGCCGTACACCTCGCCCCACGGGTCGACGACGCCCTCGAACTCGTTGCGGCCCATGGGCGCCCCACCGAGCGGGTGCACGGTGATGACGCGCTTGGCGAGCCAGAGCGGGTTGTCCACGTAGCGCGCGCCGAGCGTCTTCGCGAACGCCGACATGGTCTCGCGCATGGCCCCGAAGTACTCGAGCGACGTCGCCGTGGTCCAGTCGATCGCGAGCCGGCCGCGATCGAGGTACATCTTCCCGTCGGGGATGTCCCTGCCCATGCCCAGCACCGGGAGCGAGCTGGTGGAGATCGCGCTGCGGCCGAGGACGTGGGCGAGGTCTGCCGACACGTTCGACTCGCCCGCCAGGCTGAGCCGCTTGCCGATCATCGTGAGCGCGACGCGGGTCGACCGCGAGACGACCGAGCGCAGTTGCGCGGTCTCGAGGAGCCAGTTGAGGAAGCCGGGGTAGCCCGCCTCCTGCACGTAGTAGCCGCGGCCGGGGCTGCCGTCGCCGTCGACCCGGTCGCCGACGCGGATGGCGCTCGTGATCACCGGCCCCCGGCTGCCGGCGATGCGCCTGGCCTTCGCGACCTTGTCGATCTGCTCCTTGGCCCCCATGAGGAAGCCGATGAGGTCGCCGTTGCCGCAGAAGCGCGTGCCGAGTGCGGGCGAGAGGTTGCGGAGGGAGGCGCGATTGCGCAGCAGCAGGTAGGTCGAACCGAAGGTCCCGGCGGCGAGCACCACCCGTCGTGCGCGGATCGCCCCCTCCGCCGGAGGCTCGCCGTCCGTTCGATGCGCTCGGAATCGCACCTCCCACTCGTCCTCGACCGGGCGGATGCCCTTCACGTCGTGCAGCGTGCGGACGTCCGCGCCGTGGTGCACCGCGGCCGACACGTAGGTGTGGTCGAGCGAGTTCTTGGCCCCGTAGTTGCATCCGATGTCGCATTCTCCGCACTGCGAGCACGTGAACCGGGTCCGCCCATGCAGGTTCCCGTACGGTTTCGGCGCCACCGGCAGGAACGGCCCCACTTCGCCGTCGGCATCGGCGAACGTCACGGCGAGCGGCGGCCGGATCACCTCGTGGCCGGCGGCGCGGGCGACCATCTCGAACGCCTCGGTCTTCGGGGTGTCGCGATACGGGTACGGCGTCGCGTCGAGCATGTCCTCGACGCGGTCGTAGTGCGGATCGAGGTCCTCGCGGGAGATCGGCCAGTGCTCGTACCCGCCGCCGGGCAGTGGCGAGTCGTGGACGAACCACTCCGGGTCCTTGCGGAGCAGCACGTTGGCGTAGATCAGCGACCCGCCCCCGAGACCGGATGACACGACGCCCTCGAGCCCGCGGAAGCTCCAGGTCTCGAACAGTCCGAAGATGCCGTCGTCGGGCGCCCAGAAGTTCTCGCCGAAGTCCGTGGGCGTCCGTGCGAACGAGCCGGGCGGGTAGGCGCGCCCACGCTCGAGGAGCACCACGGAACGGCCCGCCTCCGCGAGACGGTACGCCGCGACGGCGCCGCCGAAGCCCGAGCCGATGACGACGGCGTCGACGTGCTCGACCGACTCGACCATCGCACCACCTCCGGTCACGAGCGCGAGCGAGGATTCCTCATCGTCGCACCGCTGCGGGACGCGGCGGCATCCCCCGCATGGGGGTCGGCGGATGCCGCGGCATCCGCCGGGCCGTCAGTCGCGGTCGAGCGGCCGCCACACCACGACGGCGTTCTCGCGACGCACGCGGGTGCCGGCCTTCAGCGAGATCACCTCGCCGTGCGAGCCGGCCGCGAACACCCGGCGGCCCGGACGGTTCAGCATCTCGTCGGCGAGCGCGCGCTCGAGCTCGCGCACCCGGGCGCGGAGGTCGGCGACCTCGTTCTCGAGGCCGAGCACGCGACGGATCCCCTCGAGGCTGACGCCCTCGCTCGAGAGCTGCTGGATCTCGCGGAGCTGCGCGACGTCGCGCATCGAGTACCGGCGCGACTTGCCCGCCGTGCGCTTGGGCGAGACCAGGCCGAGCCGGTCGTACTGGCGGAGGGTCTGCGGATGCATCCCGGCGAGCTCGGCCGCGACCGAGATCACGAACAGCGGGCTCTCGCCGTCGACCTGCATCAGTGGCCCCTCGCCTTGGCGATGAGGTCGTCTCGCGGGTTCTCCGGCGGGAGCATCGACGCGAACTCCCGCAGCTTCTCCTCGGCGTCCTTCGCCAGGTGCGACGGCACCGCGACCTGCACCACGGCCAGGAGGTCGCCGGTGCCCTTCTTCGTCTCGACGCCCCGGCCCTTGACCCGCAGGACGCGGCCGCTCGGCGTGCCGGGCGCGACGCGCAGCTTGACCGGCTCGCCGCCGAGCGTCGGCACCTGGATCGTGGCGCCGAGCGCCGCCTCGGCGAAGGTGACCGGCACGTTCACGCGCAGGTTCAGGCCGTCGCGCTCGAACACCGGATGCTTGCGCACCTTCACCGTCAGCACGATGTCGCCGGGCTCGCCGCCGTCGGGCGACGGATGCCCCTTGCCGCGCAGGCGGATCTTCTGCCCGTCGGCGACGCCCGCCGGCACGTTCACCGTGATCTCGCGACCCTCGGCGGTCTGGAGCGTGATCCGGTCGCCCTTGGTCGCGGTGACGAAGTCGAGGGTCGTCGAGGCGGTGACGTCGCGACCCGGCGTCGGGCCCCCGAACCCGCGGTAACCGCCGGAGGGCTGGCCGAACCGCCCCCCGCCGAACAGCCCGCCCAGCAGGTCCTCGTACTGGCCGCCCTGCTGGTAGGTGTAGCGGGTGCCGCCGGCACCGCCGGGGCCGCCGAACATGCCGCCGAAGACGTCCTCGAACCCGCCGGCGCCGCCGCCCGGGGCCGTGAAGCGGGCGCCGCCGCCCATCGCGCGGACGGCGTCGTACTCCTTGCGCTCCTCGGGATCGGAGAGCACCGAGTGCGCCTCGCTGATCTCCTTGAACTTCGCCTCGGCCGCGGCATCCCCCGGGTTCTGGTCGGGGTGGTACTTGCGGGCGAGCTTGCGGTACGCCTTCTTGACGTCGGCGTCGCTCGCGTCCTTCGAGACGCCGAGGATCGCGTAGAAGTCCTTGTCGAACCAATCCTGGCTGGCCATCGGCGCCTCCCTCCTCGAAATCTAGTGGCTGCCGGCGACCGGGAGGACGATTCGTCCGCCCGGCCGCCGGCGGTGGTGACGGATGCCGCTACGCGGGCGTCTTGACGACGACCTTCGCGGCCCGCAGGAGCGTGCCGCCCAGCAGGTACCCGGTCTCGACGACGTCGGCCACGGTGTCGACCTCGACCTCGTCGGAGTGCTGCTGGAAGATCGCTTCGTGTCGCTGCGGGTCGAACGCCTCGCCCGCCTCGCCGAACGGCGTGAGGCCGAGCTTCTCGACCGATGCGCGCAGCTTGCCTGCGATCGTGGCGAACGGGGTGTCGCCCTCGAGGTCGCCGTGCTTCTCGGCGCGGTCGAGGTCGTCGAGCACCGGCAGCAGCACGGCGACGGCCGCGCCGATCGCGCGCTCGCGCTCGACCTCGCGGTTCGCCTCGGTCCGCTTGCGGTAGTTCGCGTACTCGGCGGTGACCCGCTTGAGGTCGGCGAGGTGCTCGGCCGTCGGGTCGTCGACCTCGGCCTGCGCCGCGTTCAGGATGTCGTCGACGGTGAGGGTCTCCTCGTCGCCGTCGGCACCGGGCTCGGGCGCACCGGATGCCGCGGCATCCGCCTGCGCGCCCTCGGCCGCGCCGCCGGCCTCAGCCGACGCCGCCTCGGGGGCGGACTCGCCGCCCGCCCCCTCGGCACCGGGCTCGCGAACCTGACCCGTCTCGGGGTCGATCCGCCGCTTGTCGCGGATGATCGGCTCGTCGTGGTTCTGGTTCTCTTCGGCCATGGCTACTTCTTCTCGTCCTCGTCGTCGATGACCTCGGCGTCGACCACGTCCTCGTCGGACGACTCGGCGCCCTCGGCGCCGGACGCGTTGGCGTCCTCGCCGGGGTTGGCGCCCGCGCCGGCCGCGGCATCCGCCTGCTGGCCCTGCGCGTAGATCGCCTCGCCGAGCTTGCCCTGCGACTGGTTGAGCTTGTCGAACGCGGTCTTCACCGCGTCGTCGTCGTCGCCGGCGAGCGCGGCCTTCAGCGCGTCGACGTCGCCCTGGACCTCCGACTTGATGTCGGCGGGGAGCTTCTCGTCGTTCTCCTTGATCAGCTTCTCGATCGAGTAGACGAGCTGCTCGGCCTGGTTGCGGGTCTCGGCCGACTCGCGTCGCTTCTTGTCCTCCGCCGCGTGCTCCTCGGCGTCGCGCACCATCCGGTCGATGTCGTCCTTCGGCAGCGACGAGCCGCCGGTGATGGTCATCGACTGCTCCTTGCCGGTGCCTTTGTCCTTCGCCGACACGTGGACGATGCCGTTCGCGTCGATGTCGAAGGTGACCTCGATCTGCGGGATGCCGCGGGGGGCCGGGGCGATGCCGGTCAGCTCGAACGTGCCGAGCGGCTTGTTGTCGCGCGTGAACTCGCGCTCGCCCTGGAAGACCTGGATCGCGACCGACGGCTGGTTGTCGTCTGCGGTCGTGAAGGTCTCGCTCCGCTTCGTCGGGATGGCGGTGTTGCGCTCGATGAGCTTGGTCATGATGCCGCCCTTGGTCTCGATGCCGAGGCTCAGGGGGGTGACGTCGATGAGCAGCACGTCCTTGCGCTCGCCCTTGAGGACGCCGGCCTGCAGGGCGGCGCCGACGGCGACGACCTCGTCCGGGTTCACGCCCTTGTTGGGCTCCTTGCCGGTCTCCTGCTTCACCAGCTCGGACACCGCGGGCATGCGGGTCGAGCCGCCGACGAGCACCACGTGGGCGATGTCGGCCACCTTGATGCCGGCCTCGCGGATGACGTCCTCGAAGGGCTTCTTGGTGCGGTCGAGCAGGTCGCTCGTCATGTTCTCGAACTGCGCTCGGGTGAGGGTCTCGTCGAGGTTGGCCGGCCCGTTCTCGGTGAGCGAGAGGTAGGGGAGCTGGATGCTCGTGCTCATGCTCGAGCTGAGCTCCTTCTTGGCCTGCTCGGCGGCCTCCTTGAGGCGCTGGAGGGCGATCTTGTCCTTCGAGACGTCGACGCCCGTCGAGTCCTTGAAGCGCTTGATCAGGTGGTCGACGATCCGCTGGTCCCAGTCGTCGCCGCCGAGGCGGTTGTCACCCGCCGTCGCGCGGACCTGGATGGTCGAGAAGTCGTCGTCCTTGCCCACCTCGAGGAGGGAGACGTCGAACGTGCCGCCACCGAGGTCGAAGACGAGGATGAGCTCGTCCTCCTTGCCCTTGTCGAGGCCGTAGGCGAGGGCCGCGGCCGTGGGCTCGTTGATGATGCGGAGGACGTTGAGGCCCGCGATCTCACCGGCCTCCTTGGTCGCCTGGCGCTCGGCGTCATTGAAGTACGCCGGCACCGTGATGACCGCGTCGGTGACCGTGTCGCCGAGGTACTGCTCGGCGTCGCGCTTGAGCTTCTGCAGGATGCGCGCCGAGATCTCCTGCGGCGTGTACTGCTTGCCGTCGATCTCGCGCTTCCAGTCGGTGCCCATGTGGCGCTTGACCGAGGCGATGGTGCGGTCGACGTTGGTCACGGCCTGGCGCTTGGCGGTCTCGCCGACGAGCACCTCGCCGTCCTTCGTGAATGCGACCACCGACGGGGTGGTCCGGAAGCCCTCGGCGTTCGCGATGACGACGGGCTCGCCGCCCTCGAGGACGCTGACGACCGAGTTGGTGGTGCCCAGGTCGATTCCGACTGCACGTGACATGTGTGTCTCTCCTTCTGCCCCGGGGTCTCGGATGTCGCCCCGCGGCGATCGGCCCGGCGGTGCCCGCCCGCGGCCGAAGTCTGCGTTCGTCGAGACTTGAGCCTCGACCGCTCAAGTCTCGCAGCGGCATCCGACGGGTGTCAAGTCGGCGCCCCAAAACTTGAGCGCACTCGACTCAACCCACTCGGTCGCCCCGCTATTCCGCCCTCGCGTCGAGGCGCTCGCGTCCTCTCACCGCGCCATCCGCCCTCCCTCTTCCCTCCCTTTCTTCCCCCTCCCTTTCTTCCCCCGACTCCCGTCCTCGCCCCTCTTCCCTCTCTTCGCCCTGCCCCCGTCCTCGCCACCCCCTCCCCCCCTCTCTTCCCCTCTTCGCCCTGCCCCCGTCCTCGCCACCCCCTCCCCCCCTCTCTTCCCCCTCGGATTGCCGCTTTCTCCGGGAATGGAGTCCGGGTTCCCAACGGAAACGGCAACCCGGAGGCGGAGGGCGGGAGGCGGAGGGCGGAGGGCGGGAGGCGGCGGAGGGCGGAGCGGCGAGCCGTCCTCCACGTCGGGAGGAGTGCGCCGACACCCCACGAGGTGAGCGGATGTCGCGCGCGCCGTCCTGCCGAGGGGCACGGTTGCGGCATGAGACCGCCCGCACCGCTGCCGCACGAGCTCCGGTCGGGGCCGTTCCACGTTCGCCGCGCGGCCGAGCTCGGCGTGACGCGGGGCCGCCTCGATGCCGGGGATCTCTCGAGCCCGTTCTGCGGAGTGCGGACGACCGTCCCGCCGGTGGCCCTGCTCGACCTCTGCCGCGCCTACGCCCAACGGATGCCGCACCGCCACGTGTTCAGCCACGCGACGGCGGCCGGACTCTGGGGCCTGCCGCTGCCGACTCGCGACCCGCTGCCGCTCCACGTCTCCGTGCCGGCTCCGCTCCGCCAGCCCCGCGCCTCCGGGGTGGTCGGCCACCGGCTCGGCAGCGGCATCCGCACCACCGACCTCCTCGGCCTCCCCGTCGTCGACGCCGCCGACGCCTGGTGCCAGCTCGCCGCGAGCCTTCACCACGACGACCTCGTGGCCGCCGGCGACCGCCTCGTGGGATGGCGCTCGCCCATCGTCGCGCTCGACGAGATCGACGCCGCGATCGAGCGGTTCGGATCCCGCCCGGGGGCGGTGCGCCTGCGCGCGGCGCGCGGCGACATCCGCCCGGGATCCGCGTCGCCGCGGGAGACGAGATTGCGGCTGTCCGTGGTGCGCGCGGGGTTCCCCGAGCCGGAGCTGAACGCCCCCATCCGGCTCGGTTCGGGATGGACGGCGCACGGAGACCTCGTGTTCCGGGCGTTCGGCGTGCTGCTCGAGTACGACGGCGCGCAGCACCGGGAGGACGACGTGCAGTTCCATCGCGACGTTGAGCGACTCAACGACCTCGCGGCCGACGGGTGGATCGTGATCCGCGTCGGGCGCCGACTGCCGGGCGCCCGGGCGCTGGACCAGCTCGAACGCGCCCTGCGGAGCCGCGGATGGTGCGGCACTCGCGTGCCCTGACCGATCGCGTTGCCACTTCCGCCGGGAATGGGCGCGGCATTCCCGGGAAAAGTGGCAATCCGCCGGGAGATGGGGGGCGGGACGGCAGGGGCGGCAGGGGTGGGGGTCAGGGGCTGCACCGGTGCGCCGGGGGGTTGGGCGCCGATACGGTGAGGGGCATGACCCGGACCCTCGCGCCGCGCGTGCTCGCGGCATCCGCTGCCCTGACCCTCTCGCTTGGACTCGCCGCGTGCGCGGGCGACGCCGGCGAACCAGCCGAGACCGCGACGACGACGACGCCCGCGGCCGCCTCGCCCGAGCCCACTGCGGAGCCCACGAACGAGCAGCCCGCGATCGGCGCGAGCTGCGAGGACGTGCTCGCGCCCGAGGCGTACGCGAAGCTCGAGGCCGACGGGCTGGAGCCCCGCACGCCGAGTGCGAACGACCCGATCGCGCAGCGGATCGCCGAGGAGGGCGGGCTCGAGTGCAAGTGGGCAAAGCCGCAGAGCGACGTGATCGTCAACCTGGCGCAGACGACCGGGGTGGATGACGCGGCCTGGGCGGAGGAGCTCGCCGCCGCGGGATACGCGCAGACGGACGATCCGGTGCCCGGTGCCTGGACCGGGCCGGTCGAGCCGGGTACGGGCGTCAGCCCTGTCGTCGTGCTCGCCGACGGCTCGATCACGTTCGTGAGCGCGCCGACGTTCGCGCAGTGGGTCCGCTCCGCGAGCTGAGCCGCGGCCCCGCTCCCGCGGGCGATCACGATCCATTCGCCGCGGGCGATCACGACCCACTCATCGCGCGGGCCGGCCGAGTCCGCCCTATCGCGCACGACCCGTCTCGTCGTAGGGTTCAGCCACCGAGGCGAAGGGGATGCGCATGGGCGGGTACGGGGCGAAGGTGATCGGCGGGGCGACCGCCGCGATGGTGGTGGTCGGCGCGTTCGGTGCTTCCGCCGCGGCGGCGGCACCGGGCGGCGAGAAGGGTCCCGGCGGCTCCGGACCGCGGTACACCGCTGGCGCCTCCGGCGTCGGCGATGCGTACTTCCCGTACGCCGGCAACGGCGGCTACGACGTCGAGCACTACGACCTCGACATCCGCTACACGCCGCCGGCCGCGGCCCCCGCCCCGCTCGAGGGCGAGTTCGAGGGCGTCGCCACCATCGACCTCGTCGCGACGCAGGACCTCGACCGCTTCAACCTCGACCTTCGCGGCATGGACGTGCACGCCGTGACGGTGAACGGCGTGTCCGCGGCATCCGTCGACCCGCCCGCCGCCGGCGCGACCGTCGACGGCGCCGCGTACTGGCACGTGCAGGATGACACCGCTCGCGTCTGGGAGCTCACCGTGCAGCCGCGACCGAAGCTCAAGGCCGGCGCGCAGGTCGAGGTCGTCGTCGAGTACGGCGGCACGACCACGCGGCCCCTCGACATCGAGGGCGCGCTCTACGGCTGGGTCACCCAGCGCGACGGGGCGATGGTCGTGAGCGAGCCCGAGGGTTCGATGACCTGGTATCCGGTGAGCGACCACCAGACCGACAAGGCGACCTACTCGTTCGAGATCACGGTGCCCGAGGGCAAGGTCGCGGTCGCGAACGGCATCCAGCCGAAGCCCGAGGAGACCGCCGACGGCTGGACCACCTGGTACTGGGACGCCCCGGACCAGCAGGCCAGCTACCTGACCACCGCGTCGGTCGGCGACTTCGACCTGCGCGACGCGTACACCTCCGGCAGCGGCGTGCCGATCATCGACGCGGTCGACACGAAGCTGAGCACCACACGGCTCGCGACCACGAACACGAGCCTCGGCCGGCAGGTCGCCATGATCGACTTCTTCGAGTCGAAGTTCGGGCCGTACCCGTTCGTGGCCTTCGGCTCGATCGTCGACAACGACAGCGTGGGCTACGCGCTCGAGACGCAGACCCGGCCCGTGTACTCCTCGCAGGCGAGCGAGGGGACGGTCGCGCACGAGGCCGCCCACCAGTGGTTCGGCAACGCGGTGAGCCCCGAGCGCTGGCAGGACATCTGGCTCAACGAGGGCTGGGCGACCTACGCGACCTGGATGTGGAACGAGGAGCGCGGCATCCGCACGGCGCAGGCCGCATACGACAACTGGTACAACACGGCGCGGCCGGACAGCTACTGGGAGCTCCGGATCGGCGACCCGGGCGAGCTCGGGCTCTTCGCGACGCAGGTCTACAACCGCGGCGCCGCGACCCTGCACGCGCTCCGCCTCGAGGTCGGCGACGACGCGTTCTTCGAGGCGGCGCAGCTCTGGCTCGAGCGCTACGACGACTCGGCGGGCACGTCGGAGGACTTCCAGGCGGTCTACGAGGAGGTCTCGGGCGAGGACCTCGACGCGTTCTTCCAGACCTGGCTCTACGACCAGCAGAAGCCTCCGGCCACCTGGACCACCCCGTAGCCACACGACACCGAGGCGCCCGGGCATCCAGCCGATGCTCGGGCGCCTCGGCGTACGCTGGGAGCATGCCGACCGACACGCCCGAGACCCCCGCACGCCCCGCGGAGGCCGCGGCGACCCCGCGCGACGGCGCCGTCCGCGAGGCGCAGGCCGGTGGCATCCGCTCGACGAAGCCCCGCCAGGTGCGGCCCAAGACCGAGGGATGGCAGCAGGCGAAGGGGCCCGACGGCCGCCCGCTGCTGCAGTTCGCGTCGCCCAAGCGCGGCAAGCCGCCCGCCCACCTCGCCGACCTCGCGCCCGAGGAGTGGAAGGCGAAGGCCGACGAGCTCGGCGTCCCGGCGTTCCGGCTCAAGCAGGTCGCGCGCCACTACTTCACCCGGTGGACCACCGACCCCGCCGAGATGACCGACCTCCCGGCCGCGGGCCGCGAGGAGCTCGTCGCCGGCCTCCTGCCGCCGCTGCTCACCGAGGTGCGCCGCCTCGAGACCGACCGCGGCGACACGATCAAGTTCCTGTGGAAGCTGCACGACGGCGCGCTCGTCGAGTCGGTGCTCATGCGCTACCCGGGCCGCATCACGCTGTGCGTGTCGAGCCAGGCCGGCTGCGGCATGAACTGCCCGTTCTGCGCGACCGGCCAGGCGGGCCTCACCCGCAACATGTCGGCCGCCGAGATCCTCGCGCAGGTGGTCGAGGCCAACCGGGTGATCGCGTCCGGGGCCCTGCACGGCAAGCGCGCCGACGACGGCACGCCCGAGCGCGTGTCGAACATCGTGTTCATGGGCATGGGCGAGCCGCTCGCGAACTACGCCCGGCTCATGCGCGCCGTCCGCACGATGGCCGCCCCCGCGCCGAACGGCCTCGGCATGTCGGCCCGCAACATCACGGTCTCGACGGTGGGGCTCGTCCCCGCCATCCGCAAGCTCGCCGACGAGCACATCCCGGTGACGTTCGCCCTCAGCCTGCACGCGCCCGACGACGGCCTGCGCGACGAGCTGATCCCGGTCAACTCGCGCTGGAAGGTCGACGAGGCGCTCGACGCCGCACGCGAGTACTTCGAGAAGACCGGTCGCCGCGTGTCGATCGAGTACGCGCTCATCAAGGACATGAACGACCACGGATGGCGCGCCGACCTGCTCGCCGAGAAGCTCAACGATCGCGGCCACGGCTGGGTGCACGTCAACCCGATCCCGCTGAACCCGACGCCGGGCTCGATCTGGACCGCGTCGGAGCTCGACGTGCAGCAGGAGTTCGTGCGCCGCCTCACCGCCGCCGGCATCCCGACCACCATCCGCGACACCCGCGGCAAGGAGATCGACGGCGCCTGCGGGCAGCTCGTCGCGACCGAGGAGGACGAGGCGGTGGCCGCCGGTACGCTACCGGCATGATGCGAACCTCGGTTCCGCTCCTCGCCGGCGTCGGCCTCGTGGCCGCGCTGCTGACCGGGTGCGTCGCCGACGGCGGCCCGGCACCGGTTCGCCCCTCGGGTTCGGCCGTGCCGACCACGGGGTCCGCACCGGCGACCGAGACGCCGGAGCCGTCGGACGCCGTCCCCGCCCCGACGACGTCGACCGGTGACGAGGTCACCTGCGAGAACGTGCTCGCGGCCGAGGATGCGGCGCGCCTCGAGGCCGACGGCCTCGCGTACCGCGCCGACCGCTCCGAGCCGTTCGGGCCCGCGGCGGCCGAGCTCGCCGCCGACGGCGGCCTGTCGTGCACCTGGCTGGGCGACGGCGACGTCGGCGTGTGGTTCACGATCCTCTCCGAGTCGGATGCCGCGTTCGCGGAGCGGTCGACGCGGCTGGGGTCGGCGGGCTGGGTGCGCACCGACTACCCGCTGCCGGGCGCGCTCGAGGCGCCGCCGGACTACGACGCGAGCTACATCCCGGTCATCGCCCACGTCGACGGCGTGACCTACTTCGCCACCTCGGCGGACTTCCTCATCTCGCTGGCGCAGTCGCGCTAGGCGCCGTCCCGCACGGGCCGCGGCCCGAGCCGGGCGACGCGGGTCTGGACGGATGCCGCGGGGCGGGCGTATGCTCGCCTGCGGGCCGCGCCACGCGGCATCCGTCGCCTCGCACGCAGGCGACCGCACCCCGCAGAGCGGGCCGAGAACGGAAGGAGTGACGTGATGACGACCGTCCTTGTCGCGCGTATCGCAGACACCCTTCCCTGCGAGGCCGCCCGCTAGCATCCGCGACGGTGGCCTCCACGATCTCGGAGAACCACCGTGAACATGCTGTCGTCACTCGACGATTCCGCCGCGCGCCGTCGCGCGGCATCCGCTGCGCCGTTCGGCGCGGCATCCGCCTTCCTCGCCTTCGACGACGTCGAGCCCGGCGAGGACCAGCGCTGGTCGACCTGGCCGGCCACCCAGCCCAGCGAGCGCGGACCGGAGCCCCGCCCCGACTGGCTCGTCACCTCCGCCGCTGCGATCGACACCGAGCTCGGGGTCGTGAAGACGGGCAAGGAGGCCGACGTGCTGCTCATCGAACGCGCCGTGCCCGGCGCCCCCGCCGACGTGCCCGGCAATGCGGTGCTGCTCGCCGCGAAGCGGTACCGCGGCGCCGAGCACCGGCTGTTCCACCGGTCGGCGATCTACACCGAGGGCCGCGGCACCCGCCGCAGTCGCGACGTGCGCGCCGTGCAGCGCGCCTCGACGTACGGCCGCGAGGTCGCGCGCACCGAGTGGGCCTACGCGGAGTTCGCCGCGCTCAGCCGGCTGACCGAGCTCGGCGCCGCCGTGCCGTACCCGGTGCAGGTGAGCGAGACCGAGGTGCTGATGGAGTTCGTCGGCGAGGGGCGCGTCGCCGCACCGCGTCTCGCGCAGGCGCGCGGATCGCGCGGGGAGCTGCGCGACCTGTTCCAGCAGGTCGCGGACTTCATGCGCACGCTCGCGCTCGCGGGCCTCGCGCACGGCGACCTCTCGCCGTACAACCTGCTCGTCGACCGGGGTCGGGTCGTCGCGATCGACCTGCCCCAGGTGGTCGACGTGGTCGCGAACCCGAACGGGTTCGAGCTGCTGCACCGCGACTGCGTCAACGTGTGCGACTGGTTCACCCGGCAGCGCCTCGAATGCGACGCCGAGGAGCTGTTCGCGGAACTCGTGGGCGACGTGACGGGCTGACGCCGCGGGGTCCGGCCGTGCCGGTTCAACCCGGCAGGACCGGGCCGTCCACGGGGTCCCAGGTCCGTCCGGCCACCGCCGTGCCGCCGTCGCCCGTCACCGGCGCAGCGCGGCCCGGGGTGTCGGGCGGCGGGCCGTGGCCGGAGCCCGACACCCAGTTCCCCACGCCGAGGTCGATGACCGTCGCGACCGAGCCGAAGAACGCGTTGTCGATCGTGTTCACGCTGAACAGCAGGTCGGCGACCTCGCTGTCGAAGCCGGCGATGTTGTTGCCGACGAACGTGTTCGACGCCACGGCCTCGTCGGGGAACAGGTAGGGCTCGTTGGCGAACGCGAACGCGCCGTTCCCGCTCAGTCGGTTGCGGCCCACGTCGGTGCCGGTGACGCTGCCGATCAGGCTGATCGCGCCGTACATCGAGTCGTGCATGACCACCCGGTTCCCCGTCACGACGGCATCATCCTGCACCTCGCCGTAGTAGGCCGAGGCGGCGAGCAGGATGCCGTCGGCGTACGGGTTCTCGCACTCCACGGTGTTGCCCGTCACGTGCGCCCGGCCGCCGAGCGAGTTCCCGATGATGATGCCGTTGCCGCCGCCGTACGGGAGCGGCGCGCGAGGCGGACCCGGCGCGACGTCGTTGTCGGCGATGGCGACCGCTCCGAGGTTCACGCCGGCGAGGATCCCGGCCGTGCTGACGCCGCGGATCACGTTGCGCTCGATGCGCGCGTCGGCGCTGAACCCGAAGAGCGCCAGGCCGTAGCCGTTGTCGGCGTGGACGTCCTCGATCAGGTTGTCGGCGATGAGGATGTCGCCCGTGACCGTCTCGAGCCCGACCACCCACACCGCCTGGCCCTTGTCGACCCCGGGGAGCCAGTCGGGGAGGCCGACGACGTCGGTGACGTGGTTGCGCGTGAACTCGAGTCCGGTCGAACCGCTGGCGTACAACGCCGCCACGCCCGGAGCGTCGAAGGTGATGTCGCTGATGCGGCTGTCGACCGGCGCGTCGTACCATCCGCGGAACGGCGCGAAGCCGCCGGCGATGGTCGTCGGGTGCGACGCCGCCACCTCCCCTTCGATCTCCACGTCCCGGTTCAGGTCGACGAAGCCGCCGCCGGGCAGGTTCGATCCGAAGTCGAAGACGCCCGGGGCGCCGTCGACCGTGGTCGCCTTCAACCGCACCGTGCCGCCCAGGTCGACCGCCGCTTGGACGTTCGGCACGTCCTGCGCCGGATCTCCCGTGGGGTAGACGAGCGTCACGTCGACTCCGGCCGCGGGACCCGCCGGAGAGCCCGCCAGGACGATCCCGATCGCGGCCGCCACCGCTCCGATGCGCTGCAACGCCTGCGCCGGTCGCATGGCGACCACCTCCTCGCCGTCGGTGCGGCCATCCTCCGCCGCACCGCGGCACCGACGACAGAGACTTCCGACCCTCGGGTCCCGCTCGTCGAGTTGCGGTGGGCGACCCCCGGGCGGGTCCGCGCGGGAGCGGCGGGGCCGGGCGGACGGCGACATCCGGGGCCACGCGACGGATGCCGCGGGGCTATCGCCCGGCGACCGCGAGGCGCTAGCCTGCACGGGATCGACGCGGATCGGCCCGGCCGGGCGCGCGGTCACCGCCCGTTCACCCCACCTCGGGAGACTCCCGCCATGACCGATCCCCATCGCCCCGCCGACCCCTCCGTCGTCGCCGCCGACCGCCACGTCTCGACCGCCGAGCTGCGCGTCATCACCGGGCTCGAGCTCGCCGGCGATCGCCCGGTGCCCCGAAAGCAGGTGTGGTCGTGGGCGCTCTGGGACTGGGCGACGCAGCCCTTCAACTCGGTGATCACGACGTTCGTGTTCTCCGTCTACCTCACGAGCGCCCTCTTCCTCGCACCCGAGGTCTCGGGGCTCTCGCCCGACGACCCCGCCTACGAGCGCGGGCTCGCCGCGCTGTCGTCGCAGCTGGGCCTCGCCGTCGGGCTCGGCGGCATCCTGATCGCGGTCCTCGCCCCGGTCCTCGGGCAGCGAGCGGATGCCGCGGGCCGCCGCAAGTTCTGGCTGGGCCTCGCCACCGCCGGGGTGATCGTCAGCCAGGCGATGATGGTCTTCGTCGAGGCCGACTGGAGGTTCTTCTGGCTCGGTGCGGGCCTCCTCGCCGCGGGCACCGTGTTCCAGGAGATCGCGGGGGTCAACTACAACGCGATGCTCGTGCAGGTGTCGAACGCCCGGACCGTGGGCCGGGTGAGCGGGCTCGGCTGGGGCTTCGGCTACCTGGGCGGCATCGTGGTGCTCGCGCTCGTCGTCGCGGCGGACTTCGCGGGCTGGTTCGGCATCCCCACCGACGACGGGTTGAACATCCGCCTCGTGGCGCTGTTCTGCGCGGTGTGGACGCTCGTGTTCTCGTTGCCCATCTTCCTGAACGTGCCCGAGGCGCCCGCGGCGCGCGGCCGCGAGCGCGTCGGCTTCTTCCGCAGCTACGTGGTGCTCGTGAAGGACATCGCGCGGCTCTGGCGCGAGGCGCGGCCGACGTTCTGGTTCCTGCTCGCGAGCGCGGTGTACCGCGACGGCCTTGCGGGCGTGTTCACGTTCGGCGCGGTCATCGCGAGCATCACGTTCGGCTTCTCGTTCAACGAGGTCGTGGTCTTCGGCGTCGCGGCGAACGTGGTCGCGGGCGTCTCCACCATCCTGTCCGGACGGCTCGACGACCGGTTCGGACCGCGCGCCGTCATCCTCGCGACGCTCGGCGGGCTCATCGTGTCGGCGGTCGTGGTGTTCTTCGCGCACGACGCCGGCAAGACGGTGTTCTGGGTGTTCGGCCTGTTCCTGTCGGCGCTCGTCGGCCCGGCGCAGGCCGCGAGCCGTTCGTTCCTCGCGCGCGTCACGCCGGCGGGCCGGGAGGGTGAGATCTTCGGCCTCTACGCGACCACGGGGCGCGCGGCGAGCTTCCTCGCCCCGCTCGCCTGGGCCGGCTTCATCGCGGTGTTCGGCGCGCAGTACTGGGGCATCCTCGGCATCGCGCTCGTCCTGGCGGCGGGGTTCGTGATGATGCTCTTCGTGCGGCTGCCCGAGCGCGTGTCGGAGGCATCGCACGCGACCGCCCCGGGTCGGGCCGGCTAGCCCTCCGTCTCCGCGACGAACGACGGCGCGCCGCCCCCGGACGGGAGCGGCGCGCCGTTGCTCTGCGCGGTGCCGGCTACGGCACCACCCGGACGGTCACCTCCTGCGTCGTGGAGTTGCCGCTCGGGTCGGTGGCCACGAACACGAAGGTGTACGAGGTCGCGAACCGGGCGAGGATCTCGGCCTGCTCGTCGGACACGATCCGCGAGTCGGCCTTCGGACCCTGCTCGATGATCTCGACCAGTTCGACGTCGACCTCGCCGGAGTCATCCGACGCCGTGATGTCGAAGTCGACCGTGCGCCACTTGTTGTTGGGCGGGAACACCAGCGACGGGTCGGCGACCACCTCGAGCTGCGGCGGCGTCAGGTCGAGGCCGATGAGCACGGGGTCGTGGTCGCTCGAACGGTACGCGTCGGGCGCGTACCAGTCGGCGACCTGGCCGGGCGACTTGAAGTTGGTGTTGTAGTCGAGGATGCTCGGCTCGTCGGCGTTGATCGCCCACTCCGCCGCACCCGTGACGTTCTCCAGCAGTCCCGGTGCGGCGAGGCCGTGGTCGAGGTAGCCGAGCTGGCCGTCGAAGACGTACGAGTAGGCGTACTCGCCCACGTACTCGTCGAGCAGGTCGGTGTACCCCGCCGTGCGGAGGGCCGTGATCGGGTCCTCCTTGTCGTAGGAGTTCAGGTCGCCGATGATGAGCTCGCGACCCGCCTCGGCACCGGTCGGCGCAGTGGCGAGCCAGTCGGCGAGCGCCTCGGCCGCGAGGGTGCGCGTGCCGTTGCAGTTGCCCTGGCCGTCACCCGTGTCCGGGTCTCCGGCGCACGCCGAGCCCTTGGACTTGAAGTGGTTGACCACGACGGTCACCTCCTCGCCGCCGGCCGCGGGCGCGAAGGTCTGCGCGAGCGCCGGGCGGTTGCGCGTGGTGTCGAAGCGCGGGTCGATCGAGCTGTCGAGGATCGCGTAGTCGCCCACGCGCTCGACCGTGGCCGGCTTGTAGATGAACGCCGTGGTGATCTCGTCGGTGCCCACCTTCCCGGTCTCGACGGCCTCGTAGGTGCCGGCGCCCATCTCCTCGTTCAGCGCCGCGACGAGCGTGTTCAGCGCCTCGCCGTCCTCGCTGTTCTCGATCTCGATCAGGCCGACGATGTCGGCGTCGATCCGGGCGATCGCGTCAACGATCTTCGCCTCCTGGCGTTCGAACTCGGCGGCCGTCTCGGCGCCGCGCTCGTCGAGGGAGGTGAAGTAGTTCAGGACGTTGAAGCTCGCGACGGTCGTGCTGCCGCCCACCTCGGGGGCCTCGCCGCGCGGGTTGGCCGTCGTGTAGTCGGCCGGCTGCGTCGGCTGGATCTTGTACGTGTTGTTGCGGTAGTCGAGCACGCCCGTGAGATCCGTCACCAGGTCGCCGCCGCGGACGCGGTTCTCCAGCGAGAACGGGTCGCCGTCCGGGTGGCGCAGCGGGTCGGGGTTCTGGTTGCTGCGGCCGTCGTCGAGCGTGATCCGGTTCAGCTGGTTGGAGGTCGCGAGCGCGACGGCCTCGGCCGAGCCGGGCGCGTACACCGCGGTCGGCTGGAACTGTCGCTCGGTGCCGAGCGCGATCTCGCCGTAGCGACCGTAGTTGAAGTACTCGAGCACGGAGAGCGACTGCGGCATCGTCACGAGCATGCCCTCGAGCGCCTCGCGCTGGGCCGCGGTGGCCGGAAGCTCGAGCGTCGTCGCCGCGGGCAGTGCGACGCCCGCGTCGCAGGCGAGCACCTCGGATGCGGTGATCTGCGTCGCGCCGAAGAACTCGCCGACGGTGCCCGTGACGGTGAGCAGGTCGCCCGTGCTCACGTCGGCCCCACCGGGCGCGTACACGAAGAGCCCGTCGGAGGTGGCGGCATCGCCGTCGCCGGAGTCCTGCAGGTAGTAGCCGTTGAAGCCGCCGACCTGGAAGTCGCCGACCACCACGCCGCGCACGGTCTGCGTGCTGCCGACCACCGGCGAGGCGGTGCCGGAGCCCTGCACGGCGCCGATCGCGACGACCTGGCTGTCGCAGGTGGGACCCTCGGGGTCGCCGCCGCCGTCGCCGTCACCGCCGCCGCCGCCGGAGCCGGCCTCGCAGTCGGCGGTGTGCGCGCCGAGGCCGTCGAAGGTGTCGGTCGCGAAGCCCGCCCACTGCACGGACGGGTCGAACACGTCGGTCGTGACCGTGTCGCCGGAGCACACGGACGCGTTGCGTCGCAGCGTGTTGTCGGCCGTCGACGTGAGGCCGGTGCCCCACTCGGTGCCCGGGTCGAAGCCGACCTGCCCGAACGAGTCGATGACGACGCCGGCCTTCTCGAGCACGATCGCGTCGTCGCCGTTGTAGAGGCTGGCGCTCGTCGTCTGGTCGGCCTGGGCGAGGATCGCCGCTCCGGCCGCCGACGCGGCGAGCACGTGCACGTCGCCCGCGGCGACCGTGCCCGTGAGGTTGATGGTCGCACCGGCGGCCGTGTTGCCGTTGAAGTACAGCTTGAGCGCGTACTGCCCGGCGCCGAGGTCGATCGGGTTCGCCGTGAGGTTCGCGATCTCGACGGCCTTGTTGTTCGAGCTGCCCTCGACGACCTCGCTGATGATCAACTCGTTCGCCACGTCGGCGGCGTAGGCCGCGGGCACGGCGAGGCCGGCCGCGGCGAGTGCACCGGCGGCGAGACCCGCGAGCGCCTGGTAGGGACGTTTCATGATGCTCCTCAATGCCGGTGGGCCCACCATGGCCCCATGCACGGGCGCAAGCATAAAGGGGCGGATGCGATGGTGTGAAGATCTTCCGCAACGACGTCATCGAACGTTATCCGGCCGGAAACCCCCTGATGAGCGTGGGGATCGAGTCCATTCGACCCGAGGAATGCTCACCTGAGCATGAATACGGGCCCTCCCTGCTCGACTGAGCACGGCCGGCGGTCCGGACCGTACGCTCCGGACTGTTAGCATCGGCTCCGCGCCTGGCGCGAACGGATCAGACGCGGCCGCATCCGCGTCGGAAGCGAGTCTCGCGCGTGGCTGGACGATACCGGAGTTCCCGCTGGACGGCGATCGCCTTGGCGGCCCTCGCCATCGTGGGGATGGTCGGAGCCGGCCCCGCCCCGGATGCCGGGGCCGAGCGGTACTGCAACCCGCAGCCGCGCGCCGTCCAGGACCGGGTCGAACGCCTGGCGGGACCGGACCGGTACTCCACGGCCGTGGCGATCTCGAAGGCCACGTTCGCCCCCGGGGTCTGCACGGTGTACATCGCCTCCGGCGCGAACTTCCCCGACGCGCTCTCCGGCGCGGCCCGCGCGGCCGCGTACACCGCCGCGCCCGTCCTGCTCGTCCAGCCCACCGGCATCCCGACGATGGTCGCCGAGGAACTGCGGCGCCTCGACCCGTACGACATCGTGGTGCTGGGCGGCCCGTCGGCGGTCTCGGCGGGCGTCGCGGCGCAGCTCGAATCGTTCGCGGAGGGCATCGTCATGCGCCTCTCGGGCAGCGACCGCTATGCGACCGCCGTCGACGTCTTCTGGACGACCCCGCAGCCCGTGGCCAAGGTGTACATCGCCTCCGGCGAGACCTTCCCGGACGCCCTCGCCGGAGCGCCGCTCGCCGGACGCGGCAACGCGCCGCTGCTGCTCACGGCGCGGTACGGGATCCCGACGTTCGTGAAGGACTTCCTGCGGATGTTGAAGCCCCAGCAGATCGTGATCCTCGGCAGTGCCGGCGCCGTCTCCAGTCAGGTCGAGTCGGAACTCCGCTCGTACACCACCGGGTCGGTGACACGCCTGCAGGGGCCGGACCGGTACGCGACGGCGGTCGCGATCTCGAAGGCGATGGCGCCGGCCGGGTCGTACACCGTGTACATCGCGTCTGGCGCGAACTACCCTGACGCGCTGGCGGTCGCTCCGACCGCCTCGCTGTCCGGGGCGCCGGTCCTGCTCGTCGCGCCCGATTCGATCCCCGACGTCGTCGCCGCGGAACTCGCGCGCCTCCGGCCCCGGCACATCGTGATCCTCGGCAGCCCCGGCGCCGTCTCGTCCGGCGTGGAGCTCGAGCTGCAGCAGTACCTGGTCCCCTGACGGCCGGGCTGCCGGGAGAGACGGAACCCGCTCAGTCGCCGACCTGGCCGCGGGCGTTGTAGACGACGGCGTCGGAGGCGCCGAACGCGCGGAACACCTCGAGCGCGTCATCCCGCCGGACCCCCGAATGCACGCGGATGCCGCGGCGCTCGAACTCGCCCATCCAGTCGGCCGGCATCGGGCCCTCGTCGAAGCCGGTGAGCTGCTGGCACTCGTCGCCGTGGCCCGCGATCACGAGTCGACGCACGCCCGACCACATCGTCGCGCCGTAGCACATGACGCAGGTCGCCCAGTTGACGACGAGCTCGAGTTCGGCGCCCTCGGCGCCCAGGTCCCAACGGCCGAGCCGCGTCTGCGCGAGGCTGAGCGCGGTCACCTCGGCGTGGGTGGAGCTGAGTCCGCTCGAGAGCACCACGTTGACGCCGGCCGAGACGAGGCGACCGGATGCCGCGTCGACCACGAGCGCGGCGAACGGCCCGCCGTTGCCGGCGCGCCAGTTGCGGTCGGCGAGCTCGATCGCGAGGCCCACGCGCGACTCGTCGTCGGGAAGCTCGGTCTCGGCCAGGCGCGGCAGCTCGTCGACGAGCCAGTCGGGCAGGGAGGCGGAGAACGACGTCGGCATCGCGGCATCCATACCGCCATTCTGGACCCCGCCGCCCCGCCCGCGCGCCCGGTTGCCGTTTTCGCCGGGTTCTGCGCCGGCGTTCCCGGCGGAATCGGCAACCCGATGGAAGGGAGGGGGTGGAGGCGCGGAGGAAGGTGCGAGAGGCGGATGGCGCGGGCGGGCGGGGCGCGTCAGCGGCGCTGCTGCTCGTCGCCCGAGAGTCGCTGCGCGAGGTAGATCGGGATGATCGAGACGAGCACGAGCACCACCGCGATGACGGCGACGATGGGCGCCTGGCTCGGCCGGAACATGTTGTTCAGGATGAAGATCGGCAGCGTCGTCACCCCCGACCCCGCCGTGAACGTCGTCACGATGATCTCGTCGAATGACAGCGCGAAGGCGAGCAGCCCGCCGGCCAGCAGTGCCGAGCGCAGCTGCGGGAACGTCACCAGCCGGAAGGTCGTGAACACGCCCGCGCCCAGGTCGGCCGACGCCTCCTCGAGCTTCGTGCCGGTGCGGCGCAGCCGTGCGATCACGTTGTTGAAGACCGTCACGATGCAGAACGTGGCGTGGGCGATCACGACCGTCCAGATCGAGAGCGGGATGCCCATGATCGTGCGGAAGAAGTTGTTCAGCGCGATACCGGTGATGATGCCGGGCAGCGCGATCGGCAGGATGACGAGCAGGTTCACCGTCTGCCGGCCGAAGAAGTCGAACCGCTGCAGCGCGAACGAGATGAGCGTGCCCAGCACGAGCGCGATCGCCGTCGAGATGAGCGCGACCATCACGCTCGTGCCCACCGCGTCCATCGCGCCCGCCGACGCGAACGCGCGCCGCCACCACTCGAGGGTGAACCCGGGCGGCGGCCACGACAGCGACGTCGAGGTCGAGAACGAGTTCACGAGCACCACGAAGAGGGGCACGTACACGATCACGAGGATGAGGCCGGCCACGGCCCCGAGCATCGTGCGCGAGAGTCGGGAGAGTCGCATCCGTTCGCCCCTAGAGGTTGTCGAGCGCACCCGTGCGACGCACGAGCGCGAGGTAGCCGAAGATGATCGCGATCGGGATGAGCGCGATCGCCGCTGCGAGCGGCAGGTTGTTCGCCGCGCCGACGTTCGTGTAGACGAGGTTGCCGAGCATCTGGCTCGCCCCGCCGACGATGTTCACGGTGATGTAGTCGCCGAGCGAGAGCGAGAAGCTGAAGATGGTGCCGGCGATGATCGCGGGCATCGCGAGCGGCAGCACGACGTGGCGCACGGTCGGCCAGGTCTTGCCGCCCAGGTCGGCGGAGGCCTCGAGCAGCGAGTCGGGCACGCGCTCGAGCCCCGCGTAGATCGGGAGGATCACGTACGGCAGCCAGAGGTACGACAGCGTGATGACGGTCGCGGGCAGGCCGTAGCCGGGGGTGTGCAGGCCGAACGGCGAGACGAGCCATTCGAGGATGCCGTCCTGCGAGAGCACCGACCGCCAGGCGTACGCCTTCACGAGGTAGCTCGCCCAGAGCGGCATGAGCACCGCGATGACGAGGATGCGACGGGCGCGCGGCGACGCGACCTTCGCCATGTAGAACGCGATCGGCAGCGCCAGGGCGACGTCGATGATGGTCACGAGCAGCGCCACGCCGATCGTGCGGAACGTGACCGTCTGGTAGAGCGAGCCGGTGAGCACCGTGACGATGTTGTCGAGCGTCCACTCGGTGCGGATCTGGCCGGTGAAGCTGTCGACCGTCCAGAAGGCGGTGACGAGCAGTGCCGCCAGGGCGACGACGTACACGAGGCCGAGCCAGAACAGCGGCGCGGAGAGCAGCAGCGCGAGCCGCATCCTCGGGTGCGTACTGAGGAACACCGAGGTGCGGCGGCCGGCCCCCGACTTCGGCCTGCGGACGGGCTCGCGGGAGCCGTCGTCGGTGTCCGGGCCGCGGACCGGTGCCGGTGCCGTCGCATTCATCGTCATGCGTGCTTCCTGTCGGGTGGTGCTCGGGGAGTTCGGTGGTGCGGGTCGAGGGGCGAGGGGGCGGGGGCGGACCGGGAAGCCCGGCCACGGGCCCGAGATCGAGGGGGGGCGGATCTCGAGCCCGCGGCGCCGGACTCCCCGGCCCGCGTCAGGGGGTCAGCCCTTGATCTCCTGCCAGGCCGCCGTCCACTGCGCGTAGTCGACGCACTCGACGTCGGTGCGGCCGTCGACGCACTCGGCGACGGGGGTCGTCCAGTACCAGATCTTCGAGGCGAACTCCTCGTCACCGGCATTGAACGCCTCGCACGAACCCTCGCTGCGGAACTCGCACGCGGCCTGGTTCGACGGCGCCTCGCCGAAGTACTCGGTCGCGGCGGCGTTCGCCTCCGGGCTCGCGATGTAGTCGAGCCACGCGTACGCGCAGTTCGGGTTGGCGGCGTCGGCCCCGACCATCCACGTGTCGGACCAGCCGGTGGCGCCTTCCTCGGGCAGCACGACCTCGGTGGTCGCGCCCGATCCGGCGAGCACGTTCTGGATGACCTGCCAGGTGGTGCCGACGACCGAGTCGCCCGACTCGAACGCCTGGATCTCCTTCAGGTAGTCGGACCAGTACTCGCCGATGTGCTGGCGCTGCTCCTTGAGGAGGTCGACCGCGGCCTGGAACTGCTCCTCGTCGAGCGCGTAGGGGTTCTCGATGCCGAGCTCGGGCTGATGGGTCATCAGGTAGACGGCCGCGTCGGCGATGTAGATCGGCGAGTCGTAGGCGGTCACCTTGCCGGAGTTCTCACCCGCGTCGTCGAACACGACGTCCCACGAGGTGGGCGCCTCGGGGAAGGCCTCCGTGTTGTACATGAGCAGGTTCGCGCCGTAGCCGTGGGGCACGCCGTAGGACTGCCCGTCGACGGAGTTCCACTCCTTGTCCTTCAGGAAGTCGTAGATGCCCTCGTAGTTCGGGATGAGGTCGGTGTTGACGGGCGCGACCTCGCCGCCGGCGATGAGACGGAGGGTGGCGTCGCCGGATGCCGCGACGACGTCGTAGTCGCCGGTCTTCATGAGGTTCACGGCCTCGTCGGAGGTGCCGTAGGTCTTGGACGTGACCTCGCAGCCGGTCTCCTCCTCGAACGGGGTCACCCAGTCGACGGCGGGGTCGTTGGAGCCGTCCTCGACGTAGCCGGGCCACGCGAGGATCGAGACCTGGCCCTCGGTGTCGCCGAGCTCGGTGGCGGCGTCGCCGGTGGCGGCGGGCTCGCCCGAGGTGGTTCCGCAGGCGGTCAGGGTGAGCAGCGCGATCGAGCCGATCGCGACGCCGACGGTCGCGCCGCGGCGCGCCGTGCGCGGGATGCGCATCATGGTTCTCTCCTGGTTTCTCTGTGTGGGTGTGGTGCAGGTTCCGGGGTGCGGCCGTCAGGCGGCGGGCGCCGACTCGGCGGCATCCGCACCGCCGAGCGCGATGACGTCGTCGTCGTGCCAGCTGACGACGACGCGGTCGCCGCGGTCCTCGTCGTGGACGCGGTTGCGGTCGTTCTGCTCGAGCACGCTGATCCGCAGGCCGGCGTCGAGGTCGACGACGAGGCGGATGCCGCTGCCGAGGTAGATCGTCTCGACGACGGTGCCGGGGGCGTTGCGAATGCCTGGGCCGGTCTCGCCGGAACCGACGGTCATCTTCTCGGGGCGGACCGAGTGCACGCCGCCGACGCCGAGGAGCTCGCGCGAGACGCGGTCGTCGAGGAGGTTCGAGGTGCCGACGAAGTCGGCGACGAAGCGCGAGGCCGGCCGCTCGTAGAGCTCGGCGGGGGTGCCGAGTTGCTCGATGCGCCCGTTGTTGAACACCGCGACCCGGTCGGAGAGCGTGAGGGCCTCCTCCTGGTCGTGGGTGACGAAGATGAAGGTGATGCCGAGGTCGCGCTGGATCTGCTTCAGCTCGACCTGCATCTGCTCGCGGAGCTTGAGGTCGAGGGCGCCGAGCGGCTCGTCGAGGAGCAGCACCTTGGGCTCGACGACGGTGGCTCGGGCGAGGGCGACGCGCTGCCGCTGGCCGCCCGAGAGCTGCGCGGGCTTGCGGTCGGCCATCTGCTCGAGGCGGACGGACGCGAGCGCCCGACGGGCGCGCTCGTTGCGCTCGGACCGGCCGATGCCGCGGACGCGCAGGCCGTACGCCACGTTGTCGAGCACGTTCATGTGCGGGAACAGCGCGTAGTCCTGGAAGACGGTGTTGACGTCGCGGTCGAAGGGGGCGCGCCGGGTCACGTCGTCGCCGAAGAGCTCGATCGTGCCGCCCGTGGGCTGCTCGAAGCCGGCGATGAGCCGCAGGACGGTCGTCTTGCCCGACCCGGAGGGACCGAGCATCGAGAAGAACTCGCCCGCCGCGATCTCGAGATCGACGTGGTCGACGGCGGTGACGGCGCCGAACTCCTTGGTGAGCCCGGTGAGCCGGATGGCCGGCTGCTGGTCGGTCATTGACGATCTCCTTCGATGTCGATGCTCAAAATCATATGGCTTCATATGTCATAGTCCAGAGGTCCGTGTTACGGTCAGGTCACGGATGCGGCGGATCCCGCCCCCAGTCCGGGGGCCCTGCCGCGGCGCACCATCGAGGAGGACGGATGCCGCACGCGACCGCGCGCGCCGACGCCGCACGCGCCGTGATCTTCTCCCCGCTCGACGGCGCGGGCCGCGCCGAGCTCGTCGAGCAGCGGCTCACCGACGCGATCGTCTCCGGCGTCCTCCACGACGGCGAGCGCCTGCCGAGCGAGGCCGAGCTGGCCAAGCGGCTCGGCGTGGCGCTGGTGACCGCGCGCGAGGCGCTCGTCGCGCTGCGCCACAAGGGCCTGGTGCGCACGCGCCGCGGCCGCGACGGCGGCAGTTTCGTCACGTACGACCGCGACACGTCCGCGCGACTCGTCGACCAGCGGCTCCTCGCGACCAGCCGCATCGAGCTCCGCGACCTGTCGCTGCTCGTCGCCGCGATCGCCGGCATGGCCGCCGAGGTCGCTGCCGACCGCGCGAGCGACGACGACGTGCGGTCGCTCGAGGAGATCGACGCGCGCGCCGACCTCGCGACGCCCGGCGGCGCGCGGCGGGCCGTCAGCCGCTTCCGGCTGGAGGTCGCCGCGGTCAGCCAGTCGCCGAGGCTCGTGCACGAGGAACTGCGCCTCCAGGCCGAGACGGGCTCGTTCCTCTGGCTGTGCCTGCGCCGACAGGAGTACCGTGACCGGAGCAGGGAGTCGCGGCTCGAGGTGATCGACGCGATCCGTGCCGCCGATCCGGAACGCGCCCGCGGTGCGACCGTGGCGCACATCACCTCGTGCGTCGAGTGGCTCATCGACGAGAAGGCGCGGCTCGAAGCGGAGGCCGATGCGGCGGACGAGGTCCCGCCGCCGAGGGAGGGGAGCGCATCATGACGCACGCCGTCGCCATCGACGCCGACGCGATCGCCCGGCGCGTCGCCGACGTCATCGATCCCGTGTTCGCCGTCATCGACCGGTGGCGCGACGACGCCGAGCGGCGGCTCGCCGCCGAACCGGAGCCGCGCGCCGCGTCGTTCGACCCGGTCGTGCATGGGCTCGTCGCCGACGAGCTCGGCCGCCCCGGCACCCTGATCACCGGCGCCGGCTTCGTCGCCGCTCCGGGGTACCTCGCCGACGCGCCCTGGCACCTCGCCTGGTGGCTGAGCGGGCGGTCGCCGTTCCAGGCGGATGCCGCCCGCGGCATCCGTCGCCTCGATGCCGTGAGCGACCCCGACGCCGAGTCGTTCCGCGACTACACCACGCTCGAGTGGTGGCGGGTCCCCGAGCGCACGGGCAGCCGGCACCTGACCGGGCCCTACGTCGACTACCTCTGCACCGACGACTACACGGTGACGATCACCACGCCGGTCCGCGTCGGCGGCGAGATGGTCGGCCTCGTGGGCGCCGACGTGTACGTCGCGAGCCTCGAGCACGTGCTGCTGCCGGTGCTCCGCGACGCCGGGCGCACGTGCACGATCGTCAACGCGTCGAGCCGGATCGTCGCGTCGAGCGAGACCCACCGCGCGACGGGCGCGCTGCTGCGCCTCGAGGGCCTGGCCGACGCGCTCGCCCCGCTGCGCGAAGCCGAGGCCGCGGGCCGGGTGACGGATGCCGCGAGCCTGCCGGGCGGCGTCACGGTCGTCCCGTGCGGCGACACCTCGCTCGCGCTCGTGGTCGAGTAGCCGGGCCGGCGTACCGGCGCTCGCGCCATCCGCTCCGATAGTCTGGGCGCGACGGATGGCCGGCGCTCGTCGATGCCGGGCGCCCTGGACGAGGGACCGGTGGTCGGCTCGTGACGATGACGATCGGTGAGAAGCGGCGCCGTCGTCGTCGACTGCGCGCGGCGGCGTACGCCGGGGTCGCCGCGGCGTGGGCACTCACGGTCTGGCTGAGCACGCTGCTCGCCCCGCCCGACTGGATGCGCCTGCCCGTGCTCTTCCTGCACCTCGCCTCGCTCGTCGTCGGCCTCGGCGCGGTCGTGATGATCGAGTGGCACGGGCTGCTCTGGGCCACCGGGTGGAGCACGGCGCGCGAGGTCCGGCAGGCGGACCGCACCCTCATCCTCCCCGTGTGGGTCGGCCTCGGCGGGCTACTCGCGACCGGCGCGCTGCTCCAGCCCGACCTCGGCGAGCCGCTGACGGTGGTCAAGCTCTTCGCCGTCCTCGTCCTCTCGCTGAACGGCGTGGCGCTCACTCGGTGGACCTCCGACCTGGCGCGCATGCCGGCGAAGGCGCACTTCCGCGCGCTGCCCCGTTCGGCACGCACCGCGTACATCGTCAGCGGCGTCGTCTCGCAGCTGGCGTGGTGGACCGCGGTGCTCATCGGCATGCTCAACTCGACCGGGTGAAGGGACGGCTCCCTGTGTTCGTCCAGCATCACCTGAGATAGGCTCACGAATCGCCATGACCCACACCCCTGCCCCCGCCCGCCGCGACCGAGCCCGCCTGCGCGAAGAAGGTCGCCGGCGACGCCAGCGGGTCGTCTGGGGCGTCATCGCGGGGGTCGCGGCGATCCTCCTCGTCGGCGTCGGCGTGGTCACCGCAGCCGTGATCGGCAACCAGGGTTCGTCGAGCGCCGCCGACGCCGATCCGGCCGCGCCGGAGCCCATCGTCTTCCCCGCCGACGAGCCCGCCGAGGCCGACGGCGAAGGACCGTGCACCACCGTGCGGGTGCTCTCCTCGTTCGAGAACGCCGAGATGGTCGCCACCCTCGCCGAGGCGTACAACGCCGAGCCGCGCGACGTCGACGGAGCGTGCGTCGAGGTGGTCGCGAGCCGCGACAAGTCCGGCGTGGCCGCCGAGGACGCCGCCGCGGGCTGGGAGGACCAGCCCGAGGACGAGCGTCCGGTCGCGTGGATCCCGGACTCCGGGTCGTGGCTCGGCGTCGCACGCGAGTCCGGCGGCTCGGCGGACGTGCCGTCGTCGTCGACCAGCATCGGGTCGTCGAACATCGTGCTGGCGATGCCCGAGGAGCTCGCGGCCGAGATCGGCTGGGACGAGGAGCCGCCGACGTGGGCCGAGGTGTTCGAGACGGCGGACGACGCCGACGTCTGGACGGACCTCGACCATCCCGAGTGGGGCGAGTTCAAGCTCGGCAAGACGAGCCCGGTCGTCGCGACCTCCGGCGAGTCGGCGATGCTGGCCTCGTACGGCGCCGCCGCGGGTTCGGTGGCCGACGTCACGGCCGCCGACATCTCCGACGAGGACGTCGCCGACGAGGTGAAGCAGCACGAGCTCGCGACGAGCCACTACATGGCCACCCCCGAGCACTTCCTCTGGCACGCCCGCCAGAGCGAGGAGAAGGGCGGCTCGGCCGCGGACTTCCTCTCGGCGGTCATCGTCGACGAGAAGTCCGTGTGGGACTACAACCGCGGCATCACCAGCCGCGACGGCGTCACCCGCATCGAGAGCGAGGCCCCCGCCGAGCAGCTCGTGCCGATCTATCCCGCCGACGGCCACCACGTCGCGGACAACCCCGCCGTCGTGCTCACCGGCTCGTGGGTCGAGGAGGCCGAGGCGGCGGCGGCCGAGGACTTCATCCGGTTCGCCGGCACGAAGGAAGGCCAGGCCGTGGTGCGCGACGCCGGCTACCGCGACCTCAACGGCGAGCTCGACGCGGAGGTCGCCGAGGTCGGCGCCCTCGCGACGGCGCCGAAGGGCGGACTGGACTTCCCCGACGCCGAGGTCGTCGTGGCGATGCACGAGGCGTTCCCCGAGGTGCGCAAGCGCGCCAACGTGCTCTTCCTGGTCGACGTGTCCGGGTCGATGGGCGATCCGATCGCGACGGGCGAGTCGAAGCTCGCCGGCGCGAAGGTCGCCATCGAGAAGGCGCTCGACCACTTCGCCGACGGCGACCGGGTCGGACTCGCCGCGTTCTCCGAGGTCGACGCGAACGCGCTCGCCCCGGGCGAGGTGAGCGCCGTCGACGACATCGCCGACACCCGCGACCGCTTCGAGACGGCCCTCGCCGCGCTGAAGCCCATCGAGTGGACGCCGCTCTACGAGGCCGTCGACACGTTCGCCAAGCGCCAGGCCGCCGACTTCGACCCCGACCGCATCAACGCGATCGTGCTGCTCAGCGACGGCCGGAACGAGACCGAGGCCCCGAGCACGACGGCGCAGCAGATGCTCGGCACGCTCGACGAGATGCACCACTCCACGCCGGTGCTGGTGTTCACGCTCGCCTACGGCGCCGACGCCGACGTGAAGACGCTCCAGTCGATCTCGAGCGCCACGGGCGCCCACTACTACGACGCGACCGACCCCACCGAGGTCGACGAGGTGCTCGGCGACCTCGTCACGAGCTTCTAGCCCCGAGGGCGTCAGGCGTCAGGCGTCGGCGTCGGCGACGAACGCGTCGATCGCCTCGGCGTCGCCGCCCCAGCCGCGCAGTCGCGCGGCGATGCCAGCGCGCGCCCGCCGGTACGACGAGTTGCGCCCGGTCAGCAGCGAGTCGCGGTTCGCGAGGTCGAGCAGGGCGCTGAACTCGAAGGCGGCCTGCTTGGCGTCGTCGAGGCCGGGGAGCTCGCCGGCGTCGTGCGCGTGCTGGAGCGTCGCGGCGAGGTACCCGCCCCACTCGCGGAGCGTCGAGGCCACGGCGTCGCGCACCTCCCCCGGCTTCGCATCGAAGTCGGCCGCGGCCTCGGCGAAGAAGCACCCGCCTGGGAACACCCGGTCGCGGGAGTAGGCGATCCAGTGGTCGACGAGGGCGAGCGCGCGCGCGAGTCCGCGCGGGTGCGCTCGGGCCGGATCGATCACGGTCTCGATGAACCGGTCGCGTGCGGCCTCGACGGTGGCGAGCTGCAGCCGCTCCTTGCTGCCGAAGAGCGTGGCGACGTTGCTCTTGGACAGCCCGGCGGCCTGGGCGATCCGGCCGATCGAGAGCTGGTCGAGCCCCTCGACCGAGGCGAGGTCGCAGGCCGCGGCGAGGATGACCCGGCGCGAGGCGTCGCCGCGCAGCCGCCGGCCGTCGGGCTGGGCGGTCGCCGCCGCGGCATCCGTCGGCGTGCTCGCCAGCATCGTCTCACTCATGCTTGCAGTTTACGCACGAACGTTCGTATACTCAACGTACGATCGTTCGTATTGATCACTCGAGCGGATGCCGCGGCCCTGCCGCTCCCGCATCCCGTCGGATCGGAGCCCTCCATGTCACGCACCCTCCTCGCGGCCGCCGCGACCGTCCGCGCCGCCGAGCGCCTCTCCCCCGACGCGGCCGCCCGCCTCGCGATGCCGCTGTTCCGGCAGGTGGGCAGACCGCTGCCCGTGCGCGCGGCGGACGCCGCCACCCATCTCGCGGCCCGGAGGAGCACCCTGCGCGTCCGCGGCCGCGAGCTCGCCGCGTACGAATGGGGCGACGGGCCCGACACGATCCTGCTCGTGCACGGATGGCGCGGGCGAGCCTCGCAGTTCGCCCCCATCGTCCGCGAACTGCGCGCGGAGGGCTTCCGGCTGGTCGCGTTCGACGCGCCCGCCAACGGCGAGTCCGCCGGGCGCCGGGCCGACATCCGCGATTGGCTCGCCGCGATCGAGGCGCTGCAGTTGCGCGAAGGCCGGTTCCACACGGTGATCGGCCACTCCTTCGGCTCGATGGCCGCCCGCGCGGCCGTGACGGATGGCGTGGCCGCGGGCGCCGTCGTCGCGATCGGCGGCATGTCGTCGGCGCGGCACCTCCTCGATTCCTTCGGGGCCCGCGTCGGCGTCGGGCAGGCGACCGTCGACGCCCTCGCCGACCGCTTCGCCCGGCGCGTGCTGCCCCACCTCGACGACCCGTGGCCGCGGTTCGACGGCGCCGTCACGCCGCTGCCCGAGGCGATGCCGCTGCTGGTGGTGCACGACCGCACCGACCGCGAGGTGCCGCTCGCCGAGGCGCACCGGCTGCACGACGCCCACGGCGCCCGCTCGCGCCTCGTGGTCACCGACGGCCACGGCCACAACCGCGTGCTCGGCGCCGACCCTGCCCTCGACGCGATCACCGCCTTCGTGACGGGCGGGCCGAGCGGGCTCGACCGGCTCACGGCTGCGGCGGCGCTCGGCGACGGCGGAGCGGCATCCGTTCGCCCCTGATGCCCCGGAGGGCCCTTCGGCACTCCTGCACGCCCGCGGGCGCGCGACACTCGGAGGACCATGTCCACCGATCCCGCCGCCATCCCCGACGCACCCGGCCCGTCGCCGCGACCGCGACGAACGGCCGGTCCGACCGCGCGCCGGGTCGGGTACGCGGTGGCGACGCTCGTCGACGTCGTCCTGCTCTCCCTCGTGAACGTCTGGCCCGGCTGGCAGGTGCTGCCGTTCCTCGACGACCGGTTCGCGGAGGTGCTGCCCTGGATCAACGCGGGGCTCGCGGTCGGCGCCGTCGCCAACCTCCTGAACGCCGTGTTCGACCGCAGGTGGCTGCGCGCTTTCGGCGACCTGGCCACGACGATCGTCGGCATCGTCGGGCTCGTGCTCCTCTGGACCGTCTTCCCGTTCGACTTCGGCGACTCGACCGTCCCGTGGGAGGCCATCGTGCGCACGATCCTCGTCATCGCGATGGCGGGCTCGGCGATCGGCGCGGTCGCCGCGCTGGTCGCGCTGGTCCGGGCGTTGTTCGCCGACGCGGACGACCTGGAACGACCGAAGGACTGAGGGCTCAGCGGCCGGGCGAGCCGGCGTCGGTGATGCCGACATCCGCTCGGCTGAAGTTCTGGAACGAGCGCGATGCCGTCGGCCCGCGCTGCCCCTGGTATCGCGACGAGTACTCGGCCGAGCCGTAGGGCCGCTCGCTCGGCGACGACAGGCGGAAGAAGCAGAGCTGGCCGATCTTCATGCCGGGCCACAGCTTGATCGGCAGCGTCGCGACGTTGCTCAGCTCGAGGGTGACGTGGCCGGTGAAGCCGGGGTCGATGAAGCCCGCCGTCGAGTGCGTGAGCAGGCCGAGCCGGCCGAGCGAGCTCTTCCCCTCGAGGCGCGCGGCCACGTCGTCGGGCAGGGTGACCGCCTCGAACGTCGACGCGAGCACGAACTCGCCCGGGTGCAGCACGAACGCCTCGTCGGGCCGCACCTCGATGAGGTGCGTGAGCTCGGGCTGATCCTCGGCCGGATCGATGAACGGGTACTTGTGGTTGTCGAACAGCCGGAAGTACCGGTCGAGCCGCACGTCGATCGACGACGGCTGGATCATCGCCGGGTCGTACGGGTCGAGCCGGATGCGCTCGCGATCGAGTTCGGCCCTGATGTCGCGATCCGAGAGAAGCACGAGGCCAGCCTACCGAGGGGGTGGCTGCGGCTTGCTACGATGGTCTCCGCGGCGTCTCAGGATGCCGCACGCCGATGTAGTTCAATGGTAGAACTTCTGCTTCCCAAGCAGACAGCGCGGGTTCGATTCCCGTCATCGGCTCCATGATCACGGATGAGGCACGGGCGTTCCTCGCCGAGCGCCACCTCGCAACGCTCTCGACGCTCGACCGGCACGGGCGCATCCATTCCGTTCCCGTGGGCATCACCTTCCTCGACGGCGTCGTCCGCGTCATCGGCAGTCGCGGGTCGCAGAAGTTCCTCAATGCGCAGCGCTCCGGTCGCGCCAGCGTGAACACGGTCGACGGAGCGAGGTGGATCAGCTTCGAGGGGCCGGCGCGGGTCCTCGACGATCCCGAGTCGGTCGAGCTGGCCGTGCGGCTCTACGCCGAGCGGTACCGGCAGCCGCGACCGAATCCCCAGCGCGTGGTCCTCGAGCTCACGGTGGAGCGCGTGCTCGGGTCGCGCGGGATGCGGGTCGAGCACGGATGACCGGGCCTCAGGTCGCCGCGGCGAGCTCCCGCAGGTAGTCGTCCGAGAAGTCGGTGGCGATCTCCACCCAGAGCGGGCTGTGGTCCGACATCTGCCAGGTCCGCCACGTGCGGTAGCGCTCCAACTCGCTCTTGCGGACGGGCTTCGGCGGCACGAGGTGCGCGTAGAGCGGCAGGTCGTCGTCGGTGAACACGTCCTGGTAGAGGTCGAGCATGCCGCCGTCGGCCACCCGGAACCGCGGGTCCTTCACCCGCACGGCGATCTGGTCGTAGAAGTGGTTCCGGTTCGGGAAGTTCGTGCCGTCGATCGGCTCGGGCACGCGGAACTTCTTGGCGGTCAGCGCCGCCATGGTCTCGTGCTCGGGACTCACCACGTTGAAGTCGCCGAGCAGGATGTAGTTCTCGGCCAGTTGCGGCGTCTTCCCCCGGCTCTCGCGGTCCTGCCGCTTGGCGAAGAACGACACGAGCGCCCGGATCTCGGCGATCCGCCGCCGCAGCGCGACGCCCGAGTCCTCCCCGTAGTAGATGTGCACGGTGCACAGGTTGAAGCGGAACCACCCCGCCTGGAACGCGACGAGGAACGGCGTGCGCGCGAACTGCTGCCCCTCCATCGCCTCGGCCTCCGTCGGCGGGAGGTCGGGCACGAGCGCGGCCTCGGCCGGGGTCCGCTCCGCGGGCGGCGCGACCGCGGCGGCCGGCACCACCAGTTGCCCCTTGGGGAGCACGATCTCACCGGCGATGTGGCGGAACCACACCTTGTCGCGATTGAACAGGAACGCCATCCGCTCGCCGTTGCCGCCGGTGCCCTCGGTGGTGTCGGTGAGCAGGTAGTCCCAGTTCCCGCCCAGGATCCGGACGAGGCGGTCGAAGTCCGTCAAGTCGTCGTTCACCTCCTGCAGCGCGATGAGGTCGAAGCAGGATGCCACCTCGGCGAGGTAGTAGAACGACTCGTCGAGCCGCCCCGCCGGGTTGAACTTGTCGGCACCGAGGTCCCTGATGTTCCAGGTCGCCAGCAGGATGGACGAGTCCTTGCGCTTGGCCCGCAGCGGCGCCAGCGTCGTGCGCATCGCCACCAGCCGTTCGGCGCAGCGCCTCCGCATCTCCGGATCCGGGATCGACCGGACGCCGTTGTACCAGTTCGACATCGCCGCCCCCCGGATGCAATCGCGAACTCGCATCGGGCTGCCTGGAGTCGCGATGCAGTTCGGACGCTACTCCCCGGGGTCACCCGACGCTTCCCCCGTTCGGGGGCGCTTCACGCGCCGCGGCGCCGGGCGGTCAGACGGGGATGGTGGGCTGCCACTGCGGCTCGCCCGCCGGCCCCTCCTCGCGCTCGCGTTCGCGGTCGCGTCGCCGCACCGGCTCGGGCTGCTCCGGCTGCGATCGGCCGGCTTCCTGCGGCTGGGCCGGAGGCTCGGCGTCGACGGCTGCGGCCAGCTGCGGCTGCGGCTGCGGCTGCGGCTGCGGCTGCGGCTGCGGCAGGGTGCCGAGGCGGTCCACCTGCTCGGTGAGCGCGTCGAGCACCGAGCGGAGCTGGATCTGCGCGACCTGCGCGTAGGTGCGCACGTACTCGATCTCGGGGATGGCGGGGCCCGCCGCCTGCGCGGCCGGCAGCGTCGCGGTCGCCTGGCTGGCAGTGCTCTCGGCGCGCTCGAGGATCTCGCGGTACTGGTTGCGTGCGGTCAGCACCAGGTCGCGGGCGTACTGCTCGGCGTCGGCGATCGCCTTGTCGGCGATGAGCTGCGCCTGGGTCAGCAGGCCGACCGCGCCGGAGGTGATCTCCTCCTCCGACTTCGCGCCGATGCCGGAACCGGGCGCCGCGTCACCGTCGCGCAGTCGAGCGGTCTCGGCCCTGAGCGAGGCGATCTCCTGCCGGGCGTCGCTCGACGCCGACTGGACGAGCGCGATCGCCTGCGCGAGGTCGCGCATGAAGTTGTCGACCTCGAGGCGGTCGTACGCGCCGCCCCGGATCTTCATGGTGAACTCCACCGAACGCGTGTCCGGCAGGCGGCTCACCGCGTGCGCCAGGGCGTTCTCGGGTGCGGTCCCGGGCGGGGTGTCGGCGAGGATGTCGGGGTCGTTCTCGTGCTGCGTCATGCGTGGTCCCCCTGTTCGCGCTGCGGCAGCCCGGCGGGCTGCAGGTCTTGGGTGTGGTGGTGCAGGGCATGACTGTCTTCGTCGAGCGTCGCGTACTGCTCGAAGCGCACGTCGGTGTGCGCGATCCCCGCGGCCCGCAGACGGCCGACGGCGTGCCAGACCATCGCCGGCGATCCGCACACCAGGGCCAGCCGGCCCTGCAGGGACTCGGACTCGGCCGCTGCGGCATCGCCGACCAGGCCCCTCCGCCCGTCGTGGAACGGGTCGTCGGAGACGACCGGCGTGTAGGTGAACCAGGGCCGGCCCGCGAGGTTCCGGAGCAGTCGATCCTCGTAGAGGCCCGACGGGAGCCGCGCACCGTGGAAGAGGTGCACGTTCGGCGCGTGCCCCGTCGCCTTCCAGTCGTGGTCGATCCGCTCGAGGTGGGCGCGGAGCGGAGCCAGTCCGGTGCCGCCGGCGACCATGACGAGGTCGCGCCGTCGTTCCGCCTCGTCGAGCACGAGCTCCTGGCCGACGGGCGCACCGAGTCGCACGACCTCCCCCGCGGCGAGGTCGCGCACGACCGTGCTGCTGACCTGGCCGCCGGGCACGAGCTGCACGTGGAACTCGATCGTGCCGTCGGCGCGCGGCGCGTTGGCCGGGCTGAGGTAGCGCCACAGGCGCGGACGCGCGGGCACCTCCACCGCGACCGACTGCCCCGGCTCGAAGGACAGCTCGGGCTCGGGCCGCACCTGGATGACGGCGATGTCGAGCCCGCGCCGCTCCACGGCGACCACCCGCGCCGACCACGACGCCGGGCTGGTGCGCTCGGAGGCCTCCGCCGCCTCGACCATGACCGACGCGATCACGCCGTAGGCGGCGGCCCAGTCACCGGCGAGCTCCTCGGTCCACAGCGCGCCGAGGAAGTGCTCGAGGGTCGCCAGGAGCGACGCGCCGACCGCGTCGTAGTGCTGGGCGATGACCTCGAAGCGCCGGTGGTCGCGGCCGAGCTGCTGGATGAACGCCGTCACCTCGCCGAGCTGGTCGACGTTCGACACGATCCGGCCCAGCGCACCGACCAGGCGGTCGCGCTGGGTCGCCATCGAGACGGGGAACATGTCGCGCAGTTCGGGGTGCGACAGGAACAGGTGGGAGTAGAAGTACAGCGGCACCTCGTCGCCGAGGCTCTCGGCCGCCGACCACGTCTCCTTGAGTGCGGCGGTGTTCACCGGCTCACCCGGCGAGGGTCTTCGCCTCGACGATGTCGGGCTCCGTGCCGGCGATCGTGCCCACCACCCGGTCGATGATGGGCTGCTCGACACCGGCTTCGATGAGCGCGGTGACCAGGTGGACCGCGACGGCGCCGAAGTCCTCGCTCGTGATGCCCATGCCGGAGTGCGCGGCGCGGAGCTCCCGCCCCTCGTACGCGACCGGGCCGCCCATCACCTGCGAGACGAGGGCGACCTGGTGCCGCTTCAGGCGGACCATCTCGACCTCGTCGAAGTAGCCGCGCAGGCGGTCGTCGCCGACCACGAGCTCGTAGAAGCGGTCGACCACGGCGGTGATCGCCGGGGCGCCGCCGACGGCGGCGTAGTCGCTGGGGGTGTTCGGGTCGAGCTGCTCGTCGCGCACGGTCGTCATGAGCTGGTCCATTCTCTGGCAGGGCAGGGACTTCCCTTTCTTAGCAGAGTCGGCTGGGCCCGCGGTATCGCCGCGCGCGCCGTCCTGCGTCGAACACGGCGAACGGATGGCGCGGCGCGGCGCTTCGGGTAGACTGTGTCGATTCCGCCTGCATCCCGAGCAGGCGGCCCGGGCAGGTGCCCCGCTCGCCCCGTCCTCCCCGCGACGGCGCGATGCCCGCCCGCAGCATCCTCCCGGCGCGCGTTCCGACGCACCGCCCGAGCTCCGCCGTGCTGCGACCGGTCGCGCCAGGCCGAACGCCCCCGAACCGAAGAGAGAGCCCCGTGTCCCCGAACCCCACCCGCAACACCGGCCTCGCGGCATCCGCCGTGCGCCTCGCGAGGGCCTACGCCCGCGCCGCGGACCGCACGCCGCCGCTCGGGTACGTGGCGGCCGTCGTCCCCGTCGCCTTCGTGATCGTCGTCGTCGCGACGCAGCCGTGGGTGCCGCCGACCGACCTGATTCGCGACAGCCAGGTGGTGGCGGTGCTGCGCGGCTCGTCGAGCACCCTGCACGGCCTCGTCTCGAACCTGGGGATCCTCGCGATCACTGTCGCCGCGGGCGCCGCCTTCGTCGGTGCCGCCGCAGCCCCACGCCGGGTGCACCGGCTCCGCCGGGCACTCGCCTGGGGCGGCGCGCTCAGCCTGGCGTTCGCGCTCGACGACCTGCTCCTCCTGCACGAGACCGCGACGTTCGCCTCGTGGGTGCCGAAGCTCATCGCCGCGGCCTATGCGGCGGCGTTCGGCGCGTACGTCTGGCGGTTCCGCGCGGTCGTGCTCCGGCACCTCGACGTGGGGCTGCTGACGCTCGCGATCCTCGCGTTCGGGATGTCGGCGATCGTCGACGTGCTCGCGGAGCCGGCCACCGTCGCATCGGTGCTCGCGGAAGACGGAGCCAAGCTGCTCGGTCTCGCGGCGTGGGCGGCGTTCCTGATCCGCGGCGCGCTCACGGCGCTGCGCGTGTCGTCGTCGACCGACGTCGCGGTCGCATCGGATCGGGCACCTGGCCTTCGAGGCTGACCGCCGGCACGCCCACCCGCGCTGGCACCCGCTTGGGGGGATACCCCGGCTGATCGCGGCGGGACTAGCGTGTTCCCGCCACGCACACGCATGCGCCCGCATGATCCGGCGTCGGCCTGGAAAGGGGGCGTCCATGCGACGCTGGGGGAAGCTCGTGATCGGAGTAGCGGCGTCGGCCGCGCTCATCCTGGGAGGCACGGTCGCGTACGCCGACGACCTCGCGCTCGACTACGACGACCTCGTCGTCGAGGACGGCGTGACCTACCTCGACTTCGGCGACGTCGAGTGCGACGTGGAGGCGACGCGCGACGTCGACATGGTCGTCGAGCGCAACGCCAACCTGAACTCCGGTCGGGTGTACCAGAGCGGCAGCACGATCGCGTTCTCGCTGGTGTCGGTCGCCGCCACCGTCGATTCCGGCGTGGCGGTGGGGGCGTCGGCTCCGGCACCGTCGACGGTGACCCTGTCGTCGACGTGGGCATCGCAGCCGGCCGGATCCGACTGGGAGAGCGCGCCGGCCTCCTCGACGATCTCAGTGAAGTCGGCCGTGGAGGGCCCGGACAGCGCGGTCGTGACGTACCGGGCGTCCGGAACCGTGACGACGGGCGCGACCCTCACGCAGACCAAGTCGGTCAACGTGCGCTGGAACGTCCTCTCCTGCGACAGCGGCCCCGAGGACACCACCCCGCCGGTGGTCGTGCTCACCTGCCCGACCGACCCGGTGCTGCTCGGCCAGCCCGCGTCCGCGACCTGGGAGGCGACCGACGAGACCGGCTTCGCCGACGGCACGGAGACCAGCGGCTCGATCGACCTCGACACCTCGGCCTACGGTGCCGCGACCGCGTCACTGCCGGCCGGGTTCATCGCCGACGCCGCCGGCAACCAGTCAGAGGCCACCTCGTGCGACTACTTCGTGACCGAGAACACGCCCCCGGTCGTGACCCTCGTCTGCCCCACGGCGCCGATCATCCTCGGAACGCCGGCCTCGGCGACGTGGACCGCTGAGGACCCGATGCCGGGTTCGGGCATCGACGCCGGCGTCTACGCGGTGAGCGGATCGGTGACGCTCGACACCTCCAGCGTCGGTGCGAAGACCGCGAGCGTCGCTGCGGGCACGGTGGTCGACATCGCCGGGAACGCGTCGCTCGAGGCCACATGCGGCTACTCCGTGGTCTTCGACTTCGACGGATTCTTCCGTCCGGTCGACATGGACATGGTGAACTCGGTGAAGGCCGGCAGCGCCGTGCCGATCAAGTTCAGCCTCGGCGGCGACCAGGGGCTCGACATCATCGCCGCCGGCTACCCGAAGGTGCAGCGCTACAGCTGCAGCGCGCTCACCAACGTGGACGCCATCGAGGAGACGGTGAACGCGGGCGGCAGCAGCCTCAGCTACGACCCGGTCGCCGACCAGTACGTCTACGTCTGGAAGACCGAGAAGAGCTGGGCCGGAAGCTGCGGCACCCTCACGCTGAAGCTCGTCGACGGCACGGAGCACACCGCGAACTTCCAGTTCAAGAAGTGAGCGACCCCGCCTGAACGACGTGGGCCCCAGCCGAACGGCTGGGGCCCACGTCGTTCAGAGTCGGGTCAGTGCCCGGCGCCGTCCTTGGCGTCGCCCGCCTTCTCGTCGGCGGTCTCGGCGCCGCGGTCGCCGGCGTCCGTCGACTGCTCGGCGCCGCCACCGGCCGCGCCGTCGGAGGCCTCCGCACCGGTCGAGGCCTTCTCCTCCGCGGTCTCGAGGCCGGCGCCGGCCTTCTCGCCCGCCGTCTCGAGGCCCTGCTGCGCCTGCTCGGCCGCCTTCTCGAGGCCTGCCTCGCGGTGCTCCTCGCCGTTCTGGCGCGCCTCCTCGGCGGTCTCGAGGCCCTTCTCGCTGTGCTCCAGACCCGACTCGCTCACGTGCTCGCCGCCGGGGTGGGCGCCGGTCACCTGCTCGAACATCACCTGGGCCGGCTCCGGCAGCGCGCCCACGGCGCCTGCGGCGCCTGCGCCGCCCACGCCGACGGCTGCCGCCGCCGACGCGGCGATCGCGATCTTGCCTGCGAGGCCGAGGCCCGCGAACCACTCGAATGCCACTCGTCTTCTCCTGCTTCTCGGCGCCGTCGATCGCATCGACAGGGTCGGCGCCGCGTTCGGGTGCTCTTCCGGGGGATACGAGATGCCCGACAACCGTTCGAGGTCGAGCCGGGACGCCACCGCGGGGCTGGGCCGCGGTGGCGTCCCGAAAGAGGACCGCCGGAACTCGGCGACGGCCGCAGCGAGGGGGAACAGCTCCTCGCGGGCGTGGGGGGTGCGCCCGCCGAGCAGGGCCGCTGCCTCGTCGTCGGTGATCCGTCGGTTCTCCATCTCACTCCCTGTCATCGCCGGACGCGGCTCGAGGGGTACGGGCCCGCGCGAATCTCCTGCGCAGCGCGTCGAGCGCCCGCCGCTGGAGCGCCTTCACTGCACCCGGTCGCTTCCCGAGCACCTCGGCGACCTGCTCCACGGTGAGGTCCGCGACGATGCGGAGCACCATCACGTCGCGCTGGTCGGGTGAGAGCCCGTCGAGCAGGTCGAACGCGGCGGCGTCGCCGAGGCTGCGCAGGGCGTCCTCCTCGGCGCTCGGCACCTGTCGGGGATCGGTCTCCGCCGACCAGGGCTCGTGCACGCCTCGACGCCCGCGGCGGCGCAGTTCATCGGTGAGACGCCGGTAGGCGATGGTGTAGACGAAGGAGCGGAACTCGGCCTCTCCACCCTCGAAGGCGCCGAGTCGATCGAACACGGTGAGGAAGACCTCGCTCGTGAGGTCGTCGGGCTCGAGCGACCCGCGCGCCCGCAGGAAGGCCGCGACGCCCGGCGCGTAGGCCGCCCAGAGTTCGGTGCACGCCCAGCGGGCTCCGGCCCGGGCGGCCGCGAGGATCGACGCGAAGGCGTCGGGCGCGGCCGTTCGAGGACTCGCAGCCCGATGCAGGCGCGCGGTCCCGCCGAGGCCGGATGGCGCAGCGGCGGCGGACTCGTGGTCGGACACCCGAGGGAGTGTAGGCCCGCAGCGGAGTCACCGCCGCCGGTCATCCACAGGCGCCGTCCGCTGGGCGCCGCGAACCGATCTCAGGCGCCCGCGAACGCGTCGAGCGCGTGGACCGCGCCCGCCCGGTAGCTCTCCCAGTCGCGGTTGGACCCGGCGCCGGGGAGCACGCGCGACGTCCAGTCGGCCGACAGCTCGCGGGCGAGCCCGGCCGCGGTCGCGGCATCCGTCTCTGCGCCGACGCGCCGCATCAGCTCGCCGAGGGCGGCGACGCGGCCCTCGTGGTACTTGCCGGCCGGATAGGAGCGGCCGTCCTTCGCGAGCGCGCACGACGTGGCGTCGCCCATCGTCGCCGACCATGCCTGCACGGCCTCGGCTCGCGCCGCGCGCACGCGGTCGCGAGCGGCGCCCGGCGGCAGCGACGAAGGAGGACCCTGCTCACCGGGGTGTCGGGGTCCGACATCCCGGCCCGCGGCCGGATCCTCCTCCATCGTCGATCGCCTCAGCAGGTCAGCGCCCGAACAGGCGGGCGAAGAAGCCCGTCGACGGCTCGTTCTCGTGCCCGGCGCACCGGTCGGTGCGGGGCACGCCGCGCATGACCTGGTCGACGTGCTGGCCGCAACCGGCCCAGGTGGTCTTGCCGCACTTGCGGCAGGTGACGGCTCGGCACATGGTGTGTCTCCTCGTGGTGGGGGTCGGGTCGCGGGGGCTCAGCGACGGTGGTCGCCGTCGCACCACTGCTCGGCGGGCACGTAGGCCTTGACGTCCTCGACGTGCTGGCCGCAGCCGGCCCAGGTGGTCTTGCCGCAGACATCGCAGGTGACGGGGCTGCACATGGTGGTTCTCCTTTGAGTGTGGATGGTTCGTTGGTCGGTGGTCGCCGACGCGGCGTCAGGCCGCGGCGCGGTCGGCGTCGGCGACGAGCTCGCGTGCGTCGACGCCGGCCTTCCAGGTGAGGTAGCCGCCGTCGAGGTTGACGGCGTCCCGGCCGTGCTGCGCGAGCAGGCGCACGGCGGTGTGGCCGCGCTGGCCGACCTTGCAGTGCACGATGAGCCGGCCCTGGGGCAGCTCGTCGAGGCGGTCGCGCAGCTCGTCGAGCGGGATCCGCAGCGAGCCGGGGATGGCGCCGCCGGCGACCTCGCCCGGGGTCCGGATGTCGAGGACCGTCGCGCCCGCGTCGACCGCCGCGTCGACCTCGTGCCACTGGATCGACGGGGTGAGCCCGTCGGCCGCGTTCATGGCGACGTAGCCGAGCATGTTGACCGGGTCCTTCGCCGACGAGTACTGCGGTGCGTAGGCGAGCTCGAGCTCGGCGAGCTCGGAGGCGGTGAGGCCGCCGGCCATCGCGGTCGCGATGACGTCGATGCGCTTGTCGACGCCGTCTCCGCCGACGCCCTGGGCGCCGAGGATGGCGTCGGTCTCGGCGTCGACCAGGAGCTTCAGCGACATGGTCTCGGCGCCGGGGTAGTAGCCCGTGTGCGAGGCGGGGTGGGTGTGGAACACCCGGATGTCGCGGCCGCGCGCGCGCAGCAGCTTCTCGTTCCATCCGGTCGCGGCGACGGTGAGGCCCATGACGCCGACGACGGCCGTGCCGAGCGCGTCGCGCACGCGGATGTCGCGCCCGGTGATGGCGTCGGCCGCGAGCCGGCCGTGGCGGTTCGCGAGGCCCGCGAGCGCCACGATCCGGTGCTCGCCCGTGATCGCGTCGACCTTCTCGACGGCGTCGCCGATGGCCCAGATGTGCGGGTCGCTCGTGCGCAGCCGGTCGTCGACGCGGATGCCGCCGCGTTCGCCCAGCTCGAGTCCGGCGGATGCCGCGAGCGAGGTCTCGGGGCGGACGCCCACCGATCCGAGCACGAACTCGGCGGGGACGACGGAGCCGTCGTCGAGCGTCGCGGTGTCGGGTCCGATCGCGACGACCTTCGTGCCGAGGCGTACGTCGACGCCGCGGTCGACGAGGCGCTGGGCGACGGGACCGGCCATCTCGGGGTCGACGGGCGGCAGCACCTGGTCGGCGAGCTCGACGAGGGTGACGTCGAGGCCGCGGTGCACCAGGTTCTCCACCATCTCGAGGCCGATGAACCCGGCGCCGATGACGAGGGCGTTGCGCGGTGCGGTCTCGAGCCGCTCCATGGCGGCGTCGACGTCGTCGATGTTCCAGAGGGTGAGCATCCGCTCGCCGCCCTGCATGGGCGGGCGGATCGGCGTCGAGCCGGGCGAGAGCACGAGCGCGTCGTAGGCAAGCACGGTCTCGTCGCCGGTCGAGAGGTCGCGCGCGGTGACGGTGCGCGCCTCGCGGTCGATCGCGACGGCCTCGGTGCGGACGCGCACGTCGAGGCCGAAGCGGCTGCCGAGCGACTCGGGCGTCTGGAGCAGCAGGCTGGAGCGCTTCTCGATCACGCCGCCGAGGTAGTACGGCAGGCCGCAGTTGGCGAACGAGACGTAGCCTCCGCGCTCGAGGACGATGATCTCGGCGTGCTCGTCGAGGCGACGGAGGCGGGTCGCGGCGGACATGCCGCCGGCCACGCCGCCGATGATGAGGTACCGCTTGGAAGTCATGCACCCATGGTACGAATACCCCCGGGGTATTGTCAAAACGTCACGCGGCCGACTCCCAGGCAGACGACGACGGCTCGGCGGACCCGGTCGAGCCGCACCCGCGGCGGCCTCAGAACCTCGCGCCCGTCGCCTTGGCCTTGATCGCCTCGAACTCCCCGTCCGTGATGACGCCCTGGTCGCGCAGCGCCTGGGCCTTCGCGATCTCCGCCGCCGGATCGGCGAACGAGATGCTCCGGTACTCCTCCGCCGTCCGGCTCTCGTACTCGACCGGCCTCCGGGCCGACCGCGCGGCCATCCCGCTGCCGCGGGCGATGAGGTACACGAGCCCCGTGATCCACGGCAGGAACACGAGGAAGACGATCCACACTGCCTTCAGCCATCCGTTGAGCGCATGGTCGCGGAAGATGTCGATCACGATGTAGACGAGCACCATGAGGTACGCCACGTAGGCGAACGTCCAGAAGAAGAACCAGATCCAGCCCCACAGGTCCACGAGACGCCCCCTTCGTCACGCCGCCGCACCGACGACGAGGCCGACGCTACTCCGCGCGCGGCGAGGGCGGACGGACCGATGGTCCCGTGTCCCGCCCGAGGTCAGCCGACGCGGATGATCCCCATCATGCCCAGGTCCTCGTGGTCGAGGATGTGGCAGTGGTACACGGTGCGGCCCGTGATGCCCTCGAACGCGATGCGGACGACCACGCGCCCGAGGGCGGGCACGGGCACCACGTCGCGCACGTCCACGCGGTCCAGCGGGACCCCGTCGACCTCGACGAGCTGCATCGGCCACACGTGCAGGTGGAACGGATGGTCCATCGTGCTCGTGTTCACGATCGTCCACTCCTCGATCGCGCCCGCGTCGACCTCGATGTCGGTGCGGTCGTGATCGAAGGCCTGCCCGTCGATCGTGAAGGCCATGCCGCCGCCCATCCCCATGCCGCCCATCGCGAGCGTCAGGGTCCGGCGGCCCGTCACCGACTCGGCGCGGAGGTCGCGTGGCGCGGGCACCGACGGCAGCGACCCGCCGGGCGCGGACGCCGCGCCGGCGACCGTGAGCCGGACCAGGTCCGCACCCTCCGTCGCGCTCGGCGGCGCGCCCATCATCCCCATCCGTCCGCGGTCGAACGGCAGCGTCCGCAGCACCGACTCGCCCTCGACGAGCTCGACGAGCACGTCGGCGCGGTTGCCCGGGAGCAGCACGAACTCGTCGAGCTCGCGCGGCTCGGCGTACCTGGCGCCGTCGACGCCGAGCAGTGCCATCCGCTGGCCGTCGAGCCGGAGTCGGAGGTACCGGGACGTGCACGCGTTCACGATGCGCCATCGCTCGCGCGCTCCCGGGGCCGCGGCCATCGTCGGCAGCAGCCGCCCGTTCACGAGCACCAGGTCGCCCTCGCGCCCCAGCATCCGGTCGGAGCGGGTCGCCGCCGCCACCGCGCCGCTCGCGTCGAAGCGGATGTCGGCGACGACGAGCAGTCGCTCGCGCGCGACGGGCACCTCGTCGGCATCGTCCTCCACGATGATCGCGCCGTACAGGCCGCCGAACAGCTGGTCGGCGGTGGTGCCGTGGTGGTGCGGGTGGTACCAGAAGACGCCGGCCGGATGGTCGTCGCCGAGCCGGTAGTCGTAGTCGAAGCTCGTACCCGGCTCGATCATGGTGAACACGTTGTCGCTGTCGCCCTCCGGCGAGACCACCAGGCCGTGCGTGTGCAGGTTGGTCACCGCGCCGAGGTCGTTGCGGAGCCGGAGCGTGATGCGGTCGCCCGGCCGGACCCGCAGCGTCGGCCCGGGCATCGTGCCGTCGTAGGCGAGGACGCGGACCTCGGCGCCGCCGACGGTCGCCGTCGCGATCGCGGCCGCGAGCTCCAGGTCGAGCCGGCCGTCGGCGCTCGCCAGCACCTCGGGCTCGCCGAACGTCTCGCCGTCGGGCGCGTCCCCGGCATCCGTCTCCGGAACCGTCGTCGCACCGTCGGGCGGCACGGCCGGCCCGTCCGACGTGAGGTTCCACAGGGCCACGCCCCCGCCGACCGCGACCGCAGCGGCACCGGCCGCGCCGGCGATCAGGACCGCGCGCCGGCTGAGGTCCGGGTCAGCCACCGAGCGCGACGAACAGGTCGTAGACCAGGAACGCCGGCCAGAACAGGCCCTGGAAGATCGCGCCGACGAACTCCCAGAAGCTGTCGGCCCGGGAGAAGAAGTAGAACCACGAGCCGATCATCGCGAGGAAGTAGACCCCGCCGCCGCCGGCCACCCCTGCGTTCGAACCCCGGTCGCCCATGTCGCACCTCCGCGACCGACGGTACGCCGCGGCGTCCGTCGCCGAGGGGCCGAAGGACCCTCGGGCCCGGGCTCAGCGCGGGCGGCGCCGCCGCCTCGCCGCCGTGTACGCCAGGTACCCGCCCAGCGTGCCGATGACCCCGAGCCCGGTGCCGAGCAGCGTGCCCTCCCACCGGCGGAACCGACGCTCGCTCGTCACGATGCCGCCGACTCCGGTGATGAGCGCCGCGCTGATCATCCCCGCCACGAGCCGGTTGCCGATCCGCTCGGCACGGCCCATCAGCGGCTCGAGCTCGGCCGCCCGCAGGTGCACCTGCAGTCCGCTGCCGTCGGCGGAGTCGACGAGCCGGCGCAGCACCCCGGGCGCGACGAGGGCGAGCTCACCCAGGTCGACCCCCGCCCGGACGATCCGGCGCGCGATGGCGGTCGCGGTCAGCCGCTCACGCGCCAGCCGCTCGGCGTAGGGCTCCAGCGACTCGCCCAGGCGGAAGTCGGGATCGAGGCGCAGCGCGAGCCCCTCGATGAGCAGCAGCGCCTTGAACAGCAGGGCCATCTCGCGCGGCAGCCGCAGGCGGTTGGCACGGAGGATCGCGAACAGGTCGGCGATCATCCGCGCGAAGGGCGTCTCCCTGAGCGAGCGCATCCGGTACTTGGCGAGGAACACGCGGAGGTCCTCGCGCAGCATCTCGCGGTCGATCGTCGCCGTCCCGACCGACATGCTCGTCAGCGCGCCCGTGAGGAGCGCGGCGTCGCTGCGCACCAGCGCCACGAACAGGCTGCTGAGCTGCCCGCGCAGCTCCTCGCCGATCGCGCCGACCATGCCGAAGTCGATGAGCGCGATGGTGCCGTCGTCGTGGATGAACAGGTTGCCGGGGTGCAGGTCGGCGTGGAAGAAGCGGTCCTCGAAGGTCATCTGCAGCACGATCTCGGCGCCGCGGCGCGCGACGTGCTTGCGGTCGACCCCGGCCGCGTCGAGCGCCTCCGCGTCGCCGACGTTCATGCCGCCCATCCGCTCGAGCGTGAGCACGCGCGAGGTCGTGTGCTCCCAGAACACCCGCGGGATGATGACGTCGTCGGCGTCGGCGAAGCTCTCGGCGAAGTGCTCCGCGTTGCGCCCCTCCTGCAGGTAGTCGAGCTCGGCGCGGAGGGTCTGCGCGAACTCGTCCACGATGCCCGGCGCGTCGAACTCCCGCGCCGGCCCCCAGTTGCGGGCGGCCCGCGCGGCGAGGTTCTGCAGGATCTCGAGGTCCTCGAGCACGCGCGCCACCGCGCCCGGACGGCGCACCTTTACGACGACCGCCGTGCCGTCGGCCAGCTTCGCCGTGTGGGCCTGCCCGATCGACGCGGAGGCGAGCGGTCGGTCGTCGAACTCGGCGAAGACGTCCTCCGGCTCCGCGCCGAGCTCCCGGCGGATGACGGCACGGATGTCGGCGGCGGGCACCGGCGGCGCGGCATCCTGCAGCTTCGCGAGCTCGTCGACGTAGGCCGGCGGCAGGAGGTCGGACCGCGTCGACAGCAGCTGCCCGAGCTTGATGAACGTCGGGCCGAGCTCCTCGAACGCCAGGCGCAGGTGCTCCGGCGAGGTCTCCCCCACGGCCGCCGCATCGCGGTCCCGATCGTCGCTGCGGCCGGACGAGGCGCGCCGGAAGGGCACGAGCCGGCCGACCCCGAGCAACCCGACCAGGAACCCGAGGCTGTGCCGGCGCAGCGTGCCCGCGATCTCCCGGTATCGCGCGCTGTGGCCGTTCCCCTCCCCCATGACTCCAACGTGGCACATCCCGGCGCACCGCACACCCCCGGCGCACCATCCCGCGGGCCCAAGGACCCGCGACCGCCCGGCGATCAGGGACAGAGTGGCATCCGGACGAGCGCGAGCGCTGCGTCCCCGAACCCGACCTCGAGGAGGACCCCATGGCCCGCACGTACGTCATCACCGGTGCCGCGAGCGGGATCGGCAAGGCGACGGCCGAGCTGCTCGTCGAGCGCGGACACCGCGTCATCGGCGTCGATCTCGCCGGGACCGACGTGAACGTCGACCTGTCGACGGCGGACGGCCGAGCCGACCTCGTCGAACGCGTCCGCGAGGAGAGCGGCGGAACGATCGACGCGGTCATCGCCAACGCCGGCCTCGCCACCCCCACCGCGAAGACCGTCGCCGTGAACTACTTCGGCGCGGTCGCGACCCTCGAGGGACTGCGTCCCCTGCTCGCCGGCTCGCCGGCGCCCCGAGCCGTCGCGACGGTCTCGATGGCGTCGCTCTTCCCGGGCGACGACGCGCTCACCGAGGCGCTGCTGGCCGGCGACGAGGAGGCGGCGATGGCGCGCGGCGCCGAGCTCGAGGCATCGGCTCCCGAGGTCGCCAACCAGATCTACGCCACGACCAAGGCGGCGCTCTCGAGGTGGATCCGCCGCAACGCGGCCACGCCGGAATGGGCCGGCGCCGGCATCCCGCTGAACGCCATCGCCCCGGGCGTCGTGGTCACGCCGATGACGACCGAGTACACGAGCACCGAGGAGGCCAGGCGCGCCATCCTGGAGATGGTGCCGATGCCGCTCGGCGGGATCTTCCAGCCGCGCGACGCCGCCTACCTGCTCGCGTGGCTGACGAGCGAGGAGAACGCGCACCTGTGCGGCCAGGTCATCTTCATCGACGGCGGATCGGACGTGGTGATCCGGGGCGACTCGACCTGGTGATCACCCCGCCCCGTCCCGGTCGTCCCGGACCGGCGGCTCCGCCTCCCACTTGGTGCCCTCGAGGTCGCCGCGCAGCGTGCCGGTGACGTCGTCGACGGCGGCGCCGACGGTCGGCGCGAACCGGTCCGGCGTGAACCGGTCGAGCAGTCCGTAGTCGCGCAGCACGTCGACGACCGGGTCCTTCATCTCGGCGATGACCATCCGGATGCCGCGCGCCGTCAGCCAGTCGTCGAGCTCGACGAGCTCGTCGGCGGCGGTGGTGTCGACGTCGGTGATGGGCTCGGCGGCCAGGATCACGGTGCGCACGTCCGGCCCCGCGGCCTCGACGCGCGACCGGACGAAGTCGTCGAACAGCCCGCCGTTGGCGAAGAACAGTGGCGCGTCGAAGCGCACGATCACGACGCCCGGGATCCGCGCCCCCCGGGGGTACCGCGAGAGGTCGTGGTACCCCCGGAGCCCGGTCACCCGCCCGAGCTCGGCGCGGTAGGGCCGCCACGAGTGGTTCACGAACGCCAGGAGGGACAGCCCGATGGTGACCGCGATGCCCTCGAGCACGCCGAAGACGAACACCCCGACGAACGCCGCCGCCGACAGCGCGGCGTCGACGCGGTCCATCCGCGCCAGGCGCAGGAATCCCGTCACGTCGACGAGGCGCGATGCGGCCATGATCACCACGGCCGCCAGGGTCGCCGACGGCAGGAACTCCGTGAGCCCGGGAGTCAGCAGCATGAAGAGCACGATGAGCGCGGCGCCCACGACCCCCGTCAGCTGCGACTTCGAGCCCGCCTGCTCCGCGACCGGGGTCCGCGACGCCGACGCCGAGACCGGGAAGCCGCCGAAGAGGCCGCCGGCGAGGTTCGCCGCGCCGATCGCGCCCATCTCGCGGCTGCCGCTCACGGTCTCGCCGCGACGTGCGGCGAGGGTGCGCGAGAGCACCGCCGAGTCGGTGAACGCGACGAGCGCGATGCCTGCGGCGGGCAGCGCGAGGGCCGCGACGTCCGACCACTCGAGGCCCCCGAGCGCCGGCGCCGGCAGGCCCTGCGGAAGGGCGCCAACGACGGGGAGCTCGTCCGAGAGGCCGAGCATCGCCGTGAGCGCGATGGCTCCGACCACCGCGGCGAGCACGCCGGGGACGCGCGAGCGAACGACGGCCAGCACCACGATCACCGCGAGCGACCCCAGGCCGAACGCGAGCGCGAGCGGCTGCACCTGCCCGCCGGTGATCCCCAGCCAGACCGCCGCGACCTCGCCGGCCGGCGACTCGGCGTCGCTCGAGAACCCGAGCAGCGTGGGCAGCTGGGAGATGATGACGATCAGGGCGACCGCGTTGAGGTAGCCGACGCGGATCGGCTTCGACAGCAGGTCGGTCACGAACCCGAGGCGCAGGATGCCGCCGAGGAGCAGGATCGCGCCCACCATCAGCGCGAGCAGTCCGGCGAGCGCGACGGCGCGGTCGTCGTCGCCCAGCGCGAGCGGCAGGATCGCCGCGGCGATGATCGGTGCGAGCGCCGAATCGGGGCCGAGGACCAGGATCCGCGACGGGCCGACCACGGCGTAGACGATGAGGGGCACGATCGTCGCGTACAGTCCCGTCTCCGGCGGCAGCCCGGCGACCTGGGCGTAGCCCATGCCCGCCGGGATCAGCAGTGCCGTGACGACGATGCCCGCACGCAGGTCGGGCCACAGCCACGCGCGGCGATAGCGCCGCGCCGTCTCGATGCCGGGCGGGAGCCACCGCGGCATCCGATCACCCACCGTGGGTGCGCTCGATCCTCCGCCACGGCGGCGGGTGCGGCATCCGGTTCTCGCGGTACAGCTTCTCGGCGAACGGGGCCCAGACGATCACGGCGGCACCGGCGCCGAGCAGCATCCCGCCGATCACGTCGGACACCCAGTGGGCTCCGAGGTACATGCGACTGGCCATCATGATCACCGCATACGCGGCGCCCGCCACCCACACCCACGTGCGCATGAAGGTCAGCCCGAACGCCGTCGCCATGACGGCGGCGTTCGACGCATGGCCCGAGGGGAACGAACCGAAGTCGGGGGTCACGAGGATGTCCTCCGGCCGCACCCTGCCGACGAGGACCTTGACGACCTGCGTGAGCAGGCCGCTCGCCGCGATCGCGGCGACGAAGTACCCGGCACCCCACGGGCGGCGCCAGAGCACGAGCGCGACGACCACGATCGCCGGGATCACGAAGCTCGAGACGAGCCCGCTCCCGAGCCAGTCGAACCCCAGCGCGACGGACGTGACCAGGGGCGTGCGTGCGTCCACGATCGCGCCCATCAACGCGGACTCGAAGGCGAACGGTTCCCTCGCCTGGTTGATGACGATGACGACGCCGACCGCGGCCACCACGGCGAGCGCGATGACGCCCGTCCACGCCCACGGCCGACGGCTGACGCGCAGCGGCGCCGGTGCGCGGTTCGCCTGCCCCGGTTCCGCCTCGTCAGTGCTCATCGCGGCCCCACGCCTCCGGCCGCGCATCGGATTCCCTGACCTGCTCGGGCGATCCGACCCGGACGGTGCGCCACGTGTCGACCGCGATGACGACGCCGAGCACCACCAGCGACAGGAAGATCGAGCCGAGCGCGTCGGTCGGCCAGTGGTAGCCGAGGTAGATGCGGCACGCCGCGGTCAGCAGCACGATGAACGCCGCGGCGACGAAGGCGAGCGCCGTGATGATCGGGCGCCGGTGCCGGGAGAACACGAGGTACGTGCCGATGAAGAAGAAGTCGGCGACGCCCATGACGTGCCCCGACGGGAAGGAGGAGGTCTCGTCGATGCCGATCATCATCTCCTCGACGGGCGGGCGGTCCCGGGCGATGACCGGCGCGAGCACCTGCACCATGATCACGCCGAGGATCATGCCGCCGGCCAGCAGTATCGGCCGCCAGGCGTGCTTGGCCAGCACGCCCCACGTGACCGTGGTCACGAGGATGATGATGGGCATCACGATCGGGCCGAACACGATCGTCAGCACCGTCATCAGCACGGTGAGCCACTCGTCGCGGCCCGACTCGAGCCAGGTCTCGATCGGCTCGTCGATGTAGGAGAGGTCGTCGGCCTCGAGGACCGAATCGAGGACGATCAGGAAACCCGTGAGCCCGACGACGGCGAGCACGGCCGCGGTGAGGTACAGGTTGCGGCGAGCCGCAGCCGAGAGGAAGCGATGCTCGACCATGAAGCGGTCGTGGAACCTGCGCAGCCGGCCGCTGCGCTCCTTGGTCTCGGTCATCCCGGATCCTCCTTCGCCCTCCGCGCTGCGGATGCATCACAGTATCGCCCGGGTCCGCCGCCGAGGGCGAGCCGGACCCGCCCCCTTGACGCGGCGGCGACGGCCGTCAGGTGTCGCGCTCGACGGGCGCGACGTCCTCCCGGTGGTCGTCCTCGCCGCCCGCGGGGAAGTCATGACGGTCGGGCCGGCGCGCGAGGTAGAGCACGCTCACGGTGAACCCGCCCCAGACGAGCACGATCGCGAGGACCAGGAAGAAGATCGCGGTGGCGGTCATCGCCGTCCTCCTTCAGTCGAGGCGGCCGCGTGATGCGGCGGGGAGTGGTCGGGCAGCGGCGGCCACGCGCGGAACGCGTCGGGGCTCTGGCGCCACGGCAGCACGGTGAGCAGGAGCGCCCCGACGGCGATCGCGACGACCGCCCCCCAGCCGAGCGCGAGCAGGTACCAACCCGGGTAGTCCGCGTAGCCGTCCACGATGAGCGAGATGATCCGCGAGATGAGCATGTAGCCGAGGATCACCGGGGCGAGGATGCCGGCGAGCACCGTCCAGATCCCGCCGACCCGGAAGGTCGACACACTGTTCAGGTGGTAGCGCAGCTCCGGGCCCTTGCGCAGCACCCAGAACGCGAACACGCTCGCGAGGATCGCCGAGAGCACGATGCCGATGTTGTTCGCCCAGTTGTCGACCGTGTCGAGGGCGAGGAGGCCGGTGGTCGTCGAGAACAGCAGGATCGACAGCACCGCGGCGACCCCGCCCACCCGGACGGCCGCCTGCCGCGGCGAGAGTCCGAACTTCTCCTGGAAGCCCGCCGAGACCACCTGCAGCACCGACAGCAGCGACGTGAAGCCGGCCATCGCGAGCGACCCGAAGAACAGGATGCCGAAGATGGGTCCGCCGGGCATCTGCGAGACGATCGCCGGGAACGTGATGAACGACAGCCCGACGCCCGTGAGGCCCTCGAGCTCCGCGACATCCACGCCCTGCTGGAAGGCGAAGAAGCCGAGCGTCGCGAACACGCCGATGCCCGCGAGGATCTCGAACGACGAGTTCGCGAACGCCACCACGAGCCCCGGCGTCGTCAGGTTCGAACGCCGGCGGCGGTATGACGCGTACGTGATCATGATGCCGAACGCGATCGAGAGCGAGAAGAAGATCTGGCTGTACGCAGCGATCCACACGTTCGGATCGGCCAGCGCCGGGAAGTCGGGGGTGAACAGCGCGTTGAGCCCGTCGGCCGCGCCGTCGAGGAACAGCGCGCGCACCACGAGCGCCGCGAAGGCCACGACGAGCAGCGGCAGGAAGATCACGTTCACCCGCTGCACGCCGCGCGCGACGCCGAAGGCGAGCACCACGATCACGGCCACCCAGATCAGCGCGAGCGGGATCAGCACGCTCGGCACGAACGTCAGGCTGAAGCCTGGGTCGCTGGTCTGCAGGAAGTCGCCGACGAGGAACCCGGCCGTGTCGTCGCCCCAGCGCAGGTCGAACGAGAAGACGAAGTAGCTGACCGCCCAGGCGATCACCACCGTGTAGTACAGGGCGATGACGAAGCAGATGACGACCTGGAACCATCCCAGCGCCTCGAGCGCCCGGCCCTTCTCGCCGCCGAGCCGCCGGAACGCCGTCGGCGCCGCGCCGCGGAAGCGGTGCCCGACGGCGTAATCGAGGAACAGGATCGGGATGCCCGCGGTCAGCAGCGCCACGAGGTACGGGATGAGGAACGCCCCGCCGCCGTTCTCGTACGCGACCCCCGGGAAGCGCCAGATGTTGCCCAGGCCCACCGCCGAGCCGATCGCCGCCAGGATGAACCCCACCTGGCCGGTCCACTGCTCACGAGGTTGCCGGTGCTGACCGCCCGCTGCTGACATCGCGCCTCCCAGGGTCGCCGTCGACTGCCTGCACCGTACCAAGGGCGGGGCGGATGCCGCAGCATCCGCCGCACGATCGCGTCGTCGCCGGCTCAGCCGAGATCGGCGGCGACGAGTCGACCGGATGCCACGGCATCGCGGAACGCCGCGTAGTCGCGCTCGTTCTGGTCGGCGTAGTCCGACGCGAACCGGGCGATCGCCTGGTCGAAGCGATCCGAGCCGCCGAGGTAGGCGGAGATCGCCACGCGGTCGCCGGCGCGGGCGTGGGCGCGGGCGAGGGTCTCGCCGCAGGCACGGGCGTACATCTCGGCCCCCTTGGGAAGCATGACCTCGATGTCGGCCGACCCCTTCCAGTCGTTGAGCTGGCGCAGGTAGAAGTCGCGCTCGACCCCGTCGGGGGCGAGGACGCGCTGCCAGCCGAGGAAGAGGTCGCTCGCCGCCTGCATGAGCCGCTGCCCGCGCACGACGCGTTCCCCGTGGTTGTCGTAGCGGCTCTCCGGCAGGAACCGTTCGAGCACCGACGCCTCGGCCTGCTTCGCCTGGAGGATGAGCGGATCCGCGTCGTCGCGGCCGCGGAGCAGCACGATCCAGGCCCTGGTGCCGACGCTGCCGACGCCGACGACCTTCCGGGCGAGGTGGACGTACCGGAACTCCTCGATAGGGTGGCGCTCGAGCGGGAGCGTGGACCGGTACTCGCGCAGCATCCGCCGCATCCACTCCTCGACCTGCTCGCCCGTTCCCGGCTCCAGCCCGAGGTCCTCGATGGCAACCACGAGTGGCGGATCCGACCGGATCCGCATCCGCCCGCCGTCGACCTCGACGAGCTTCGTGAACGCGCGGACGCTGTCGCGCGTGCGCGCCTTCGCGAGCGCGGCCTCCGTCCGCTTCACCTGCTTGCCGCCGACCCGGTTCGCTTCGCGCTCCTCGCGGACCCACTCCTCCATCCGCGCGGCATCGAGTCGGTCGTACCAGGCCTCGAGCACGCCGGCCTCGGCGGCCAGCCGCATCCGCTCGCGGTAGCCGCGCACGGCCTCGAGCACGACGTTCCGGCGCACGGCCGCATCGAACCCCCGATGCCGCCCGGCGACCTCGAAGCTCGCCGCGAGGCGCTTCACGTCCCACTCCCACGGCCCGGGTAGCGTCTCGTCGAAGTCGTTGATGTCGAAGATCAGCGCGCGCTCGGGGGTGGCGAACACCCCGAAGTTCGACAGGTGCGCGTCGCCGCAGATCTGCGCGGTGAGTCCCGAGGCGGGCGTCCCGGCCAGGTCGGCGGCCATGATCAGGGCCGCGCCGCGGTAGAACGTGAACGGCGACACGAGCATGCGCGCGTAGCGGATCGGGACCAGCTCGGGCACCCTCGTGACCGCCTGCTCCTCGAGCAGCGAGACGGGGTCGGGGCGATCCGGCGGCGGTGCCCATCCGGCGTGCGACGACCGGGGCACGCGACGGCGCGCCTCGCGGCCCGCCTCCGCGCGTGCGGGGAAGTCGTCGCGGTCTGCGGCGTCGAAGACGTCGTCGGGATCGGTCACGGTGCCGCCTCCTCAGCTTCGGGGCGCTCGGCCCTGCGCCGCCCTCCTGCGCGCTCCGGCACGTCGGCCGGGATGCCCGACGAGAACGCGAGGGCGCCGAGCGCGATGGCGATGAGCCCGACGAAGGCGATGCGGAGCGCCTGCACCTGCGCGTCGGCGTAGGCCTGCTGGAGCTCCGATGCGTCGTCCTCCGACAGTCCGGCGTCCTCGCCGATCTGCTGCACCGACGACGCCGGCACCAGTTCGACGCCGCCCTCGGTGGCCGCCGCGACCTCCTGCCTGACGTCGTACGGCAGGGCGCTCGACGCGACCGTGCCGGCGAACGCGGTCGCGAGGGCGCCGATCAGGATCGATCCGATGAGCGCGGTGCCGAGCGACGAACCGAGGTTCTGGAACACGCCCTGCATGCCGCCGACCTCGCTCGACTTCTCGACGCCGACGCTCGACATGTTGACGTTGCCGAGCTGCGACGCGAGCAGGCCGAGCGCGGCGCCCGCCGTGAACATGCCGACGCCGAACGCCGGCGACCTGAGCTCGGCATCGACCGAGGCGAGCAGCACCACGGCGGATGCCGCGAGGACGAGCTGGCCGATCCGCACGATCGTGCGCGGCGACCACAGCGACGAGAGCCGCGTGCCGGCGAACGAGAAGAGGATGAGCGAGACCGACAGCGGGAAGATCTTGAGCCCGGTCTGGAGCGCGTCGAGGCCCAGCGTCATCTGGAGGTACACGGGGATCATGAAGAACACGCCGGCGGTGACGGCGTACTGCGCGCCGAGCGCGCCGAGGCCGCTGCGCAGGCGCCGGATCGACAGCAGCGTCACGTCGAGCAGCGGCGCGCGGCCCGCATCGACGAGACGGCGCTGCCGGCGGACGAACCACGCCAGCACCGCGACGCCGCCGAGGACGAACCAGGTGGTGAGCGAGATCCCGAACGGCGCGATCGGGTACCCGTTCACCTCGGGGGATTGGAGCGGCACGATCCAGCCCCAGGTCTTGCTCTGCAGCAGCCCGAGCACCACGAGCACCAGGCCGGCCGAGGACAGCAGCACGCTGACCAGGTCGATGCGCACCCGCAGGGGCGGATGCCGGTCCACGATCCGCCGCGCAAACAGCACGACGACCGCCATCACGACCACTTCGCCGACGAACACGTAGCGCCACGAGAGGTAGGTCGTCAGGTAGCCCCCGATGAGCGGCCCCGCGGCGACCGCCGCCCCGGATGCCGCCCCGATCATGGCGTACGCCGTGACCCGCGCCCTCCCCCGGTAGTTGTCGGCGATGAGCGCGGCGATCGCCGGGATCACGAGGACCGCGCCCATGCCCTCGACCACCGACCAGCCGAGGAACAGGACGACGATGTTCGGGCTGAGCGCGGTCGTGAGCGACCCGAGGGCGTACACGATGGCACCGATCACGAACGCGCGCAGCCGGCCCAGGACGTCGCCGAGCTTCGCGCCGACGAGCATGAGGGCCGCCATCGTGAGCGTGTAGAAGGTGATCGCGGCCTGCATCGCGGCCACGGTCGTGCCGAGGTCGTCGACCACCTGCGAGATCGACACGTTCATGACGGTGCTGTCGAGCACCATCACGAACTGCGCGGCCGAAAGCGCGATGACGACCGTCCACGAGGCGTTCGCGGCATCCGTCGCGCCGTCGTCCCCGGACCCGGTCGCGGGCGCCCGCGACGGTGCGTCAGGCGGCGGATCGGAAGGGCTCATGGTGGTATCCCCCTCGGTCGAGGACGGCGATGGTCGACTCCGGTACCTCGAGGAATACCCCCGGCAGGTCGTTCAGCGGCTCCGACACGACGACGTGCGCGTGTTCGCCGAACTGGGCGAGCCGCTCGGCGTCCGGGTACATCGAGCGGATGGTGGGGATGTCGGCGGAGTGGAACAGGGTGCGCGACCGGCCTTGGCTGGAGTACCGCAGCGCCCAGATCGTGGCGCCGTCGGCGACCGCGATCGTGCCCTGCATCGGGAACAGGATGCCGTGCTCGCGCCCCACCCGCTCGACGTGGTCGATCGCCGCGGTGAGCCCCTGCACGGGGTCGTCGGCCAGGCCGAAGGTGATCGCGAGGTGGAAGAGCACCTCGGAATCGGTCGTGCCGTGCACCAGCGGGTAGAGCGACGGGTCGATCGCGAAGGTGAGGTCGCGCTTGACCTTGGCGAACTCCGCGAGGAAGCCGTTGTGCATGAACAGCCAGTTCTCCCAGCGGAACGGATGGCAGTTGGTGCGCTGGATCGGCGGACCCGCGGCGGCCCGCACGTGGCTGAAGAACAGCGGGCTCTCGATCGCGCGGGCGAGCTCGCGGACGTTCTCGTCGTTCCACGCGGGCTCCACGCTGTGGAACACGGCCGGGATGCTGCCGGCCACCGCGCCCGGCGGATACCAGCCGATGCCGAAGCCGTCGCCGTTCACGGTCTCCGCGCCGAGCGGGGAGTCGAGCGACTGCGCGACCAGCGAGTGGGTGGCGTCGAGGAGCACCGTCGACGTGCGCAGCGGCTCGCCCGAGTACGCCAGCCATCGGCACATGGCCGCCTCCTCCGCCACGCCGTCGCGCGGCACCTCGCCCGTAGTCTGACGCGTCGGGCGCCGGGCCGCGCGGGTCGAAAGTCCCCGGCCCGGTCCTCAGCCCTCGGTGGCCGGCTCCTCGGCGGGCGCCTCGCCGTCGGCGGGGAGCGGGCAGGCCGCGGCCGCCGTCATCCGCTCGACCGCCTGCTCGTACGACCAGGGCAGCTCGATCAGCGGCGGAACCGTCTCGCCCGGAGCCGTGGTCTTCGACGCGATCGAGGCGAGTGCGAACGCGGCCTCCCGAACGAGGTCGTCGTCCGACGAGGAGTTGTTCAGCGCCACGACGACCGTGAGCCCCGTCTCGGGCTCGGTGAAGACCGCGGTCAGCGCCCCCGTGCTCGCGCCGGCCAGGCCGCGCATCGGCCCGAACTGCATGGCGCCGATCCCCTGCGTCTGCCAGGCCGGCGTCTCGCCGCCCAGCGGAAGCGTGGTCCAGACGCGCCGGGCCGTGTTCTCGCTGAACATCGAGCCGTTCGCGAACGCCTCGCTGAAGTCCTTCGCCTCGGCGAGCGTCGAGAACGCGCCGGCGGCCGTGCCGCCGATCGAACTCGATCGCCCGGAGACGTCGAGCACGTTCGCGCAGTCCCGACTGCCGTCGCTGAGCTTCATCGAGGTGTATCCGCCGAGCGCCCCCTCGTGCTCGGTATCCTGCGCCGCCGGGATGCGCGTGGCCGTCAGATCGAGGGGCTCGAACACGTACTGCTCCGCGAGGTCGTCCCAGGTCCGGCCCGTCTCCTGCTCGAGCGCGGTCGCGAGGAGCATCACGCCCGAGCGGGACTCGGCCCAGCCCCGGCCCGCCTCGAACGAGCGGCTCGCGGCCATCCCGCTCGCGACGAGCTCGGTCGCCGGCCAGACCCTCCCGGGGTTGCCGGCGAAGAAGCGCTCCAGCGACGGGTAGTAGTCGGCGATCCCCGACCGGTGGCGGCAGAGGTCCTCCAGCGTGATGTCGCCGAGGCCCGGCACGCCGCGGACCATGGTGCCCACCTGCTCGTCGAGCTCCACGACGCCCGCGTCGACGAGTCGGAGCATCAGCGCGCAGGTGATGGCGCCCGTCGTCGTCGTGAGCTGGAAGCGCGTGTCGGCGGTGACCTCGTCGGCGCCTTCGCCGAATCCGATCGTGCCGACGCCGGTGGTCCACTGGCCGGACCACGGAGCCCAGACGCCGGCGACCCCGCCGCTCGACCCGCTGAGCCGCACCGCCTCCGCGAGGGTCGCGTCGAGACGCTCGACGACCTCGGGCGCGAACTCGGCGTCGACCTGCTCGTAGCCGGTCACCGCCTGCGGCGACCCCGTGCAGCCGGCCAGGAGGAGCATCGAGCACGCCGCAGCGATCGTCGTGGCGATCCTCCGCCGAACGCCGGCCCGTCCTCCAGCCACCGTGCCCCCCGCCGTGTGTCCGCAGCGATTGTAACCCGAAGCGGGCGTCCGGCCACGGACCCAGCATCACGGTTCGGCCACGCCGCCTGCGCCGCGACGGCGCGATGTCCCCCGAACGGCCGGCCCGCGGACTCCGGGCAATCCGCATCCGGCCCCGCGCCGAACCCCTCGGTGCACGGCGGACGCCGCGCGACGACAAGGAGGCATCGCCATGAAGAACTCACCCAACCGCATCGCCGCGACCGCGTTCGGCGCGGTCTACGTCCTGGTGGGCCTGCTCGGATTCGCCGTCACCGGCGGCGTCGGGCTGCTCGCCACCGAGGGCGGCCTGCTCCTCGGCATCTTCGAGGTGAACCCGCTGCACAACATCGCCCACGTCGCGATCGGAGCGGCGCTGCTCATCGCCGGCCTGTCGAACGTCGCGGCGGCCAAGGCCGTCAACACCACGGTCGGCGCCGCGTACCTGCTGCTCGGCATCGTCGGCTTCTTCATCGCCGGCACCGCCGCCAACATCCTCGCGCTGAACACGGCCGACCACTTCCTCCACCTCGCCAGCGCCATCGCGCTGCTCGGCGTCGGACTCGGAGCCGAGCGCTCCGCACGCGTGGCGACGGCCTAGGGAGCCGGCCATGGACGCACTGGCGGCGATGACCCGCACGTGGCCGATGCTCGGCGCGCTCGGTGCCGGCCTCGTGCTCACGGCCCTCGCTGCCGGTGCCGGGGGTGCACCGCAGGTCGTCCTGGCCGGGCTCGGCGTCGCCGCGCTCGGCTGGGGCGTCCTGTCCCTCCGGGCGGGACGCGTCCTCGCACCGGCCACGACGCTCGCCGTCGCGGTCGTGGCGCTCCTCGCCGGTGCCGGCGCGGTGATCGCGGGCGCCGCGACGGATGCCGCGGGCCTGCCCCTGGCCGCCGCATCCGCCTTCACCGCCGCGGTCGCGTTCTCGGCCGCGCACGCCGTCCGCGCGCGACGGGCGCCGGCGCGCGACGCGGACCACGACCTCCGCGCCCCCGCCCCGCGCGGCACCGCGCGCGAGGCGCGCCTCGGCCTCGCGGGCCTCGCGGCCGGCGCCGCGCTCGTGTCGGCCCTCGCGACGCCGGCCCTCGCGGCCACCGAGGCGGGCGAGCTCGCCGTGCCCCACGGGCAGCACGGCACCCACGACCCGGGTCACGCGCACTGACCCGCCCGAACGCGGCCGGGGGCGCGTGGCGATGACGCCCCCGGCCGCTCCCCCGAACGGATGCCGGACGGTCAGGCGGACGCGTCGCCCGCGGTGCCGACCTCGCGCAGGGCGCCAGACATGAACCGCTCCACGTCCCGGTCGACGATGATGTCGCGCGGCACCAGCGGACGCGCGAGGTAGAGGCCGTCGAGCGAGGTCAGCCGCGACAGCGCGACGTAGGTCTGGCCCGGGCTGAACACCAGCGGTCCGAGGTCGACGATCGCGGTGTCGTAGCTCGCGCCCTGCGACTTGTGGATCGTCACCGCCCACGCCAGGCGGAGGGGGAACTGGGTGAACTCGGCCACGATCTCGCGCTCGAGCTTCTTCGCGCGCGGATCCCACGTGTAGCGGTACTTCTCCCAGGTCGCGGGCTCGACCTCGTGCTCCTCGCCGTCGACCTCGACCCGCACCTCGCGGTCGAGCGAGGTGACGGTGCCGATCGTGCCGTTGACCCACCGCGGCGCCTCGCCCCACCCGCCGGTGTCGTTGCGCAGGAACATCACCTGGGCGCCCACCTTGAGCTCGAGGCGCTCGTCGGCCGGGTAGCCGCGCCCGCCGAACTCGCCCTCGACCTCGGCCTCGTTGGCCAGCGACTGTCCCGGCAGGCGGTGCAGCGCCGCGCGGTTGATGCGGTTGACCGTCTCGTTCGTCGTCGCGAGGGTGATCGCGCCCTGCTCGGGCAGCGGCCGACGCGCACCCGCGTCGTTCAGCACCCCCGCGATCTCGGCCGTGACCATGCCGTGGCGGACCGCGTTCAGCATGTGCTTGAACGCGTCGTCGTGCTGCCGGTGGATCTCGCCGAGCTCGTAGATGCGCAGGTCGGCCTCCTGCCAGACCTTCGCGTCGAAGAACCACATCGACCGGTAGGTGTCGGCGAAGTAGCGGCGCTCGTCGCCCGAGCCGGGCACGGGCGCGAGCTGGTACGGGTCGCCGAAGAGCACGACCTGCACCCCGCCGAACGGCTCGTGCGGTCGCTGCCTGGCCTGCCGGAGCGACCGGTCCATCGCATCCATCAGGTCGGCGTTCACCATCGACACCTCGTCGACGACGAGCGTGTCGACCGCGTTGAGGATCTTGCGGACCGCGTCGTTCTGGTCGATCTCGCGGTCGGCGACGACCCCGATCGGCAGCCGGAACAGCGAGTGGATCGTCTGGCCGCCGACGTTCAGCGCGGCGACCCCCGTCGGGGCGCAGATGACGATCTGCTTCGAGGTGTGCCAGTTCAGGTGGTTCAGCAGCGTCGACTTGCCCGTCCCGGCCCGGCCGGTCACGAACACGTGCTCGCGGGTGTGCTCGATGGCCCGGAACACCGCCTCCTGCTCGGCGGTGAGCGTCACGTCGTGCACTGGGGTCCTTCGGGGGTGAGCGGATGCCGCGGTGCGGGAAAGCGCGCCGCGTCGGCGTCTTCACTGTAGACCGCCGCGCCGGCGGCCCGGCCCGGCCGGCGGCATCCGTGGACCGACGTCCGCGCTGTGGACGACCGTCTCCCGGGGAGGCGCTGTCTAGACTTGCCGCGTGGGGAGTTCGGGCAGACGCGTCGGGCGCCTGTCGCCGGCGGCCGTCGCGGGATGGGCGGGGCTGGCCGTGCTGCTCGGCGGCGCCTTCTTCGCCGCGCTCGGCGGGCTGAACCAGACCCTCTACGGCGCGTCGGCGTTCGTCGAGCGCTACCTCGACGCGATCGCCCGCGACGACATCGTGAGCGCCGCCGCCACGCCGGGCGTGCGCCTCGATCCCGCCGACCTCGCGGGCGCTGGGCTGCCGGAGGACGTCTCGACGGCGATGCTCCGGTCGGGCGTGCTCGCCTCGGGACCGCAGGACGTCCGCGTCCTCAGCGACGAGCCGGCCGGCGAGCAGGGGGCCCGCGTCGTCACGGTGAGCTACCGCATCGAGTCGTCGATCATCGAGAGCACCTTCACCGTGCGGCCGATCGCCCCGCTCTACGGCGTGCTGCACCGCTGGGAGTTCGCGACCAGCCCGCTCGCCGTCGTGCAGGTCACCGCGGCGCACAGTCCGATGTTCACCGTCGGGTCGCTCACGCTCGACACCCGGGCGGCGAAGAGCGGCGACGAGCTCGCGGCGTTCACCCAGCAGGCGCCGTACCTGGCGATCGCCCCCGCGGCCTACGAGTTCGGGTACCGGTCGACGCTGCTCGAGGCGGTGCCCGACACGATCGTCACGGAGCCCGGCGCCCCGGCCGAGGCGACCGTGGACGCGCTGCCCACGCAGGAGTTCGTGGACCGGGTGCAGGCCAAGGTCGACGAGTACCTCACCGACCAGTGCGCGACCCAGCCCGTGCTGAAGCCGGCCGGCTGTCCCTTCGGGATCGACGTGGACGATCGCGTGCTCACCGATCCGGCGTGGACCATCGTCGAGTCGCCCGCGGTGACGCTCGTCCCGGGCGAGTCCGCCTTCGAGATGCCGCCGACCCCGGGCGTGGCCCGCGTGACGTTCGAGGCGCAGTCGCTCTTCGACGGCAGCACCTACCTCTTCGAGCAGGACGAGGGGTTCATGCTCGCCCTCGAGGCGCGGGTCCGCGCCGACGGCTCGATCTCGATCCAGTTGAAGTGACCGGCCGGGCGGCGTCGCCGGCGCCTCAGCGTGCCGGCGGGTCGAGCCGGTCGAGGGCGGATGCCGCGGTGCCGGCGATCTCGTCGACGCCGGCGTCCACGTCGACCCGCACCGCTCGCTCGTCGGCTCCGGGCGCCTCGTACGCCGCGAGCTGCGAGTCGAGCAGCGCGGCGGGCATGAAGTGCCCCGTGCGGCCGCCGATGCGCTCGGCCAGCAGCTCCGGGTCGCCCTCCAGCGCGACGAACGCCGTTCCGGGAGCAGTGACGCGCAGGCGGTCGCGGTAGGCCCGCCGCAGCGACGAGCAGGCCACCACGATGCCGGGCGCGGCCGCCTCGGCGAGGGCGGCGCCGACGAGGTCGAGCCAGGGCATCCGGTCGGCGTCGTCCAGCGGCGTCCCGGCCCGCATCTTCGCGACGTTCGCGGCCGGATGCAGGTCGTCGGCATCGACGAACCGGAGGCCGAGGCGGTCCGCCAGCGCGACGCCGACGCTCGTCTTCCCGGCACCCGAGACGCCCATCACGACGATGCGCCGCACCGCCGCCCGGCCGGCGTCGCGGCCGTCCGGCTCCCCCGCGGGCTCGGGCCGCGGCATCCGTCAGCCGTTCCCGCCGTCGCGTGCCGAGAGCGACGCGAGCTGCGCGTTGTACGCCTCGAGCTCGGCCTCGCCCGTCCGGTCGGCGTGGCGGTCCCGCCGCTTCGTCTCCTTCGCGTCGCTCCGCGACCACTGGATCGCCACGGTGATCGCGAGCGCCACCGTGGGGATCTCGCCGATCGACCAGGCGATGCCGCCGCCGAGCTGCTGGTCGACGAGCGCGTCGGTGCCCCAGCCCATCGCGCCGTACCAGTCGGCGAGCAGCAGGCCGGTGCCCATCATGATCGACAACCCGAAGAAGGCGTGGAACGCCATGGTGGCCAGCAGCAGCACCAGCCGGAACGGGTACGGCAGGCGGTAGGGCACCGGGTCGATCCCGATGAGCGACTGCACGAACAGGTAGCCGGTGATGAGGAAGTGCACGACCATCCACGTGTGGCCGATGTGGTCCTCCATCGTCCAGCGGAACAGCGACGAGTAGTAGAAGATCCACAGCGAGCCGGTGAACAGCACCGCGGCGACGATCGGGTTGGCGATGATCCCGGCGAACCGGGAGTGCACCGCGAGCAGGATCCACTCGCGGCCGCCGCGGCTGCCGTCCTTGCGCGGACGCACGGCGCGCGCGGCGAGGGTGACGGGCGCACCCGGCACGAGCAGCACCGGGATCCCCATCGTGAGGATCATGTGGGCGAGCATGTGCGCCGAGAACAGGTACTCCTCGTAGGCGCTGACGCCGCCGCTGGTGACCCAGGCCAGCAGCAGCATGCCCGCCACCCAGAGCACCGTGCGGTAGACCGGCCAGGCGTCGCCGCGGCGACGAAGCCGGCGCACGCCCGCCAGGTAGAAGAAGATCCCGAACGCGCACGCGAGCAGCCACAGCAGGTCAGGGCTCCACTCGGTGAGGTAGCGCCATCCGTCGGGCGGCGGCGGCAGCGGCTCGCCCGTGAGCAGCTCGGCCGGCGTCCGGGCCAGGCCGCCCGACGCCTCCTCGTCGACCGGCGTCGCGGTGCGCGCCAGCGCCGCGGCGAGACCCGACGCGAGCCCCATGAAGGCGAGCTCGACGACGACGAGCAGCCAGAACACGCGGTCGGCGGGTGACCCGGGGCGGGCGGATCCCGGCGCGCCCGCGCGCGCCATCCGCGCGATCATCACGCGTCGCTGCGACGCGCCGAAGAGGCCGAGCGCGACGAGCACCGCGACCTTCGCCAGCACGAGCACGCCGTAGCCGGTCGACAGCTGCGGCCACGAGCCGATGCGCAGGGCGGCACTGGCGTAGCCGGAGACGGCGACCACGATGAAGCTCACGAGCGCCACCGTCGAGTACCGGGCGAGCACCACGGCGAGGCGATCGCCGGGGAGCCTCGACTTCAGCAGCACGAGGGTCAGCAGTCCGCCCAGCCAGGCGCTCACGAACACGAGGTGCAGCCCGAGCGCGGTGACGGCCTCGTCGTGGCCGGCCGTGCCGGCCGCGTGCCCCTGCTGCGCCATCGGCACGAGCGCGACGACGGCGAGCACGCCCACGAACACGAGCGCGGTGTGGTTGCGCACCGCGAAGCACAGCACGGTGACCGCCGCCGCGATCAGCGTGGTCGCGAGCCACGCCTGGCCGAGCTCGATCGACGTGGCGAACTGTCCGAGCTGCGCGCCGAACCGGTCGCTCAGCTCGAACGGCGCGCCGGTCACGAGCACGAAGGTGAGCACGCCGGTCGCCGCGCTCGCGACCGTGAGCACGGCGGCGGATGCCGCGGCCACGTCGAGCGCCAGGTCGAACTCGCGCTGCTTCGGGCTGAGCGCCCACAGCGCGAGCACGAGCGCGCCGATCATGCCGGCCGCGCCGAGGTTGACGAAGAGCTTCGCGACGGGGACGCCCCACCTGGCCACCGGGCCCGGATCCTGGATCGGGTACGGCTCGGCTCCCCCGCCGTAGGCCAGCCCGGCGATCGTCGCGACGAGGGCGACGGCGACGAGGGCGGCGGGGCCGAGCACGCGGACGGAACGGGTCACCCGAGCAGCCTAGGCGAGCCGGCTGGAAGCGGGCTCGCCGCGGCATCCGTCATGCCTCGCCGCGGGCCGTGCGCCCGCATGCCCGAGGTACGCCGAAGGGGCGCGCCGGATCTGACCGGGCGCCCCTTCGGGAGTCTCGGGGTGCGTCGTGCGACGCGGCCGTGCTACTTGACGGCGGCCTTGAGCTTCGAGCCCGCGGAGACCTTGACCGAGTTGCCGGCGGCGATCTGGATGGTCTCGCCGGTCTGCGGGTTGCGGCCCGTGCGGGCGGCGCGGTGGGTGCGCTCGACGGCGAGCCAGCCCGGGATGGAGACCTTGGTGCCCGAGCCGACCGAGTCGGCCAGCGCCTCGAAGAACCCGTTCAGCACGGAGTCGACGGTGCTCTGGCTCTGGTTCGTCGCCGCAGCGATCTTGGCAACGAGCTCGGACTTGTTGAGCGACTTGTCAGCCATTGAATGTCCTCCTCGGACCTTCGCTGTGTGTCTACAGCTGTCGTATGGATACGCGGAGCCGATCCCTCGATCGCCCCCGTGGCCGTTCAGGCCGCCTCGAATGTAGCAGAGTCCCGCGGAAACACGCGGATTTCCGGGGATTCGGCGGCGGTTCGGACGGGGGTTGACGGATGCCTCGCGCGTCGTGCGCGTGCGGCGCCGACGGCCGCGGACGACGAGAGGGGCGCCCCGGAGTGATCCGGGACGCCCCTCTCGGACGACGTGCGGTGCTTACCAGCTCGACTTGGTGATGCCGGGCAGCTCGCCCTTGTGCGCCATGTCGCGGAAGCGGACACGCGAGATGCCGAACTTCGTCAGCACGCCACGGGGGCGGCCGTCGATGGCGTCGCGCGAGCGGACGCGCACCGGCGAGGCGTTGCGCGGCAGCTTCTGCAGGCCGATGCGGGCGGCCTCGCGGGCCTCCTCGGTGGCGTTCGGGTCGACGAGCGTCTTCTTCAGCTCGGCACGCTTCGCGGCGTAGCGGTCGACGACCGCCTTGCGCTGCTCGTTGCGCGCGATCTTGCTCTTCTTGGCCATGTCCTAGCGCTCCTCTCGGAAGTCGACGTGCTTGCGCACCACGGGGTCGTACTTCTTGAGCACGAGACGGTCGGGGTTGTTGCGACGGTTCTTGCGGGTCACGTAGGTGTACCCGGTGCCGGCCGTCGAACGGAGCTTGATGATGGGACGGATGTCCTGCTGCTTCGCCATTAGAGCTTCACCCCACGAGCCTGGATGTCACGGACGACCGCCTCGATGCCGCGGGCGTCGATCACCTTGATGCCCTTGGCGGACACGTTCAGGGTGACGTTGCGACGGAGCGACGGCACGTAGTACGTCTTCTTCTGCACGTTCGGGTCGAAGCGGCGCTTCGTCCGGCGGTGCGAGTGCGAGATGTTGTGGCCGAAGCCGGGGACGGCTCCGGTCACCTGGCACACTGCTGCCATTGGTCTTTCCTCCAATACCGAGGGGCCGGACGGCCCCTCCCAAGGTCTCTTGTCTGCAGACGGCCCCCTCCGCTCGCGCGGTAGATACAGGGGATTCATCCACGGTCTGGACGGTGGAAGCGCCCAGCCAAACGACGATCCTACCAGACGGGCCGATCGCGCCCGAATCCGCGCCGGCGTCGCGGCCGACGGGACGCGCGTCATCCGCCCGGCCGGTGCGCCGGAACGACCCGACGCGACAGGAGCGCGGCGACGAGGAAGCACACGCCGCCGAGGAGGGTTCCGAGGTTCGCCCACAGCAGGTTCAGGTACGAGCCGCTGTCGGGCAGCACGTACGCGCCGATCGCCGAGAGGCCGAAGAACACCGAGCCGACCAGGTTGAGCCACGTCCCGTGCCAGGTCCGGGCGTCGGGGTCCCAGAGCCGGCCGCGCTGCCGCGTCGCCGCCACGGCGAGCCCGCTCGAGGCGAGGAAGGCGATGGAACCGAGCGCGTCCGGCCTCCAGCCCACGCCGAGCCTCGTCGGATCGGCGAACGCGGCGACCATCGCCCAGAACGTGCTCCAGTTGAACAGCAGCGTGCCGCCGAACTGGACCGCGGCCGCCCACCAGTCGGTGAGGTCCGCCCGGTCGGCGCCCCGACGCGGCCGAGGGCGGCCGCTCAGCGTCAGCTGGATGAACGCCGCGAGCGTGAAGAAGATCGACCCGACGAAGAACGTCAGGCCCACCCCGACCGGGCCGGCCGTCTCCGCGTAGTTCGGCACGGCGCCGACGATGAAGCAGAACGAGCCGAGGATGAACCCCCAGGCCTCTCGGCGCAGGCGCAGCGCCGTCGGCGTCTCCCCCGGCGTCGACCCGGCCAACGTGCGCCCCGGCCGCTCAGTGGTGGAAGGACTGCACGAGTCCCTCGTGCGGCATCGGACCGTCCAGCGCGTCGAGGAAGTCGGTCTCGTCGCGGATGTCGCCGAGCAGGTCCTCGGCGAGGTCCCGGCTCAAGCCGTTCCGGCAGACGATCCGCATCACGGTCTGGTCCGATTGGTCTCCCGAGAGCGGGTACGCCGGCACGAGCCATCCCCGGATGCGCAGCCGTTCGGCCAGGTGGTACAGCGTCCACTTGTCGGTGCGCCCCGGAACCTGCCGCCACGCGAACACCGGGATGTCGCTGCCGTCGGTCAGGAGCTCGTACGCGTCGAGCGCGGCGATGCCCGACGAGAGGTAGCGCGCGACGTCCTGGGACGTCTGCTGGATCGCGGTGTACCCGACCCGGCCGAGTCGGAGGAACCGGTAGTACTGCAGCAGCACCTGGGCCCCGGGGCGGGAGAAGTTGATGGCGAACGTGGGCATCTCCCCGCCGAGGTAGCTCACCTTGAACACCAGGTCCTCCGGCAGCGCGGCCGTCGAGCGCCAGACCACCCACCCGACACCCGGGTAGACGAGGCCGTACTTGTGCCCCGAGGTGTTGATCGACTGCACCCGCTCGACGCGGAAGTCCCACTCGATCTCGGGCTGGAGGAAGGGCGCGACCATCGCCCCGGAGGCCCCGTCGACGTGGATCGGGATGTCGAGGCCCGTGTCCGCCTCGATCTCGTCGAGCTTCGCCGCGATGCGCGCGACCGGTTCGTACGCCCCGGTGTAGGTCACGCCCATGATCGCGACGACGCCGATGGAGTTCTCGTCCACCACGTCCTCCAGGCCCGTGCCGTCCATCAGCGGATGCTCGTCGCTCGTCGGGACGAGGCGCATCTCGACGTCGAAGAAGTTGCAGAACTTCTCCCAGCAGACCTGCACGGCGCTCGACATGACGAGGTTCGGCGTCTCGGTCGACTTCCCGGCCGCACGGCGCGCGTGCTGCCACCGGCGCTTCAGCGCGAGCCCGCCGAGCATGCACGCCTCGCTCGACCCGATGGTCGACGTGCCGATCGCGTCGCCCGGATCCGGTGCGTTCCACAGGTCGGCGAGGATCCGCCAGCAGTACTCCTCGATCGCCGCGGTGGCAGGGTACTCGTCCTTGTCGATCATGTTCTTGTCGAACGCGTCGTGGTAAAGCCGATCACCGTGCTCGTCCATCCACGTCGTCACGAACGTCGCGAGGTTCAGGCGCGCGTTGCCGTCGAGCATCGACTCGTCGTGGATGATGCGGTACGCGGTCTCGGGCAGCATCGGCAGGTCCGGGATCCGCGTATGGCGCGCGGTCGACGCCTCCCCCGCCCGCGTGAACGTCGGCTCGAGTTCCTCGTCCTGGCCCATGGCTCCCCCTCCGCCGCCGGACCCGGACCCGGCCGCACGCTCCGGACGCTAGTCTCCGTCCGGCGCCGCCTCAAGGCTCGGGTCCAACGGCCCGGGACGACGAAGCGGATGCCGCGGGGCACGACGTGCGCCCGCGGCATCCGCTCTTCGGCTCATCGCGCCGTCACGGCGCGCGCCGACCTCAGGAGGTCAGCGAGTCGACGTACTCCTGGTTCTCGGAGATCCACTCCTCGACCACGGGGCCGTAGTCGTCGGTGTCGTTCTCGTTGAACATGGCGTTCTCGAGCGAGTAGAGAAGGTCGCTGTCCATCTGGAAGCCCTGCAGCCAGCCGGCGAGGGTCGGGTGCGTCTCCTCGAGGTCCGCGGTGCCGAAGGCGTGGATGCCCTCGGCATCGCCCAGCGTGCCCTCGGGGTCCTCGAGGTCCTTCAGCGGGAAGGCGTCGTAGGCCCAGTGCGGGCGCCACAGGGTCACGGCGATGTTCTCGCCCGCGTCGGTGGCCGCGGTCAGCTCGGAGAGCATCGCGGGGGTCGACGAGGTGAGGTACTCCATGCCGTCGAGGCCGTACGTGGGGATGACCTCGTCGGTCGTCACGCGGTTCAGGCCCGAGCCCGGCTCGATGCCCACGAGGCGGTTGCCGAACGCGTCGGCGTTCTCCGCGAGCTCGTCGAGGGTGTCGACGGGCGCGTCCTCGTTCACGGCGATGGTGAGCTTGGCGTCCTCGTTCCAGGCGCCGAGGTCGACGATGTCGTCGCCGTACTGCTCGACGTAGTCGGCGTGCGTGATCGGCAGCCAGGTGTCGAGCGTCACGTCGTAGTCGCCGTCGCTCAGGCCCTGGAACACCGGGGCGGCGTCGGCGTACTCGAGCTCGACGTCGTAGCCCTGCTCCTCGAGCAGGGTCTTCCAGAGCTCGCTCGCGGCGATGCCCTCGTCCCAGCCGTTGAACACGGCGATGGTGAGGTCCTTCTGGTCGCCGTTCTCGAGCGTCTCCGCCTCGCCGGCGCCGGCCGAGCAGCCGGTGAGCGTGAGGGCGGCGGTGGCGCCGACGGCGAGCATGGTGCGCATGGTGCGCTTCTGCATGTGTGGTTCCTTTCCTCCCGCGTGCTGTGGCGCGGGTGATCGGTGGTCCGCATGGGGTGCATGCGGGGTTCGCGGGCGCCGGGGTGGGGCGCCCGAGGTCTTGGGGTCAGGCGACGGGGGCCTTCACTGCGGACTCCGTCGCCGGGAGGTCCGAGCCGTCGGTCTCCGCGAGATCGGCGGCCTCCGGAACGTCGGTCGAGGTCGCGGCATCCGCTCGTTTCGCCTTCGCGCTGCGGCGCTGCGGGCGCGCACGCCCGCCGAGCCCGCCCGTGATGCGGTCGAGCACGATCGCGAGGATCACGACCGACAGGCCCGCCTCGAAGCCGAGGCCCACGTCGATGCGCGTGAGCGACTGCACGACGTCGCCGCCGAGCCCGCCCGCGCCGACCATGCCCGCGATGACGACCATCGAGAGCGAGAGCATGATGACCTGGTTGACGCCGGCCATGATGCTGGGCATCGCGAGCGGCAGCTGGATCTGGCGGAGGATGCGCCACGGCGACGAGCCGAACGCGTGCCCGGCCTCGACGACCTCGCGGTCGACGCCGCGGATGCCGAGTTCGGTGAGCCGCACGCCGGGCGCCATCGCGAACACGATCGTCGCGACGATGCCGGGCACCACGCCCACGCGGAACAGGATCAGCGCGGGGATGAGGTACACGAACGCCGGCATCGTCTGCATGAAATCGAGCACCGGGCGGATGACGCGGCTGGCCACGTCGCTCCGTGCGGCGAGCACGCCGAGCGGGATCGAGATCACGACCGCGATGGCGCTCGAGACGAGCACGAGCGCGAGCGTGTCCATGGCGTTCTCCCACTGGTCGACGCCGACGATCACGAGGAGGCCGAGCGCCGTGCCGAGGGCGAGCTTCCAGCCCTTGGCGAACCAGGCGAGCGCGGCGATCACCACGATCACGGCCCAGAACGGCGGGGTCGACAGGACGAGGTCGACGAGGTCGTAGAAGCCGGCGAACACGGCGCGGATCACGTCGAAGAGGCCTCCGAGCGCGTCGGTCAGGACGTCGATGGCGCCCTCGGCGAGCTCGCCGAGCGGCAGGCGGATGTCGATCATGCGCGGCTCCCCTCGATCGCGGCGGAGTGGTCGGTGGCCGGGGCCTCCGTTGCGGCGCCGGCCGCGTCGGCGGGCGGCACCAGCAGGGGCTCGGGCTCGGGCTCGGGGACGGCGACCGCCGCCTCGAGGGCGGACGCCGGGTCCGGCTCGATCGGCTCGGTGCGCTGCAGGGTGGCCGTGATGACCGCGATCGGGACGGTCGCGGGCGGCACGGTGGCGAGCTCGTCGGCCGTCGTGGGCACGTTGCCGAGGGCGGCGAGCAGGGTCACCCGCGGCACGACGCCGACGAGGCGCTGCCGATCGTCGACGACCGCGAGCGGCACCTCCTGCTCGACCGAGCTACCGAGCAGGTCGGCGAGCTGCTCGTCGGAGCCCACCGTGGCGATCTCGTGCACGGCCTCATCGAGCCGCTTCTCGCCGCGCTGCACGAGGCGCAGCACGTCGCGGTCCTGCGCGACGCCGAGCAGGCGCCGGCCGGGTGCGACGACGAACACGGTCGAGGTCTGCAGGTCGCGCATGACCCGGAGCGCGGCGCGAGGGCCGGCGGACGACGACACCACGGCCCGCGGCGTCTCCATGACGTTGCCGGCGGTGAGCACGCGCGCCCGGTCGACATCCTGCACGAACTGCGCGACGTAGTCGTCGGCGGGGTCGGTGAGGATCTCCTCGGCGGTGCCGTTCTGCACGATGCGACCGTCGCGCATGACGGCGATGCGGTCGCCGAGGAACATGGCCTCGTTCAGGTCGTGCGTGATGAAGACGATGGTCTTGCCGAGCTCCTGCTGCAGCTCGACGAGCTGCTCCTGCATCTCGCGGCGGATGAGGGGGTCGAGCGCCGAGAACGCCTCGTCCATGAGCAGGATGTCGGTGTCCGACGCGAGGGCGCGGGCGAGTCCCACGCGCTGCTGCATGCCTCCGGAGAGCTCGGACGGGCGCTTGTCGCCCCAGCCGCCGAGTCCCACGCGCTCGAGGACGCGACCGGCGCGCTCACGGCGCTCCGCGGCATCCACGCCCTGGATCTCGAGGCCGTACGCGGCGTTGTCGAGCACCGTGCGGTGCGGCAGGAGCGCGAAGTGCTGGAACACCATCGACACGTGGTCGCGGCGCACCGAGCGCAGGCGCTTCGCGGGGATGCCGGTGATGCGCTCGCCCATCACGTCGACGGTGCCGGCGGTGGGCTCGAGGAGCCCGTTGAGCATGCGGATCAGCGTCGACTTGCCGGAGCCGGACAGGCCCATCACGACGAAGATCTCGCCGCGGCGGACGTCGAAGTCGGCGTCGACGACGGCGGCGGTGCCGAGGTCGGCGACCTCGGCACGGGTGGCGCCGTCGCGGAGCCGGCTGAGCGCCTCGGCCGGCCGGCGACCGAAGAAGCGGGTGAGGCCGCGCACCTGGATGGCGGGCGGGCCGTCGGCGACGGCGGGGTCCGTCGTGGCCGGGCCGGCAGCGGCGGATGCCGCGGGAGCGGCGGGTTCGGGTTGGGTCTCGCGGGGTTCGAGCATGGGGGGCGGATCTCCGTCGCACGCTCACGCAGACGCGGCCGCTGGGGCGGCGGCCGGTGCAGGAGCGTGCTCATGGTCTCGGCCGGGTTCCGTGCGATCCGGGAGGCGGGCTGCGAGCGCCGGCGTCGAACTGGGGCTGCCGGGCGAGCGCCGCGATCCAGCGCAGCCGGTCATCGGGACCGGATGCCACACGCGGAACCGTACGACCCCGCGGCTCGGCGTGAACCGATGCCCCGGGGGCGCGGACTGGGCGTCATGGTCCGTCCTGGACCGCCGACCACGGTATCGGCGCGAGGCGAGGCTTGTCGAATCGCCGATGGGAATGCGCGCCTGGTCTGGGATTCAGGGCGTCGACGGGCTGGCGGGACCCTTGCGGGACCCGTGCGGGACCATGGTCCCGCAATACCCCCGGGGTATTTGCGTACGATCGGATGGCACCGGCCGGCGCATCGCCGTCCGGAACCGCTGGGAGGTACCTCATGACGCACCGCACCGCTCTCGTCCTCGGCATCGCGACCGGCGTCCTGGTCCTGCTCGGGATCGTCGGGGTGGGCGTGATGACCGCCGTCGGCGGCGACCCGCAGGGCGTTCCGGCCGCCGCGCCATCGCCGACCGCGGGTCAGGCCGACGCCGGCGACGACGCCGAGGACGACGCCGAGCCGTCGACCGGGATCGCGCCGGCGGACACCACCGCGGCGTCGTTGCGCTACCTGATCGAGGAGGAGAAGCTGGCGCACGACGTCTACGTGACGCTGTCGGAGCGCTGGAGCCTGCCCGTCTTCGACAACATCGCGGCGAGCGAGGTCACGCACCAGGACCTCGTCGCGCCGCTGCTCGAGGCACGCGACCTCGACGATCCCCGCTCGGCGGAGGTCGGCGAGTTCACCGACCCGGCGCTGCAGGCGATGTACGACGACCTGGTCGCGCGCGGCACCTCGAGCCTCGACGAGGCGGTCGCCGTGGGGGTGCTGATCGAGCAGACCGACATCGCCGATCTCTCCGCCGCGATCGAGGGCGCGGATGACGAGGCCATCGTCAGCGTGATGGAGCGGTTGCTCGCGGGGTCCGAGAACCACCTCCGAGCCTTCGAGGCGCTGCGGTGACCCGGCTCACTCGCCGCGATCGAGGGCGCGGGAGCAGTCGGCGCAGAACCCGAAGACGTCGACCACGTGCGCGGCGCGCGTGAAGCCGTGTTCCCCGGCGACGCGCTTGGCCCACGCCTCGACCTCGTCGGCCGCGATCTCGACGGTCAGCCCGCACTTCCGGCAGATGAGGTGATGGTGGTGACCCGTGCTGCAGGCGCGGTAGATCGCCTCGCCCTCGGGCGACTGCAGGCAGTCCGCATCGCCGCTGGCCGCGAGGTCGCCGAGGGCCCGGTACACGGTCGCGAGCCCGATCGGCGAGCCGCCGGCGTGCAGCGCCGAGTGGAGGGCCTGCGCGCTGATGAAGCCGTCGGTGGCGTCGAGTGCGTCGCGCACCGCCTCGCGCTGCCAGGTGTTGCGTTTCATGCGATCCGTGCCTCCTCCGCGGTCTCGACGGGGATCGGGGCCCGCCTCGAGGGTATCCCCCGCAGCGCGGACGCGCCGAGCGCGAGGAGCAGGAACGCGGTGGCGGCGAGCACGATCGCCGGGCCGGCCGCGACGCCCGCAGACCGCGAGACGACGACGCCGATGACGCCCGATGCCGCGCCGATGATCGGGGCGGCGACGAGCACGCCGACGAAGGTGGGCATGACCGCGCGGGCGGCGGCCGCGGGGGCCGCGAGGAGCGCGATCGCGAGGATGGCCCCGACCGCGGGCAGCGAGCTGACGACGGATGCCGCGGTCAGTCCGAGCACGAGCAGCTCCACCGGCCATTCGCGGAACCCCGCCGCCCGGTAGCCGGCTGGGTCGAAGGTCGAGTAGACGATCCGCGTGCCGAACGCGGCGACGAGGGCGACGGATGCCACGAGCACGACGGCGGCGATCAGAACGTCGCCGTCGCCGACCGTCAGGATCGAGCCGACGAGGAGCGACTCCGGCTGGACGGGCAGGCCCGGGATCACGGCCTGCAGGAGCGCCCCGGCCGCGAACCCGCCGGTGAGGACGATGCCCGCCGCGACCTGCGCGCCCTGGTGGCGGACGCGCGCGAGCGCCGTCATGATCGCGACGATCGCGATCGAGGCCACCGCGGCGCCGAGCGGCACGCTCACGCCCAGCGCGGCGGCGAGCACCGCGCCCGGGTACGTGGCGTGGGTGAGCGCCTGGGCGAAGAAGGTCCGGCGACGCAGGACCACGAGGGACCCAACGAAGCCCGCGCCCGCGCCGATGACGACGGCGGCGAGCAGGGCGCGCTCGAAGTAGCCCATCAGCGCTCCCCCGCCCGGGCCACGGCCAGGCGGACCGCGAGGATCACCGCGTAGCCGATGACGAACGCCGCGACGACGGTGCTGCCGGCGGGCACGTCGACGCCGGCGCCCACGGAGATCGCGAACCCGGCCGACAGGCCGAGCCAGGCGCTGACGGCGGCGACCGCGCCCGCCGCCGGGAAGAGCCACCAGAGCCGGGTGGTCACGAGCCGCGCCGCAGCGCCCGGCACGATGAGCAGGGCGAGCACGAGCAGGGCGCCGACGGTGCTGGCGCCCGCGACCACCACGAGCGCGATCGCCGAATTGAGCACGAGGTCGAGCACGAGGCCCCGGTCGCCCGCGGCGCGGCTCGCCGCGGCGTCGAACGCGCGGAGCAGCTGCTGCTTGAGCGTGACGACCACCGCGATCACCGCGGTGAGCGAGACGAGAACGAGCGGCAGCACGTCGGCCGGCGCGATCGTGAGGATCCGGCCGAACAGCAGTCCTTCGAGCGCAGCGGCGTAGTCGGTTCCGCGCGAGACGACGAGCACGCCGATGCTGAAGGTGGCGGTGAGCATCACGGCCACCGCCGCGTCGGAGGCGACGCCGGCGCGCATGAGGAGCGTCAGCGCCACGGCGCCCGCCAGCGCCGCGATCGCCGCACCCGGGACGAGGCCGGCGGTGCCCGCGACGGCGAGCCCGATCGCGAGACCCGGGAACACCGCGTGCGTCAGCCCGTCGCTGATGAACTCGAGGCCGCGGAGGTTCACGAGCACGCCCACGACCGCGGCCGCGACGGCGAGGATCAGCAGCACGACCAGCGCGCGTCCCATGAACGGCAGCGCGTACGCTCCGAAGAGCGCATCGCCCGCGCTCATCGGAGGCCGCCCTCCGGCGTCCATTCCCCGACCGGCATCAATGGCCCTCGTGACCCGGGACGATGAGCGTGTGCTCGTCGATCTCGACCTCGACGCCCTCGAAGCAGCGCTGCACGTTCTCGAGCGTGAGCACCTCGTCGACGCGACCGCAGCCGACCTGCTCGCCGTTCACCAGGAGGGCGACGTCGCAGACGGTCCGGGCGAGCTCGAGGTCGTGCGTCGACACGATGATGGCGACCCCGCGCGCCTTGAGCGTGCGGAGCGTGTCGACGAGCGCGTCGCGATTGGTCTGGTCGAGGCCGTTGAACGGCTCGTCGAGCAGCAGCAGGCGCGGCTCGGCGGCGAGTGCGCGGGCGAGGAACCCGCGCTGGCGCTGGCCGCCCGACAGTTCGCCGAAGCGGCGGTGCGCGAGCGCGGCGAGGCCCACGGTCTCGAGGGCCTCGCGGACGGCCTCGCGATCGCGCCGGCCCGGCCATCGCAGCAGGCCGAGACGGCGGTACCGCCCCTGCATCACGACCTGCGAGAGGCTGATCGGGAAGTCGGCGTCGACGTCGACGGACTGCGGCAGGAAGCCGATCATGCCGTCAGCGGCATCCACTCCCCCGGCGAACCGCATCTCGCCGTCGACGAGCGGCACCAGGCCGAGGATGCCGCGGAGCATCGTCGACTTGCCGGCGCCGTTCGGCCCGATGACCGCCACGGCCTCCCCCGGCCGGACGCGGAAACGCAGGCCCGCGACGCCGGCGCCGCCGGGGTGCCGGAATGCCGCGCCCCGCATGGCGAGCACGGGCTCGGCGGCCGCATCGGTCATGTCGTCATCCTCCCAGCACGTCCGGCAGCGCGGAAGGCTCGACGCCCCACGACTCGAGGATCAGCCGTGCGTTGTGCACCTGGCTCCCGAGGTAGGTCTCCCCCGCGCTCCCGGGCTGGCCGAGCGAGTCGCCGTACAGGGCGTCGTCGCCGGAGTAGACCGCAACGCCCGCCTCGGAGGCGATGGTCTCGGCGGTCTTCGGCGAGATCGACGCCTCGGAGAAGACCGCGCTCACGCCCGTGGCCCGGATTCGATCGACGAGCGCGTCGATCTCGGCGGCACTCGGCTCGGCGTTGTCGTCGAAGCTCGGGATGACGCTGCCGACGAAGGTGACGTCGTAGGCGTCGAGGAAGTACGTGAAGGCGTCGTGGTTCGTCACGAGCAGGCGCTCGTCGACCGGGACCTGCTCGACGTTCTCGTGGATCCACGCGTCGAGCGCGTCGATCCGGCCGACGTAGTCCGCCTCGGCGTCGCGGATGGCGCCGGCGTCGACGCCGTCGAGTCCGGCGAGACCGTCGGCGATGTTCGCGACCATCTCGGCCGCGAGGTGCGGGTCGGTCCAGATGTGCGGGTTGCCGTCCTCATGGGCGTGCTCGTCGTCGGCGTGCTCGTCCGCCGCGCCGTCGTCGTGGCCGTCATCGGCGTGCTCGTCGTCCGCGTGCTCGTCGTCGGCGTGCTCGTCGTCGGCGTGCAGCTCATCGGTCGCGAGCAGCTCGATCCCGGTGCTCGCGTCGATGAGCTCGCCGTCGAAGCCGGACGCCTCGATGGCGTCGTCGATCCAGCTCTCGAGGCCGCCGCCGTTGACGACGAGCGCATCGGCCTCGCCGAGCGCGAGCAACTGGGCCGCCGACGGGTCGAACGAGTGGGCGCTCTGCCCGGGCGTCAGCAGCGCGGTCACCTCGACGGCCGCTCCCCCGACCTCGCGGGTGAAGTCGGCGACCTGGGTGGTCGTCGCGACGACCCGCGGCAGGCCGTCGTCGGTGGCGTCGCCGCCGGTCGCGCAGCCCGCCAGCAGCGTCGCGGAGGCGACCGCGAGCGCAGGTGCGAGCAGGCGGGAACGTCGGACGGCGTCTCGGTGCATGGGTCGAGCGTACTTCTTATTGATAATGATTGTCAACACCATCTGGGTCGCATCCACTGCCATGTGACGCCGTGCTGTGGACAGCGTTCTCCGATATCGGCGGTCCATGCAAGAGTGTCAGCCGTGGAAATCGCCACGACCCGAATCACCCTGCACGCGTTCACGCTCTCCGACGCCGAACGACTGCTCGCCGGCGACGTCGACCCGCTCGACGGCTGGGAGGGCGGCTACTCGTTCACCGACGAGCCCGAGCTCCTCGCCGAGTACGTGCGCGCCGTGCGACGCTCCGGCGACCCCGCGCCGTTCGGGCCGTACCTCGTGCGGCGCGCCGACGGGGGCGCCCACGACGGCGCCGCCATCGGCGGCATCAACCTCTTCGGCCCGCCCGACGAACGAGGCGCGGTGGAGTTCGGGTTCGGCCTGGTCCCGGCCGTGCGCGGAGAGGGCCTGTCGCACGACGTCGTCACCGAGGCGGTCGAGCTGATCCGCTCGACCGGCGCGGCGATCGCGCGCGCGGAGTGCGAGATCGCCAACCTGCCCGCTCGCCGCGCGCTCGAGCAGGTCGGACTGTCCGAGGTCTCCCGCAGCGACGACTCGGTCGCCTTCGAGATCCGCCTCTGACCGGGTTCACTCCAGGAGGAGCGCCGGCTCCTCGATGATCGAGGCGACGTCGGCGAGGAACCTGCTCGCCACGTCGCCGTCGACCACGCGGTGGTCGAACGAGCCGCCGATCGTCGTGACGTAGCGGGGGCGCACCTCGCCGTCGACGACCCACGGCTTCTGCTTGATGGTGCCGAGGGCGACGATCGCCACCTCGCCGGTGTTCAGGATCGGCGTGCCCGTGTCCATCCCGAAGACGCCGATGTTCGTGATCGTGATCGTGCCGCCCTGCATCTCGGCCGGTTGCGTCTTGCCCTCCCGCGCCGTGAGCGTCAGTTGCTCGAGCGCCGCGGCGAGCTCGACCATCGACATGGCCTGCGCCTCCTTGACGTTGGGCACGATCAGCCCCCGCGGCGTGGCCGCGGCGACGCCGAGGTTCACGAAGTGCTTCACGATGATCTCGTCGTCGGTCCACTGCGCGTTCACGGTCGGGTTGCGCCGCGCCGCCCAGATCATCGCCTTCGCCATGATCAGCAGCGGCGAGACCTTCACGCCGGCGAAGTCCGGGGAGGCCTTCAGGCGCTTGACGAACTCCATGGTGCGCGTCGCGTCCACGTCGACGAACACCGATACATGCGGTGCGGAGTATGCACTCTGCACCATCGTCTGGGCGATCGCCTTCCGCACCCCCTTCACCGGGATGCGGGTCTCTCGATCGGTCGGCGCCTCGGGCGTCTGGATGTTGCGGAAGACGCTCGCCTGCTGCGCCTCGCGGATCACGTCGTCGCGGGTCACGTCGCCGATCGGTCCGGTCGGTGCGACGCGCGACAGGTCGACGCCGAGATCCTTCGCCAGCTTGCGGATCGGCGGCTTGGCGATGACCGGGACCCCGGCGTCGTACCGCTCCGCCGGACGCGGAGATTCGGCGATGACCTGGGGTTCTGCAGCGATCTGGACCGCCTGGGCGGCGGCGGGCGGAGCCGGCGGCGCCGGGGGCGGCGGCGCGAGGTGCTCATGTGCGCCGCCGGGCGACGGATGGCGGCGGCGGCGGCTGCCGGTGGGCCCGCTGCTGCCGTGGCCGACGAGGACCGCCCCGCCCGCGTCATCCGCGGCGGGGGAGGCGGACGGCTCGGCGGGCGCAGCCTCCGGTGCCGGGGCAGCGGACATTCCGCCAGCGGCATCCGTCCGGATCACGAGGATGGGCGTGCCCACGTCGACGGTGCGCCCCTCCTCGACGAGGAGCTCGGCGACCGTGCCCTCGAACGCGCTCGGGAGCTCGACGAGGGACTTGGCCGTCTCGATCTCGACGAAGACCTGGTCGAGCGCGATGCGATCGCCGGGGGCGACGCGCCACTGGACGATCTCGGCCTCCGTCAGGCCCTCGCCCACGTCGGGAAGCGGGAACCGGATCTCGCTCATGGTGCTCCTCGGGTGTCTCGTCGTGGGCGGTCAGTAGGCCATCGAGCGGTCGACGGCCTCGAGCACGCGATCGGCGCTCGGGAGGTACTCGGTCTCGAGCGCGGCGGGCGGGAACGGGGCGTCGAACGCGGAGACGCGCAGCACGGGGGCCTCCAGCGAGTAGAAGGCGCGCTCGGCGACGGTCGCGGCGATCTCGGAGCCGACGCTCACGAAGCCGTAGGCCTCCTGCGCGACCACGAGCCGACCGGTGCGGTGCACCGAGTCGAGGATCGGGCCGTAGTCGATGGGGGAGAGGGACCGGACGTCGATCACCTCGAGGCTGCGACCCTCCTCGGCCGCGATGTCGGCCGCCTGCAGCAGCGTCGACACCATCGCGCCGTGGCCGACGACGGTGACGTCGTCGCCCTTGCGGATGACGCGGCTCGCGTGGAGCGGCAGGCCGGAGTGGTCGTGGTCGACCGGGCCCTTGCCCCAGTACCGGCTCTTCGGTTCGAAGAAGAGCACGGGGTCGTTGGAGGCGATCGCCTCCTGGATCATCCAGTACGCGTCGTGCGGCGACGACGGCGCGACCACGCGCAGGCCCGGCGTGTGCGCGAAGTACGCCTCGGGGCTCTCCTGGTGGTGCTCGATCGAGCCGATGTGCCCGCCGTAGGGCACGCGGATGACGACCGGCATCGACAGCGCGCCGTCGTGACGGAGGGTCAGGCGGCTGAGCTGGCTCGTGATCTGGTCGAACGCGGGGAAGATGAACCCGTCGAACTGGATCTCGACCACGGGCCGGTACCCGCGCATCGCGAGGCCGATCGCCGTGCCGACGATGCCGGACTCGGCGAGCGGGGTGTCGAGCACGCGCCGTTCGCCGAACTCGGCGAGCAGCCCCTCGGTGACGCGGAACACGCCGCCGAGCCGCCCGATGTCCTCGCCCATGAGGAGCACCTTGGCATCGGCGCGCATCGCCTCGCGGAGCCCGGCGGTGATCGCCTTGGCCATCGACAGCGTGTGCACGCCGCGGACACCGCCCGGCGCGGCATCCGTCGTCGCCTCCGAGGGCACCTGGGCCGCGGGGGAGCCGGGGACGGTCTCGACGCTCACTGTGCCTCTCCCTCGAACGAGTTCTCGTACGCCTCGAGCCAGGCGGCCTGCGCCTCGACCAGCGGGTGCGGTTCGCTGTACACGTGCTCGAAGATCGCCGATCGCGGGGGAGCGGCCGCATCGAGCGCGCGCCGTCGCAGGTCCGCGGCGACGTCGCCGGCCTCCTCGTCGACCTCGTCGAAGAAGGCGGATGCCGCGCCGCGGCCCTCGAGCCACGTGCGGTAGCGCGTGATGGGGTCGCGGGCGGTCCAGTACGCGACCTCGTCGTCGGTCCGGTACTTCGTCGGGTCGTCGGCGGTGGTGTGCGCGCCCATGCGATAGGTGACGGCCTCGATGAAGCTCGGTCCCTCGCCCGCGCGGGCGTCCTCCATGGCCTGCCGCGTGACGGCGTAGCTGACCAGCACGTCGTTGCCGTCGATGCGGATGCCGGGCATGCCGAACCCGCCGCCGCGCAGCGAGAGGGGGCTGCGCGACTGCCGCGAGACGGGGACCGAGATCGCCCACTGGTTGTTCTGCACGAAGAAGACCTGCGGCGTCCGGTAGCTGCTCGCGAACACCAGCGCCTCGCTCGCATCGCCCTGCGAGGTCGAGCCGTCGCCGTAGTAGACCAGCACCGCGGCATCCGAGTCGGGGTCGCCCGTCGCCGTGGCGCCGTCGAACTGCAGCCCCATGGCGTACCCCGTGGCGTGGAGGGTCTGCGACGCGAGCACCAGCGTGTACAGGTGGAAGTTCCCGTTGTCCGCCGGGTTCCAGCCGCCGAGGGTGACGCCGCGGAGCAGCTTGACGATGTCGACCGGGTCGAGACCCCGGATCATGCCCACGACGTGCTCGCGGTAGGACGGGAAGATGTGGTCCTGTGGGCGGGCGGCACGGGCGGACCCGACCTGGGCGGCCTCCTGCCCGTGGCTCGGCACCCAGAGGGCGAGCTGGCCCTGCCGCTGCAGGTTGGCCCCGGTCACGTCGATGCGCCGCGAGACGGCCATGTCGCGGTAGAACTGCTCGAGCGCGGCATCCGGCAGGGCGTCGACCAGCTCGAGGTACGGCTCGGCCTCGGCCGTCGGCCGGAGCTCGCCCTCGGGCGTGAGGAGCTGGAGCGTCGGCGCGGTGAACTCGCGGGAGGGGGCTGTCACCGTTCCACGGTACCCGCTACCCGGAGACCCCTTCTTGTGAAGGACCGACAAGCTCACCCAGAACCCTTAGGAGCAGGTCGACAGACTCCTCCTCGCCGACCGAGACGCGGATGCCGTCGCCGGGGAACGCGCGGGCGACGATCCCGGCGTCGAAGAGCCGTTCCGCGACCTCGACCGTGCGGTCGCCGGTGGGCAGCCACACGAAGTTGCCCTGCGCCTCGGGGATCGCCCAGCCCTGCGCGACGAGCGCCTCGCGCAGCGCGTCGCGGCGCCGGGCGAGCACGTCCACGCGACGCAGCAGCTCGGCCTCGGCGTCGGGCGCCATCGCGGCGATCGCACCCGCGGTCGCGACCGCGGTGACGCCGAGCGGGATCGCCGTCGCCCGGGCGGCATCGAGGATGCCGACGGGGCCGATCGCGTAGCCGACGCGGACGCCGGCGAGCCCGTACGCCTTCGAGAACGTCCGGAGGATCACGAGGTTGGGGTACCGGCCGATCAGGGAGCTGCCGTCGACCGCGGCGTCGTCGCGCACGAACTCGGCGTAGGCCTCGTCGAGGACGACGAGCCGATCCGCCGGCACGCGGGCCATGAACCGCTCGAACTCGTCGGCCGACACGGCGACGCCGGTGGGGTTGTTGGGGGAGCAGACGATGACCACCCTGGTCCGGTCGGTGACCGCGGCGGCCATGGCGTCGAGGTCGTGGCCGTGGTCGCCGCGATTGGGCACCTGGACACTGGTCGCACCCGCCACCGTGACCAGGCCGGGGTAGGCCTCGAAGGACCGCCACGAGTAGACGACCTCGTCGCCCGGCGCCGCGGCGGCGAGCACGAACTGCGCGAGCAGCGAGACCGAGCCCGCGCCCACGAGCACCTCGTCGGCCGAGACGCCGAAGCGCTCCGCGAGACGCTCGCGCAGGGCGAGCGCGGTGGCGTCGGGGTACCGGTTCACGTCGGCGGCCGCCGCGGCGATGGCCTGCTCGACCGCCGGTACGGGCCCCCAGGGGTTCTCGTTGCTCGAGAGCTTGAAGCCGTCGGCCGGGGCGGGTCGCCCCTGGCGATAGGGCGGAAGCGCGGCGATCTCGGGTCGCAGGCGCACGGGGGTGGTCGTGGGCTCCGATGCGGTCACGGATTCCACCGTACCCCTTCGATCCGGTCGCGCCCGCTGCCATAGTTGAGGGATGCGCTTCATTCTGAAGGTCGTCGTCTCTGCGTTCGCGCTGTGGCTCACGACGCTGATCGTCTCCGGCGTGCGGGTGGTGCCCTACGAGGACGGCGATCTCCCGACGGTCCTGACCTACCTGCTGATCGCCCTGATCTTCGGCATCGTCAACGCGACGATCGGCACCCTGATCCGCATCGTCGCGTTCCCCCTCTACGTGCTCACGCTGGGCCTCATCTCGTTCATCGTCAACGGTCTGCTGCTGCTGATCGTCGACTGGCTGAGCGGGCTCATGGGCTTCGGGCTCGAGGTCGACGGCTTCTGGTGGGGCGTGCTCGCCGCACTGGTCCTGGGACTGATCAGCTGGCTCATCGGCCTGGTCGTCCGCCCGAGGGAGTGAGGTCGGCCGGCACGCGCTCGGCGTGCCAATAGGTCGTCTGCGCGGAGCCTCCGACGGCGACCCCGTCGAGGACGCGCCCGAACGCGGCCACGCTCGGATGCTCCGACTCGTCGATGAGGCGGGCGGTGCCGCGGTACTCGACGAGCGCGTGCGCCGGCAGCGGGTCCTCGCGCGTGGGCGCCGCGGTCGTGATGCCGCGCTCGACGACCAGGCGGCCGTCGGACGCGACGCCCCGCCCGCCGAGCGCGGGCACGAGGTCCTCCGAGTGGACCACCGAGAGCACGGGAGTGTCGGCGGTCGGCACCTGCGCCACCGGACCGCCGAGGCTGACCGCCCCGACCACCTCGAGGTCGGGATCGGCGGCGAGGTTCGCGGCGACGATGCCGCCGGCGGAGTGCCCCACGACGAGCACCGGGTCTCCGGCCGCGACGCCCGCCGAGGCCATCGCCGCCCGGACCGCGCGCTCGGCCGCTCCCGAGTCGCCGGACAGCCCGACCAGCGCGGCCCGTTCCGAGGCGTCGGCCACGACATGCAGGTTGGACGTGGTGTCGTAGGGCTCCGAGCCCGGCACGGCTCCGAAGTCGACCGTGCCGCTCGAGTACACGATCCAGGAGGGCCCGTCGCGACCGTCGTAGCGCTCGATGCGGATCTGCGCGCCACCCGGTGACGGCGACGGGATGCGGTCGGCGAGATCGCCGATGCCGCGCGGCGGCGTGCTCGCGTGCGCCGCCGGCCCGAGCGGCGACACCGCCGAGACCGGTGTCACCCGCGCCACGCGCACCTCGGTCTCGCGCAGCGCTCCGGCCCCCGTCAGCCACCCGAGGGCGGCCGCCGACGCGACCAGGAGCGCGGCGCCCTCCGGGGCGTCGATGCCCGGGCCGAGGCCGAAGAGGCCGCCCGACCGGAGAAGGCCCGCCACGAACTCGTCGGCCGAGTCGACGGACGCGCGGACGAGGTCGACGAACGCCGGGTCGGACAGGATCGGCAGCCCGTGCCGCTCGACGAGCGCGAGGAGCGCGGCGGACGTCGCCTCGCGCCCGGCGACGGCCCCGGCCAGCGCCACCCCCGGCGCGAGGAGGGCCGCCGAGGCCGCGGCCGTGAGGAGCGCCCCCGGCGCCAGCAGCCCGAGCAGGCCCGCCGCCGCGCGGGCGCCGGCATCGCCGATGAACGTCGACAGCCACTCGGCGCGGGCGTAGGCGCCGGCGCCAGCCCGCAGCGACCACGACAGCTCGGTCGCCCGCCGGCTGCCGTCGATGAAACCCGATCGTGCGGTGTCGAGGTCGAGCAGGGCACCGTGCAGCGAGCCGACGACGTCGGCGGATCCGCCGGGAAGGTCGCCGAGCCGGTCGCGGACCCCCGCCGCCCGCGCCGCCCAACCCTCGAGCAGGTGGGCGGCGGCGGCGAGCCGGGTCGCCTCGGCGAGGAGCGCCTCGGTCTCGATCGAGACGACCCCGCCGCCTCGGACGACGAGGTCGCTCACGCGGCGAGCCCGGATCGCGACCGCGCGTGCTCGGCGGCGACGACCTCCTCGGCCTCGGCGAGCAGGTGCACGGCTCCGGCCAGGGCCAGCCGGAGGTCGCGGACCCGGTCGAGGTAGTGGCGGGCGGCACCGGAGTGCCATCCGTCGACCTGCTCCAGGATGAGGCCCGGCTGCGCCCGCTCGACCTCGGCGCGCAGCACCCGCAGGACGTGCAGTTCGCGCTCGAGCGCCTCGGCTCGGGCCTGCGAGCGGGCTGCGGTCGCCGCGTCGGCGGCGGCCGGTCCGTGGGTGATGGGGAGCACGGTCCCGACTCTCCCCGCCATCCGCGCCCGTCGCGACCGCCCCGGGGCCGGACGTGCAACGCGGCCTCGGGCGAGGGGCTGGGGAGGAGCACTCGCGGCCCGCGCTTCGCGAACGGCCCCCGCTCGTCCACAATGGGAATCATGACGCCAGCGGATCCTTCCGTGGAGCCCGCGCAGCGCTTCCGTGTCTCGTTCGTCTGCACCGGCAACATCTGCCGTTCGCCCATGGCCGAGGTCGTGCTGCGCTCGCTCGCCGCGCGCTCCGGCATCGAGGACCGCATCGCGATCGAGTCCGCCGGCACGGGGGACTGGCACGTCGGCGAGCGTGCCGACGCCCGCACCGTCGCCGCCCTCGAGCGCGCCGGGTACGACGGCAGCCGGCACCGCGCCCGCCAGTTCGACCCGGCTGACTTCGCCCGGCTCGACCTCGTCGTGGCGTTCGATCGCGGCCAGTCGAGGGTGCTGCGCCACCAGGCGCGCAACCTGGCCGACGAGCACAAGGTGCGCCTGCTCCTCGAGTTCGACCCGGAACTGGCGCAGCTGCAGGACGTGCCCGACCCGTACTACAGCGACGATGCGACCTTCGATCGGGTTCTTGGGATGATAGAGCGGTCGACGTCGGCGCTGTTCCGGCAACTCGCCCCCGCACTCAGACAAGGAAACCGATGACCTCGCTGCCTCCCCAGCCGCTCAGCCCGCTCGACGGACGCTACCGTGCGGCGGTGGGCGAGCTCGGCGAGCACCTCTCCGAGGCCGGCCTGAACCGGGCCCGCGTGCACGTCGAGATCGAGTGGCTGATCGCCCAGACCGACCGCGGCTTCTTCGGCACGAGCCCGCTGACGGATGCCGCGAAGCAGTCGCTCCGCGCGGTCGTCACCGGCTTCGGCCAGGCCGACATCGACGAGCTCGCCCGGTTCGAGGCCACTACCCGTCACGACGTGAAGGCGGTGGAGTACTACGTGCGCGGCCGGCTCGACGAACTCGGGCTGGGGGAGCTCGCCGAGCTCACGCACTTCGCCTGCACGAGCGAGGACATCAACAACCTCTCGTACGCCCTGACCGTGCGCGACGCGGTCGCGCAGGTCTGGCTGCCGAAGTACAGGGCCGTGATCGCGAAGCTGATCGGCCTGGCGCAGGAGCACCGCGACGCCCCGATGCTGTCGCGCACCCACGGCCAGCCCGCGACGCCGACCACGATGGGCAAGGAGCTCGCCGTGTTCGCGCACCGGCTCGAGCGCATCCTCCGACAGGTCGAGGCGACGGAGTACCTCGGCAAGTTCTCGGGCGCGACCGGCACGTTCTCCGCCCACCTCGCCGCCGCGCCCGACGTCGACTGGCCCACGGTCTCGCGCGAGTTCGTCGAGGGCCTCGGCCTCACCTGGAACCCGCTGACGACGCAGATCGAGTCCCACGACTGGCAGGCCGAGCTCTACGGGCGCATCTCGCACGCCAACCGCGTGCTGCACAACCTCGCGACCGACATCTGGACCTACATCTCGCTCGGGTACTTCCGCCAGATCCCGGCGGCCGGCGCGACCGGCTCCTCCACGATGCCGCACAAGGTCAACCCCATCCGGTTCGAGAACGCGGAGGCGAACCTCGAGCTCTCGTCTGCCGTGCTCGACTCGCTCGCCGCGACCCTGGTCACGAGCCGCCTCCAGCGCGACCTCACCGACTCGAGCGCCCAGCGCAACATCGGCGTCGGGTTCGGGCACTCGATGCTCGCGCTCGACAACATCCTCCGCGGCCTCGGCGAGATCGACCTCGACCGCGCGCTGCTCCTCGAGGACCTCGACGGCAACTGGGAGGTGCTCGGCGAGGCGATCCAGACCGTCATCCGCGCCGAGGTCGCCGCGGGTCGCTCGTCGATCGCCGACCCCTACGCGCTGCTCAAGGAGCTCACGCGCGGCAAGCGCGTCGGCGCGACCGACCTCGCCGAGTTCGTCCGGGGCCTCGAGATCCCGGATGACGCGAAGGAGCGCCTGCTCGCGCTCACGCCCGCCGGCTACATCGGCCTCGCGGAGGAGCTCGTCGACCGCCTCGAGGCCTGAGCGGCGGCTCCGGGGGCGTTCGAGCGACCCGGACTCCGCCGGCCCTGCTCAGTGGCCGGGACCGTCCGTGGGATCCCGTCGGCCCGGGTCGCCGCCCGTGCCGTCGCCGTGTTCGCCCGGGTTCGGCTTGACCGCCATCGACAGCAGCGCGAGCACCATCAGCACGACGATGAACACGCCCCCCGCGCTGATGAGCGTCAGGTTCAGGTCGCGCGTGCCGAAGAACACGATCACGGCGGTGAAGACCGCGGCGATGGCCGCGCCGCCGACGTACTCGGCCGGTCGCAGCACCTCCCGGCGGCTCGGCCGGTAGTCGTCGCCAGGGCGATTGGTCACGAGCGCTCCGTTCCGGATGCCGCGGCGCCGGCGTCCGCCGGCTGGGCTGCGGCCCACTTCTGCGAGAACCCGCCGATCAGCAGCAGCACCCCGATGAGCACCAGGTACGCGCCGAGCAGGCCGACCGCGGTGACGGGATCGAGCGGGAGGAGGACGAACACGAGGGCGAGCGCGGCGGTCAGCGCGCCTGCGGCGATCACGTCGCGCGCCGCCGGCGAGCGGCCGCGCAGCCGGAGGCCGGCGAGGAGCTCGATGATGCCGGTGACGGCGGCCCAGACCGCCACGGAGAACGTGAATGCCCCGACACCGTTCGATGCGGTGTCGCGGAGCCCGAGGGCGACGAGGCCGGAGGCGACCGTCACGACGCCGTTGGCCGCGGCGGTCATCCGGCCGACGCGGTCGGCGACGAGCCGGAGCGACAGCGCGCCCACGACCAGGCCGGCGACGACCGCCCAGGAGCCGAACACCGTCAGGCCGAACGCGGGGGAGTGGTCCTGCGAGAACGTGATCACCGCGGCGGGCACGAGCGCGAGGGCGCCCCGCACCACCGGCACGAGCCAGGCGCGGGCGCGTTCCGGTGCGGTATCGCGGGCATCGGCCACGGCGACCTCTTTCGACGGGGGACCGTCCAATCCTATGCCGCGCTCTCTGGGCGCCCGCTTCACGACCGGTCCGCGCCCCGCCGCGCCGCGGGCGGTCACAGGGCCTTGAGGATGTCCTCCACCCGGTCCTTCGCGTCGCCGAACAGCATCTGCGCGTTGTCGCGGTAGAACAACGGGTTCGGAACGCCCGCGTACCCGCTGGCCATCGATCGCTTGAAGACGATCACGTTGTCGGCCTCCCACACGCGCAGCACCGGCATGCCGGCGATCGGGCTGCCCGGATCCTCCGCGGCAGCCGGGTTCACGGTGTCGTTCGCGCCGATGACGAGCACGACCGACGTGCCGGCGAGGTCGTCGTTGATCTCGTCCATCTCCTCGACGATGTCGTACGGCACCTTCGCCTCGGCGAGCAGCACGTTCATGTGGCCCGGGAGGCGGCCCGCGACGGGGTGGATGCCGAAGCGCACGTCGACGCCGCGCTCGCGCAGCTTCCTGGTCAGGTCGGCCACCGGGTACTGCGCCTGCGCGACGGCCATCCCGTAGCCGGGCGTGATGATCACGCTGTCGGCGGACTTCAGCAGCTCAGCGGCATCCGTCGACTGGATCTCGCGGTACTCGCCGAGGTCGGTGTCGGTCGCGGTCGGCGCCTCGATGCCGAATCCGCCCGCGATGACGGAGATGAACGAGCGGTTCATCGCCTTGCACATGATGTACGAGAGGTACGCACCCGACGAGCCCACGAGCGCGCCGGTCACGATGAGCAGGTCGTTGTTGAGCAGGAATCCCGCCGCGGCCGCGGCCCAGCCCGAGTAGCTGTTGAGCATCGAGATGACGACCGGCATGTCGCCGCCGCCGATGGAGGCGACGAGGTGCCAGCCCAGCGCGAACGCGAGCGCCGTCACGAGGATCAGCAGCCAGAGCTGCGAGTCGATGACGTACCAGACCGTCAGGCCGAGGAAGACGACGATCGCCCCGAGGTTCAGGGCGTTCTTGCCCGGCAGCACGAGCGGCGCCGACTTCATGCGCGCCGAGAGCTTCAGGAACGCCACGATCGAGCCGGTGAAGGTCACGCCGCCGATGAAGATGCCGATGAAGACCTCGGCGTGGTGGATGTCGGCCAGCGACCCCTCCAGCGCTGGCGGGTCGAGGTGGCCGTTCCAGCCGACGATCACGGCCGCGAGGCCGACGAAGCTGTGCAGCAGCGCGATCAGCTCGGGCATGCCCGTCATCTCGACGATGCGGGCCCGCCACAGGCCGATCGAGCCGCCGATCAGCACGGTGACGACGAGCAGGCCGAGGCCGAGCAGCGTGCCGGGCTCGTCCCACGCGCCCTGGAAGGTCACCCACACGGTGGCGACCAGGGCGATGGCCATGCCGGCGATGCCGTAGCCGACACCGGCTCGTGCGGTCTCGTGGCGGCTCAGGCCGGCGAGGCTGAGGATGAAGAGCAGCGCGGCGACGATGTATGCGGCGCCGGCGATGGATTCGGGGGTCAGGGTCTCAGGCAACAGGGGGCTCCTCGATGACGTCTTCGGTCGTTCCGCGGGTCAGCTGCTCGCCCGGTCGCCCTTGGCGAACATGGAGAGCATTCGCCGGGTCACCGCGAACCCGCCGAAGACGTTGATGCTGGCGATCAGGATGGCGATCGATGCGAGGACCTGCACCACGAGGACGTCGCTCGTGACCTGCACGATCGCGCCGACGATGATGATGCCCGAGATCGCGTTGGTCACGCTCATGAGCGGGGTGTGCAGCGCGTGGGCGACCTTGCTGATCACGTAGAAGCCCGCGACCACCGCGAGCACGAATACCGTGATGTGCTGCGGGAGCGGCTGGGGTGCGAAGGCGTTGAGCAGGAAGAGCCCGGCGATGCCGACGCCGATAAGCGCGGCGCGGCCGGCGGGGGAGAGCTGCCGCTTCGGCTTCGGGCCGGCGGATGCCGCGTCGTCGGCCGCCGTCGCGCCGGCGGCGGGCGGAGCCGCCGACACCTGCACGGGCGGCGGCGGCCAGGTCGTCTCGCCGTCGCGGACGACCGTGACCGACCGCTGCACGACGTCGTCGAAGTCGATCACGAGCTCGCCGTCCTTGCCCGGCGTGAGCAGCTTGACGAGGTTCACGAGGTTCGTGGCGTAGAGCTGCGACGCCTGCGTGGGCAGCCGCGAGGCGAGGTCGGTGTAGCCGAGGATGACCACGCCGTTCGGCGTGACGACCCGCTCGCCCGCGACGGACCCCTCGACGTTGCCGCCCATGCCCGCCGCCATGTCGACGACGACGCTGCCGGGCTTCATGCTCGCGACATCCGCCGCCGTGATGAGCTTCGGCGCCGGCCGGCCCGGGATCAGCGCGGTCGTGATGATGATGTCGACGTCGGCGGCCTGCTCGGAGTAGATCTCCGCGGCGCGCCGGTCGTAGGCCTCGCTCGTCGCCTTGGCGTAGCCGTCGGCCGACTCCATGACCTCGTCGACCTCGACCTTCAGGTACTCGCCGCCGATCGACTTGACCTGGTCGGCGACCTCGGGGCGCGGGTCGGTGGCGCGCACGATCGCGCCGAGGCTGGAGGCCGCGCCGATCGCGGCCAGTCCGGCGACGCCGGCGCCCGCCACGAGCACCTTCGCCGGGGGCACCTTGCCCGCGGCCGTCACCTGGCCGGTGAAGAAGCGGCCGAACTCATGGGCGGCCTCGACCACGGCGCGGTACCCGGCGATGTTCGCCATCGAGCTCAGGACGTCCATCGACTGGGCGCGCGAGATGCGCGGCACCGCGTCGAGCGCGAGTGCGGTCACGCCGCGAGCCGAGAGCGCCTCGAGCAGGTCGGGCCGGAGCGCCGGGCTCAGGAGGCTGATGAGCGTCGTGCCGGGCCGCAGCTGCGCGATCTCGGCATCCGTCGGCGCGTTCACCTTGAGCACGACGTCGCTCGCGATCGCCTCCGCGCCCGCGACGACCACGGCGCCCGCGTCGACGTAGGCGTCATCGGGGAACGACGACCGCGCTCCCGCGCCCGACTGGACGACCACCTCGTAGCCGAGTCCGACCAACTGCTTGACGGTCGCCGGCGTGGCGGCGACCCGGGTCTCCGAGCCCTGCTCGGTGACGACGCCGATGCGCGTCATTCGCTCTCCTCCTCATCGCGGCGGCCGCTCGCGTCGGGGAGGAGGCGCCGCCGGAGCGGACCCCGGTGGGGGATCCGCGGGCGGCGCCAGGCACGGCGGCACTGCTGCACGCATCACCATATGTCCCCGCATGGCCGGGACTCCACGATTCGACCGCGAACGCGGCGAAACTCCCGCGGTTCTTCCGCTGGGTGAAACCTCGGCCGCCCGTTGCCGGTGCCAGGTGCCGGTCTCCGGTCTCCGGTCTCCGGCCGGTGGAGCGTGTCAGGCCGACGCGACGAGCGCCGGCAGCGCCCGCTCGATCATCTCCATGGTCGCGGTCAGCGAGATGCGGAAATGCGCCGGCTGGTCGAACAGCGTGCCCGGCATGACGAACACGCCTCGCTCGGCGAGCGAATCGCAGAACGCCGCACCGTCCCCGCCGGGGGCTCGCCCCCACAGGTAGAACGTGCCCTCGGGCTTCGTCAGCGAGTACCCCGCGTCGTGCATCGCGCCGTACATGCGATCCCGCTTGCGGGTGAGCTCGGCCAGGTCGATCGAGACGTGCTCGAGTTCCGGGACCGAGTACTGCATGATCGCGTCCGGGAACCCCCAGCCGATCGCGAGCTGCAACGGCATGCACGCCTCTCGCAGCTCGGTCCGGTGGGCCGGCTCGAGCAGCGGCGAGATCGCGAGGTACCCCAGCCGTTGCCCGGGAGCGAGCAGCACCTTGCCGTAGCTGTAGTCGATCAACGTCCAGGGGTAGGAGCCCGCGGGGCTGGCGAAGCCGATGCCGTCGAAGCGGATGCGGCGGTACGGCTCGTCCGACAGCAGCCAGATGCGGCGGCCGTGGCGACGGGACGCCTCCTCGAGCACCTCCGCGAGCGCGTCCCAGGTCTCCTTCGGGTACACCCGGCCGGTCGGGTTCGACGGCGAGTTCACGATGACCACGCGCGTGCGCGGCGTGATCGCCCGCGCGATCTCGTCGACGTCGAGGCTGAAGTCGACCGGCGCGAGCGGCGCCCCGACCGGCACCAGGTTCGCCGCGTGCAGCATCGGCGCATAGCAGAACCACCCCGGCACGGGAATGACGACCTCGTCGCCGGCATCCGTCGACATCGCCAGTGCGAGCTGGATGGCTCCGAACGCCCCCTGCGTCATCGCGACGTCGTCCGGCTCGAAGTCCAGGCCCAGTTCGCGGCGGAGACCGTCCGCCACCGCCTCCTGTGCAGCGCGTTCGCTCGTCTTGTAGGCGTACCAATCCACCGACCTCGGTTCGAGCTGCGCTCGCATCGCCTCGGTGAGGCCGGCCAACGCCATCTCGTGCGGGTTGCCGAACGTGAAGTCGAGCGCGTCGGGATCGTCGGCGCCCTGGATGCTCGCGAAGAACGACGTCACCGTCGCGACCGAGTCCCTCGCCTCGGTGGCTCGTGTGGACAGGACCATGTCGACCGCCTCTCGGCTTCGTGACGGGTCGGTGCCAGCCTCTCAATCCCCGCCTGCGTCGTCAATGCGGCGCCGTCGGAACCCAGGGCCCCTCGGTCACGGTGGCCTCGCCGTCGCCGGGCCACGGCGGCATCGTGACGCACAGGAACCGAAGTGGCTCCGGGCCGGTGCACCGGTACTGGAAGGCCGTGCCCCGGGGAATGTCGATGGACACCCCGGGCACCAGCTCGGTGACCTGCTCCTCGCGGTCGTCGCGTCGCCAGATCTCGCCGCGACCGGAGAGGACGTGCCAGAACTCGTTCACCGTCGCGTGGACGGTCGCCCGATTGACCTGCCCCGGAGGCACCGTCGAGTGGATGAGGTTCCCGGTCGGTCCGGTGAGCAGATGCCGGACTTCGGCGCCGGCCGGCGAGCGGCCGTCGGGGGCGTCGGGAAGCTGACGGGCCTGCATCGGTGCTCCCTCCGCGTGCGTCAGACCTGCACCATGTCGGCGAAGCGCGAGAAGTGGCCGTGGAACGCCACGGTCACGGTGCGCGTCGGACCGTTGCGGTGCTTGGCGACGATGAGGTCGGCCTCACCGGCGCGCGGGCTGTCGCGCTCGTAGGCGGCCTCGCGGTGCAGCAGCACCACCATGTCGGCGTCCTGCTCGATCGAGCCCGATTCGCGCAGGTCGGAGAGGGCGGGCATCTTGTCGGCGCGCTGCTCGGGACCTCGGTTCAGCTGCGACAGCGCGAGCACCGGCACCTGGAGCTCCTTCGCGAGCAGCTTCAGGGCACGCGAGAACTCCGACACCTCCTGCTGGCGGCTCTCGACGCGCTTGCCGCTCGTCATGAGCTGCAGGTAGTCGATGACGACCATCTTCAGGCCCACGCGCTGCTTGAGCCGCCGGCACTTCGCGCGGATCTCGACGAGCGTCATGTTGGGGGAGTCGTCGATGTAGAGCGGTGCGTCGTTGATGCGGCCGCGCGTCGACGCGATGGTGGTCCAATCGCGGGTGTCGACGGTGCCCTTGCGCATGTTCTGCAGCGGTACGGATGCCTCGGCCGAGAGCAGTCGCATGGCGATCTCGCTGCGCCCCATCTCGAGCGAGAAGAAGATCGTCGGGAGGTCGTGGGTGATCGCGGCCGACCGGGCGAAGTCGAGCGCGAGCGTGGACTTGCCCATCGCGGGTCGGGCGGCGACGATGATCATCTGCCCGGGGTGGAAGCCGTTGGTGAGGTCGTCGAGGTCGGCGAACCCGGTGGGCACGCCGGTCATCTTGCCGTCGGTGTGCTTCGCGGCCTCGATCTCGTCGATGGCGGTGCCGATGGCGTCGGTCAGCGGGACGTAGTCCTCGCTCTCGACCGACCCGGTGACCGAGTAGATCTCGGCCTGGGCGTTGTTGACGAGCTCGACGACTTCGCCCTCGCCGGCGTAGCCCATCTGCACGATGCGGGTCCCGGCCTCGACGAGCCGGCGGAGCAGGGCGCGCTCGGCGACGATCTCGGCGTAGTACCCCGCGTTCGCCGCGGTCGGCACGAGGCTCGTGAGCGTGTGCAGGTACTCGACGCCGCCGGCCCGGTGCAGTTCGCCGGTCTTCGTCAGTTCGTCGGTGACTGCGATGACGTCGGTCGGCTCGCCGTGCGAGTACAGCGAGAGGATCGCATTGAACACGACCTCGTGCTTGGGCACGTAGAAGTCGATGCCGCGGAGCGTCTCGATGACGTCGGCGACCGCGTCCTTCGAGAGCATCATGCCGCCGAGCGTGCTCTGCTCGGCGAGGAGGTCGTGGGGCGGCGTGCGCTCCCCGCGACGCGACTCGGGGTCGTCGAGGGGGTCAGCGAGTCCCAGTTGCGCGATCGACAACGTGACGACCTCCGATTCGCTCGCTGCGGGCGTCTGCCCGACCTCTGTTCAGGACTACCAGCACCTGCCCACATGCCCGGGGCGGACCCCTGTTCCCAGGTCCCCCGGCCCGACCGGAACTCACCCTAGGCAAGGCCGCGCCGGGGGGCAAGATGGCCTGTGGATAACTCTGTGGAGAAACTGGGCGAAACGCCGTGGAAGGTGTGCACTTCACCTGTGGACAACTGTGGAAATCGTGGGAATAACATCGGATGAATTCAGGTCTGACCTGCCCTTTTCCGAATCCACACCTGTGGGGGAAAACTTTCTCGAGATTCCACGTCGGCGTATGTTGCACCTGTGCACAACGGTGGGGATAGTCCCCGAAACGTGGACTTGCGCTCACCTTCTCCGCGGGTGTACAAATCGCCCCGCGGAACACGCTGGCCGGCGGTGGGCGCGAGCGGCCGCCCGCACGCGTCGCGACCGGGTCGCGCCGCACACGACGACGCGGCGGGGGCCTTCGCCCGCCGCCGCGTCGTGCGTGAGGTTCCGCGACTACTTGGCCGCGACCACCTGCAGGGTGATCGTCGCCGAGACGTCGTCGCGGAGCTTGACGGTCGCCTCGTGGTCGCCGACCGACTTGATCGGGGTCGGGATCTCGATCTTGCGCTTGTCGACCTGGCCGAGGCCGGCGTCGGCGACCGCAGCCGCGACATCCGCCGTCTTGACCGAGCCGAACAGGCGACCGCCGAGGCCGGCCTTGACGGCCAGCTTGACCTTGGCCGACTCGAGCTTGGCCTTGAGGGCCTGCGCGTCCTCGAGGGAGTGCAGCTCGCGCGCAGCGCGCGCGGCCTTGATCTGGTCGACCTGCTTCTGGCCGCCGCGGGTCCACGGCGTGGCGAGGCCCTGGGGGACGAGGTAGTTGCGGGCGTACCCGTTCTTGACCTCGACCACGTCACCGGCGGTGCCGAGACCCGAGACCTCGTGCGTGAGGATGATCTTTGCCATTGTCGTGCTCCTTAGCGGCCGGAGCCCGAGTAGGGCAGGAGCGCCATCTCGCGCGCGTTCTTCACGGCGCGGGCGATGAGGCGCTGCTCCTGCACGGAGACACCGGTGATGCGACGGGCGCGGATCTTGCCGCGCTCCGAGATGAACTTGCGAAGGGTGGCGACATCCTTGTAGTCGATGACGCCGACCTTGACGGACTTCGCGGGGGCGGCGTTCTTCGCGCCCTTGCCGCCGCGAGGCTTGCGGCGGTCGCCGCTGCTCTTTCCAGCCATTGAACTTTCCTGTCGTGTGTGAATTCTGGGTGCGAGCGGATGCCGCGTGGCATCCGTCGCCGGCCATCAGGCCTTAGAAGGGCGTCTCGTCGCCGTAGTTGGTGCCCGGGGTGTTCCAGACGTCGCCGCCGCCCGAGGACTGCGCGGGAGCGCTGGGCGCCCACGCGTCATCCGACTGGCTGCTGCCGCCGCCGCCCCCGTAGGAGCCGCCGCCGACGCCGCGGTTGGACTGGGCGCGCGTCACGGACGCGGTGGCGTAGCGCAGGCTCGGACCGATCTCGTCGACCTCGAGCTCGATGGAGGTGCGCTTCTCGCCCTCCTTCGTCTCGTACGAACGCTGCTTGAGACGCCCGGAAGCGATGACCCGGGTTCCCTTGGTGAGCGATCCCGCGACGTGCTCGGCGAACTCGCGCCAGCAGCTCGCGCGCAGGAAGAGGGCCTCGCCGTCCTTCCACTCGTTCGCCTGGCGGTCGAACGTGCGGGGGGTCGACGCGATCGTGAAGTTCGCGACCGCGAGCCCCGACTGCGTGTAGCGCAGCTCGGGATCGGCAGTGAGGTTGCCCACCACGGTGATGATGGTCTCGCCGGCCATGAGGACTAGGCGTCCTTCTTGGCGGGGGCCTTCGCGGCGGCGGCGGCCTTCTTCGCGGCCTTCGCCTCCTCGGCCTTCTTCACGGCGGCGACCTGGGCGATCGCCTCCTCGGCACGGAGGACCTTGGTGCGCATGACGGCCTCGCTGAGGTTCAGCTGGCGGTCGAGCTCGTTGGTGGTCTTCGACTCGGCGGTGAAGTCGACGACGGCGTAGATGCCCTCCGACTTCTTGTCGATCTCGTAGGCCAGGCGACGCTTGCCCCAGATGTCGACCTTGTCGACGGTGCCGCCATCGTTGCGGATGACGTTGAGGAACTTGTCGAGGCTCGGAGCAACGGTGCGCTCGTCGATCGACGGATCGAGGATGACCATCAGCTCGTACTGGTGCATGACAGACCCACCTCCTTCGGACTCAGCGGTCACAGACGGTCTGTGACAGGAGGGTGTACATGCGTCGTACTGCGGAGGCCCGGAATCGGGCACGCAGACAACCGGTCAAGTGTAACGGATGCCGCATCCGCGCGCACATCCGCGCGGCCGGCCCCCCGCGACCCGGTCAGGCGTCGCCGCGAGACGCCCACCAGGCGAGCAGCCGCTCGCGCGCGGCATCCGGCCCGATCGGGCCCTCGTCGAGCCGCACGTCGAGGAGGAACTTGTACGCCTCGCCGACCGCCGGCCCAGGGCGGATGCCGAGCGCCGCCATGATCTCCTGCCCGTCGAGCTCGGGGCGGACGGCCGCGAGCTCCTCCTCCTCGGCCAGGCGCGCGATGCGCTCCTCGAGGTCGTCGTAGGCGAAGCCGAGTCGGTCGGCCTTGCGGCGGTTGCGCGTGGTGACATCCGCCCGGGTGAGGATGTGCAGCCGTTCGAGCTGGTCGCCGGCGTCGCGGACGTAGCGGCGCACGGCCGAATCGGACCATGCACCGTCGGTGTACCCGAAGAAGCGCAGGTGCAGCTCGATCAGCCGGGCGACCGCCTTGACGGTGTCGTTGTCGAACCGGAGCTCGCGCAGGCGCTTCTTCGCGAGCTTCGCGCCCACCATGTCGTGGTGGTGGAACGACACGGCGCCGCCGGGCTCGAGCCGACGCGTGGCGGGCTTGCCGATGTCGTGCAGCAGCGCCGCCAGCCGCAGGACCAGGTCGGGGGAGTCCAGGTTGCCGCGCGACACCTCGTAGTCGATGGCCTGGTCGAGCACGGTGAGCGAGTGCTCGTACACGTCCTTGTGGTGGTGGTGCTCGTCGATCTCGAGCTTCAGCGCGGGGATCTCGGGCAGCACCCGCTCGGCGATGCCGCTCTCGACGAGCAGGCGGATGCCGCGGCGCGGGGCGGCGGTGCACAGCAGCTTCGACAGCTCGTCGCGCACCCGCTCGGCGGAGATGCGGTCGATCTCGGGCGCGAGCGCCGACATCGCGGCGAGCGTGCCGGGCTCGACCTCGAAGCCGAGCTGCGACGCGAACCGCGCAGCGCGCATCATCCGCAGCGGATCGTCGCCGAACGAGACCTCGGGCTCGGACGGCGTCCGGAGGACCCCGGCGATGAGGTCCTCCACGCCGCCGGACGGATCGACGAGCGCGAGCTGGGGGAGCCGGAGGGCGAGCGCGTTCACCGTGAAGTCGCGGCGCACGAGATCGTCGTCGAGCGAGCTGCCGAACACCACCTCGGGCTTGCGCGAGGCGCCGTCGTACGAGTCGGCGCGATACGTGGTGACCTCGACGGTGTGGCCGTGGATCTTCGCCCCGATGGTGCCGAAGTCGCGGCCGATGTCCCAGTGGGCCTCGGCGATCGGCTTCACGACCTCGAGGATCTCGTCGGGCGTGGCGTCGGTCGTGAAGTCGAGGTCGTTGGTGCTGCGGCCGAGGAACGCGTCGCGCACGGGGCCGCCGACGAGGGCGAGTTCGTGCCCCGCCGCGGCGAACGCCTCGGCCAGGGCCGCGACGGTCGGCGAGGCCGCGAGACCACTGAGGCGGTCGAGGGCCTGCGCCACGCTCTGCATTGCTCCATGTTAAGCAGTGCCGCGAGGGCGGCGGCGCGCCCACCGCGCCATCCACACCCTGCGGTCCGGCAGATCGCACGCCGTAGAATCGCTGCCATGCCGGCCGAGTCGACTCCCCCTCGACGCCTCCGCCGACTCCTCGCCCACACCGCCGCCACCGCCGCGTGCGCCCTCGTCGCGCTCGGCGGAGCGCTGGCCCCGATCGGTTCCGCCGGCCTCGGAGCGCCGGCCGCGGCCGCGGCGGAAGAGGAGGCGGGCGAGGGCGTCCGCCTCAGCGTCGCCCCCGCGGGCGCCGCGTCGGTCTCGGCGGGCGGCGCGTTCGACGTGGTGGTCGAGATCGTGAACCGCACGGATGCCGCGATCGACGCCGGCACCATCAGCCTCGAGGTGGGCGGGGAGCTCCTGGAGGCCGACGACGTCGACGACTGGTCGGGCGCCGCGCCCGATGCCCGGCCCGCGTCGAGCCCCGTCGCCGAGCGCGCGACCGCCTCGCTCGCGGCGGGCGCGGCCACGACCCTGACCTTCTCGGTCCCCGCCGATGCGACCGACGCGTCCTGGCCCGTCGTGGGCGTCGGGGCCTCGCTCCAGGTCGACGGGCAGGCCGTGGCGGATGCCACCACGGTGATCGCCAACTCACGCGTCGCCGCACCCGAGCGGGTGGGGCTCTCCCTCGCGTACCCGCTCACCACGCCGCCCATCGAGGCGGGGCTGATCCCCGCCGACCGGCTCGCGGACTGGACGGCGCCCGCCGGTGCCCTGAGCCGCCAGCTCGACGCCGTCGACGGGGCCGACGTCGCCGTGGCCCTCGACCCCCGGATCCCGGCCTCGATCCGGGCCCTCGGCTCCTCGGCCCCGCAGTCGGCGGTCGAATGGCTCGCCGAGCTCGAGCGGATGCCGAACGAGGTGTTCCCGCTCGCCTACGCCGATGCCGACCTGGCCGCGCAGGCGCAGGCCGGGCTCGAGGAGCCCCTCGAACCGCTGGGATTCGACGACGTGGTCGACCCGGCCGACTTCGCCGACGACGCGGCGGACGACGGCACGTCGACCGCGCCGCCCGGCGAGGCGCCCGACGCCGAGGCCCTGCTCGACTGGGCCTTCACGCGGACCGACATCGCCTGGCCGGCCGACGAGACGGTCGCGTCGGGCGACCTCGACATGTTCGCCGCGGGGGGCCTCACCACCGCCATCCTCGCCCCGGGCAACGTCGAGCCGGTCGCCGGAACCGCGGGCGCGGCCGCCACGGTCGACGGTCGTGCGGCGGTCGTCGCCGACGACCGAGTGACCCCCGCGCTCCGCGCCGCGGCCGGTGCGGCATCCGACACCGAGTGGCGCGCCGCCCTCTCCCGCGGCGTGGCCGAACTCGCGCTCGCCTCGGCCGACGGTCCGAGCACGCTCCTCGTGACGTTCGCCCGGTCGGGCGGCGGGGACGCCGACCGGGTGGCCGCCACCATCGCCGCCCTCTCGAGCACGCCGTGGTCGCAGCCGGCGACGCTCGTCGACGCGGTCGGCGCGCCTCCGACCGCGCGCACGCTGGTCCCGCTTCCGGAGCCGCAGCAGCGTCTCGACAACGTCCGGCGCATGCTGGCCGCCGAGCGATCGGTCGACGAGTTCTCCGACGTGCTCGCCGACCCCTCGGTCCTGACCGCGCCCACCCGTCGGGACCTGCTCGCGCTGCTCGCGACGGGCTGGATCGGCATGGACGTCGACTGGACCGGGGCGGTCGGGGGCTGGCTGGTCGAGCAGCGGGCGATCACCGATGCCGTCTCGATCGTGCCGAGCAGCACGGTGCTCGTCGTCGCCAGCGAGACCGGCATCCCCATCACGATCCTGAACGCGCTGCCCTACCCGGTCGAGGTGATCGTGAGCGTCGCGCCCTCGAACGGCCGGCTCATCGTCGAGGACTCCGTCGACGTCGTCGTGGAGGCCGAGACCCGCAGCACCGTCAGCGTTCCGGTCGCCGCCGGCGTCGGCAGCGGCGAGGTCGCGCTCGAGGTGTCGCTGGCCTCGCCCGACGGCACGCCCGTCGGCGACGCCGTCACGGTGCCGGCGAACGTGCAGGCCGACTGGGAGGGCGTGGGAGCGGCCGTGCTCGCCGCGATCGCGGTCGCGGTCTTCGCGATCGGCGTCCTCCGCAGCGTGCGCCGGCGGCGCACGGCCCGGGCCGAGTCGGCCGCGGATGCCACGCCCGCGACCACCGACGACGAGGCCGCCGCATCGCGCGTCGAGCCGCCCGCCGCGCCCGGTGAGCACCCCGAGACTCCGGAGGAACGACCGAATGGCTGAAGACCGGATCGCCCGAGCGAGTCTCTTCCTGGCGTCCGGCACGATCGTGTCGCGCCTGCTCGGGTTCCTCAAGGCGATCGTGCTCGCCGCGACCATCGGCGTGGTCGGGTCGGCCAGCGCCGACGCGTTCGCCGTCGCCAACGGACTGCCGAACACGATCTACGTGATCGTGGCCGGCGGAGTCCTGAGCGCGGTGCTGGTCCCGCAGATCGTGCGCGCGAGCGCCCACGCCGACGGCGGCAGCGCGTACATCAACAAGCTGGTGACGCTGGCCCTCGTGGTGGTCGGCGCGGCAACGGTGGCGGCGACGGCACTCGCCCCCGTCCTCGCCTGGCTCTACGGCGGCAGCTTCCCCCCGGACACCCTCGCCCTCGCCACCGCCTTCGCGTTCTGGTGCCTGCCGCAGATCTTCTTCTACGGCCTCTACACGCTGCTCGGCGAGGTGCTCAACGCGCGGCGCAGCTTCGGTCCGTTCACCTGGGTGCCCGTGCTGAACAACCTCGTCGCGCTGGCCGGCCTCGTGGCCTTCGGGCTGCTCTTCGGCTTCGATCCCGACGGCACCCGCGACGCGTCGGACTGGACGCCCGGCATGATCGCCCTGCTCGCCGGCTCCGCGACCCTCGGCATCGCGGCCCAGGCCCTGGTGCTGTTCTGGTTCTGGCGACGCATCGGCCTGCGGTACCGTCCCGACTTCCGGTGGCGAGGGGTCGGGCTGGGATCCGCCGGCCGGATGGCGGCCTGGACGTTCGGCATGCTCCTGCTCACCACCTTCGCCGGGATCGTGCAGACGCGCGTCGTCGCCACGGCCTCCGCGCAGGGCGCGTCCGTGGCGGCGATCGAGAACGCGTGGCTGATCTTCATGCTCCCGCACTCGGTCATCACGGTCTCCATCGCGACGGCGTACTTCACCCGCATGAGCGAGCACGCGAGAGACGGCGAGCTCGGCCGCGTGCGCGACGACCTCTCGGGCGCCGTCCGGGCGGTCATGCTCATCCTCACGCTGGCATCGGCCGTGCTGGTCGTCGTCGCCTACCCGTTCGCGGCGGTCTTCCAGCCCGGCAACTTCGCCAACGCCGCGGCGCTCGGCAACGTGATCATCGCCTTCGCCATCGGGCTCGTGGCCTTCAGCGTGCTGTTCGTCGTGCAGCGGACCTTCTACGCGCTCGGCGACACGCGCACGCCGTTCGTCTTCACGCTCGTGCAGGTCGTCGTCTTCACGGCCGCCGCGCTCACCTGCCTGCTGCTGCCGCCCGAATGGATCGCCGTGGGCGTCGCGCTGTCGACCACCGTCGCCGGGATCATCCAGCTCGGGCTCGCCGTGGCCCTCCTGCGTCCGAAGCTCGGCCGGCTCGACGGCACCCGGGTCGTGAAGAGCCTCGCCCGCGACGTCGTCGCGGTCATCGTGCCGATCCTCGCCGGCGTGGCCCTGGTATCCGTGCTCGGCGGGTTCGAAGCGGGCGGGTTCGCGATCGCCGACCGCTGGAGCGCCGTGCTGGTGATGGCGCTCGTCGGGGCGGTCATGTCCGTCCTGTACGGAGGCATCCTCTGGCTCCTGCGGTCGCCGGAACTCCGCGGGTTCGCGACGCCCGTCATCGCCCGCCTCCGGCGTCGCTGAGCACCCTGAGAGCACCCTGCGAGCCGCGCCGCTGGGCGGAATAGCGGCCGCCTAGACTGTGTTCACCTTGTCGTGGCATCCGCTGGATAGGATGCCGCGGACCATCGCAGGACGACAGGAGCGGGTTTGCGCGACATCATCATCATCGGATCGGGACCGGCCGGGTTCACCGCGGCCGTCTATGCGGCCCGCGCCGAGTTGAAGCCCCTGCTCATCGCCAGTTCGGTCGAGATCGGCGGCGAGCTGATGAACACGACCGAGGTCGAGAACTTCCCCGGCTTCCCCGAGGGCATTATGGGCCCCGACCTGATGGGCAAGATGCAGGCCCAGGCCGAGCGCTTCGGCACCGAAGTCGTCTACGACGACGTGGTCGAGCTCGACGTCGAGGGTCCGGTCAAGCGCGTGAAGCTCGGCGGCGGATCCGAGCACGAGGCGAAGGCGATCGTGTTCGCCACCGGTTCGGCCTACCGCAAGCTCGGACTGCCCGAGGAGGAGCGCCTGTCGGGATACGGCCTGTCGTGGTGCGCCACGTGCGACGGGTTCTTCTTCCGCGAGAAGACGATCGCGGTCGTCGGAGGCGGCGACTCGGCGATGGAGGAGGCGACGTTCCTCACCCGGTTCGCCGACAAGGTGTACGTGATCCACCGGCGCGACGAGCTCAAGGCGTCCAAGATCATGCAGCAGCGCGCGTTCGACAACCCGAAGATCGAGTTCATCTGGAACGCCGAGGTGGCCGCCATCCTGGGCGACACCCAGGTCAGCGGCGTCACGCTGCGCGACACCGTGACCGGCCAGGAGCGCGCGCTCGACCTCGACGGGCTCTTCGTCGCGATCGGCAACGACCCGCGCACGCACCTCGTGCACGGCAAGCTCGACCTGACGCCCGAGGGCACGATCGCGGTGCAGGGCCGCTCGTCCCGGACGTCCGTGCCCGGTGTCTTCGCGGCCGGCGACGTCATCGACCCGACCTACCGCCAGGCCGTGACGGCCGCGGGATCGGGCACCGTCGCCGCGCTCGACGCCGAGCACTACCTCGCCGCGCTCGAGGACACCGGCGAGCAGCCGGAGGCCGCCGAGGCCGAGGCCGTCGAGGTCGACCAGGCGGTCGCCGCGGATCTCGCTCGCGTCGACTGAGTATTCCCGTCGCGGCATCCGCTCGGATGCCGCATCCCAGGCGCCATGCGCCGCTCGAGAAGGAGACACACACATGACTGCTCGCGCAGTGACCCAGGCCACCTTCGACCAGGAGGTGCTGCAGAACGAGCGCGCCGTGCTCGTGGACTTCTGGGCGGAGTGGTGCGGCCCGTGCCGCGCCGTCAGCCCCATCCTCGACCAGATCGCGAGCGAGCACGCCGACAAGCTCGACATCGTGAAGCTGAATGTCGACGAGAACCCCGACCTCGCGATGAAGTACCAGATCACCGCCATCCCCGCGATGAAGGTCTTCAAGGGCGGCGAGGTCGTGCACACGGTCATCGGCGCCAAGCCGAAGCCCATGCTCGAGGCCGACCTCGCGCAGTTCATCGGCTGAGCGCGCTCGCGCCTCGAGGCCCGTCCCGGTCCGCCGGGGCGGGCCTTCGCCGTCCGCGCCGCGCCGCTCGACATCGGATGCCGTCATCGGCATGACTGCCGCTCCGGTGTCACGGAGCGCCATCCGCTTCGGGGTCGGCTCGACCGGCTGGCTAGCATGGGAACCCTGAGCAGAACGGAACCAGCAGTGACCCCTGACGGAGTGCCCCAGCGGGCCGGCAACAACCTCGACCCCTGGTACGCGAACTACGCCGAACGAGCCGCCGGATTCGCCGCCTCCGAGGTCCGGGCGCTGTTCGCCGTGGCATCCCGGCCCGAGGTGGTCTCACTCGCCGGCGGCATGCCGTACGTGTCCGCCCTGCCGCAGGAGCTGATCACCTCGGCGTTCGAGCGGGTCATGCGCGAGCAGGGGCCCGTGGCACTCCAGTACGGTTCCGGCCAGGGGATCCCGCGGCTCCGGGAGCACATCCGCGAGGTGATGTCGCTCGAGGGGATCCGCGCCTCCGTCGACAACGTCGTCACCTCGACCGGGTCTCAGCAGGCGCTCGACTTCGTCGCGAAGCTCTTCCTCGATCCCGGCGACGTGGTGCTGGCCGAAGCGCCGTCGTACGTCGGCGCCATGGGCGTCTTCCGCTCGTACCAGGCGTCGGTGGTGCACGTGGCGATGGACGAGGACGGGCTGATCCCCGAGGCGCTCCGGCAGACCATCGCCCACCTCCGCGGCCAGGGTCGACGGATCAAGTTCCTCTACACGATCCCCAACTTCCACAATCCGGCCGGCGTCACCTTATCGGCCGGCCGACGGCCCGAGATCCTCGAGATCTGCCGATCCAACGAGATCCTCGTGCTCGAGGACAACCCGTATGGCCTCCTGCACTTCGACGAGCCGGCGCCCGATGCGCTGCGGTCCATGGACCCCGAGGGCGTCGTGTACCTGGGCTCGTTCTCCAAGACGCTCGCCCCGGGCTTCCGCGTCGGGTGGGCGCTCGCGCCGCACGCCATCCGCGAGAAGCTCATCCTGGCGGCCGAGTCGGCCATCCTCTCGCCGTCGTCGTTCAGCCAGTTGGTGGTGTCCGAGTACCTCTCGCAGGCCGACTGGCGCGGGCAGATCGACGCGTTCCGCGGTGTCTACCGCGAACGCAAGGACGCCATGATCGGCGCGCTCCAGGAGTACCTTCCCCAGTTGTCGTGGACGAACCCGAACGGCGGGTTCTACGTCTGGGTCACGCTGCCCGACGTCCTCGACTCGAAGCAGATGCTCCCGCGCGCCGTCCGCGAGCTCGTCGCGTACACGCCGGGCACGGCCTTCTTCGCCGACGGCCGCGGTCGCCACGCCATCCGCCTCTCGTTCTGCTACCCGACCCCGGAGGCCATCCGCCTGGGCATCCGGCGCCTGGCGACCGTGGTCAACGGGGAGCTCGACCTGCTCGACACGTTCGCGGGCACCGGACCACTGCAGCTGCCCGAACGCCCCGGCATCGAGCCGGCCCCTCCCACCGACCTGAAGTAGTGGAGAAATCCCTGATCATGAGCGATTCGACTAGTCTCGATGTCATCGTCCTCGCCGGCGGCATCTCGCACGAGCGCGACGTCTCCCTCCGTTCGGGCCGCCGGGTCGCCGATGCGCTGACGCAGGCGGGCCATCGGGTCGAGTTGCGCGATCCGGATGCGGGGCTGCTCCCGTACCTGACCGAGCACCGCCCCGACGCGGTCTTCCCGGCGCTGCACGGTGCGAGCGGCGAGGACGGCTCGCTGCTCGAGCTGCTCGCCGCGCTCGGCGTGCCGACGGTCGGCTCGACCGGCGCCGCGGCGCGCCGGGCCTGGTCGAAGCCCGTGGCGAGCTCGCTCGTGGCGCAGGCGGGGTTGTCGGTGCCGCGCTCGATCGTGCTGTCGCACGAGGCCTTCCGCGAGCTCGGCGCATCGAGCGTCCTCCGCGTGGTGCGGTCGGCGATGCAGGGTGACCTCGTCGTCAAGCCCGAGTCGGGCGGATCGGCGCAGGGCGTCTCGATCGTCGAAGACCCGTCCGAGCTGCCGCGCGCCATGGTCGAGGCGTTCACCTACGCCGAGGTCGCCGTGGTGGAGCAGCGCATCGTCGGCACCGAGATCGCGATCGGCATCGTCGGACCCGAAGCCGACCCGCGAGCGCTCACCGCGGTCGAGATCGTCCCGACGACCGGGGTCTACTCGTTCCAGGAACGGTACAACGCGGGGGAGACCACGTTCTTCGCTCCCTGCCGCCTCGACGAGCCGACCGTGCAGGCAGCGACGGATGCCGCGCTCCTCGCGCATCGCACGCTCGGGCTGCGCGATCTCTCGCGTGTCGACCTCATCGTCGACGAGCACGGCACGCCCTGGTTCCTGGAGGCGAACGTGCTGCCAGGCCTGACCGAGACGTCGTTGCTGCCCCTCGCGATCGAGGCATCCGACACGGACGCGGCGTCCCTCTACGACGAGCTCGTCAGGAGTGCGGCCGCGCGCGGCGCCGAGTAGCGGTGGAGTGGCGGTCCGGTCCGCGAAACGCCGCTGCCTACATTCCCTCGAGGTCCGCGCCCATCTCGGTCAGGATCCGGCGGAGGTCCTGGACCGTGGCGAAATCAATGCTGATCTGCCCTTTTCGAGCGCCGAGCGTGATCTTCACCCGGGTGTCGAGCCGGTCGCCCAGACGCCCCGACAGGTCGTCGAGGAACTCCTGCCGCTTGCCGGCGGCCGGCTTCGCACGAGCCGGCTTCGGCGCCTGCGCGACGATCGCCTCGGCCGCGCGGACCGAGAGGTCCTCGTTGACGATCTTGTCGGCCAGCTTCTGCATGGCCTCGGGATCGCCCGCCGCGAGGATCGCCCTGGCATGCCCCGCGCTCAGAACCCCCGCGGCGACGCGGAGCTGCACTGCTTCGGGGAGCTTGAGCAGCCGCAGCGTGTTGGAGATCTGCGGCCGCGACCGACCGATCCGGGTCGCGAGCTCCTCCTGGGTGATCCCGAAGTCGGACAGGAGCTGCTGGTACGCGCTGGCTTCCTCGAGCGGGTTGAGCTGCGAGCGGTGCAGATTCTCCAGGAGCGCGTCGCGGAGCATCGCCTCGTTGGCGGTGTCCTTGATGACCGCGGGGATCGTGGCCAGTCCGGCGGCCTTCGTCGCCCGGAGCCGGCGCTCGCCCATGACGAGCTCGTACTTCCCGGGTTCGTCGGGATGCGGCCGGACGACGATCGGCTGCAGCACGCCGAACTCGGTGATGCTGTGCACGAGTTCGGCGAGGTCCTCGGGGTCGAAGACCGTGCGCGGCTGCTGCGCGTTCGGCAGGATGTCGTCGGGGTTCAGCCGGGCGAGGTGTGCCCCGGGCACGGTGACGAGGTTCGCGTCCGCGGCATCCTCGACCGCCGACACGGCGGGCTTCGGCGCCTCGCTGTCGGGGAAGAAGACGTCGACCGGGCGATTGATGCGCGGGGCGTCCTCGGTGGTCGGGATCAGCGCGCCGATGCCTCGTCCGAGACCGGTCCGCTTGGTTGCCATCAGTTGATCTCCTTGGGTTCCGACGCACCGCGCCGCGCGATCTCAGCGGCGGCCTCGCGATACGACAGCGAGCCGCTGGAGGCGAAGTCGTAGCTGATCACGCTCTGACCGTAGCTCGGGGCCTCCGACACCCGAACCGAGCGGGGGATGATCGTGTCGAGCGTCTGGTTGGGGAAGTGATCGCGCACCTCCTGGGCGACCTGCTGCGCGAGGTTGGTGCGGGAATCGTACATCGTCAGCAGGATCGTGGTCAGCCTGAGTTCGGGGTTCAGGTGCTTCTCGATGAGCTCGATGTTGCTGAGCAGCTGCGAGAGCCCCTCGAGTGCGTAGTACTCGCACTGGATGGGGATCAGGACCTCGCGTGCCGCGACGAACGCGTTGATGGTCAACAGCCCGAGGGACGGCGGGCAGTCGATGAAGACGTAGTCGTACGGCCGGTCCATGGATGCGAGGTGTGCATCGAGGGCACGGCGCAGTCGCTGCTCACGGGCGACCAGCGAGACCAGTTCGATCTCGGCGCCGGCGAGATGGATGGTCGCCGGCACGCAGTCCAGTCGCTCGTGCTCGGTCGACGACTGGATCACCTCGGCGAGTGGCAGATCCGAGACGAGGACCTCGTAGACGCTCTGCCGCTCCGAACGGTGGTCGACCCCGAGTGCGGTGGACGCGTTGCCCTGGGGGTCGAGGTCGATCACGAGGACATGCGCCCCGGCGCGAGCCAGTGCCGCCGCGAGATTGACCGCCGACGTGGTCTTCCCGACCCCGCCCTTCTGGTTCGAGATCGTGAAGACTCGCGTGGCGGGCGGAAGCGGGAGGACGGTCTGCTCGAGCGCGATACGCCGCCGGGTCTCGTCGGCAATCTGGTCAGCCAGGGGAGTTCCTCCGTCTTGTTCAGGTGTTTCACGTGAAACATCACCGCGTTCCGCGACGCCGGGCTCACGATCGAGGGGCGCGGAAGGCGAGTCGACGACCCCGACCTCGCCGGTCGGGGACGCATCGTGGTGTCGCACGGGCGTCTCGGGAATCGGTGCGACCGCGCCCTCGGAAGGGTACTCCACTGACGAGTCGCCCGTGGACGCGCCGGTTCCATGCTCCGGTTCGGCCTGGGCATGCGCAACGTCAGGGGTACGCGCGCCAGGCTCGGCCGTCAGGTCCGGCGTGGGCGGGGCGACCGCAGGGGAGGCGTGCCCGTCCTGGATGGCCTCGTCCACTGCATGCACTCCGCCCGGTTCGATCGCGGACGCGCCGACGACCGTCGAGGACGACGGGGCGGCCTCGGCCACAGGCGGGGAAGGGTTCGCCGGCTCTGCGCGGGGCGGCTGCAGGCTCGAAACGGTCTCCGCCGTGGCGTCGCCCACGATCTCGCGGATGATCTCCTCGAGCAGCCGGTCGGGCTCGCTCCGCGGGAGTGGCGAGGTCGTCGCGGGTTCGCTCGATCCGCCGTCATCGGAGAGCGCCGCGGCCGTCGCGGCATCCCAGTCGTACCGGGCGGGCCTGGTCGCCTCAGCTCGCCGATCGGGCTCCGGAGGAGGCACCCGCGGATCAGTCCGCTCGGCGGTCACCGGCGCGACGGGAGCAGGGCGGGATGCGGTCGCGACCTCCGGACCTCGGTCGAAGGGCTCGCGCGCCGCTGTGGTCGCGCCACGGTCGGCGTCCCGTGTCTGCGTGGCTTCGGTGGGTCGTTCCGGTGCAGGTCGTGGCGGTTCGCCCGTCAGCGCGCGATCCGCCTGGCTCGTCGACGGTCGAGGGGCGCGGTTCGGGTCGAGCAACTCATCGAACTCTCGTCGAGCGCGGTCCCGGTCGACGTACGCGGTGGGCACGAAGTTCGTCTCGCCGGCCGCACCGCGACCCGCGTCGTACGCCTCGATCCGGGTCAGCTCGGGCTCGGGCGTCGGGGCGGGCGTCGGATCGGGACGCGGATTCCTCCGGCGGAACCAGCCGCGCCCCCCGCCATTCGCCATGCCTGCTCCCACCCGTTCGAGTTCGCTGCCACTCCGTCCCGCGGCGATCTCCGACTAGCCTAACCGCCGGGTCGGACCCCGCCCGGAAGCCTCGTACGGCGCGCTTCGGAGTTCGGCTGAACTGCAGGACGCACCCAGCCGGGAGGCGGTGCTCGAGGGTCCGTTTCACGTGAAACGCTCCGTATTCCTCGCTCCGATCCGACTCGACCGCGGGAGCGAGACCATGAGTGCGGGATCAGGGGACCGATCCGGCTCGCCGCCGGAGCGACGCGGCGCAGGGCTCCGAGCCGTCGGCGTAACCTCGAGCATGCCGGAACTTGGCGAGCGCCTTCCAACGGTCCGCCCGATGGTTCAGGGAGCTGCCGTCGCCGGCAGCGGGCGGTCCCGGCGCTGGTGCTCGGCGACACGCAGGCTGCCGCTCCGTCGGTGAAGCCCATCGGACGGACCGATCGGATCCCGCGCGTTCGAGCGGACAACGGGGCACGCAATCGTCGACTGCTCGCTCCTGGTTCAAGATTTTGGTCGGAATCTCGCGCGTGCTCACCGGGCTGCGCGGACCGGTAGTCGGGGACGACGAACGCAGCCTGCTGCACGGCGAGGAGCTCACATCGGACGGACAGCGGGACGGGCGCAGATCGTCCGCGGTTCGGGTACTGCGTTCCCCTACGTGAGCAGCCCAACGAGCTGTGAGCGGCCTCGCCACTCTGTGGGCATCGGTTCAGACCACCCCGTCGGCCGCGCGGTGTCGGGCTCGCGTCGGCAATACTCTGCCGGGTTTCCGAGTTCTCCCATCGGCACGGTACCGCGATGATCCGGCCCCGGCGGAAACCGCATGCCCTGAACCGGGGGGCAACGCCGTCGGTGGCGTGGAGAGGCGTCCCGACCCGAGCGGCGCCCCACCGCTTCGCGCCCGGCCGCACCCAAAGGGACACCCTCGGCCGGCTCTCGCGCATCGCGCCATGCTGGTTCGATACACCCCAGGGCGTGATGGACACTCCACCGATCCTGTAACCGCCCGCGTTCCCTCGGCCATCCATCGGAACCTGCAGCCGCGCTGCAGATCGATCCGTGACCGCTGCTCGCGGTCGCCGGCGACTCCATCCACGGAGTCCGCGGGGCGGCCGGGCGCAGGTCAACACGCGCCGGCCGGAGCCACTCAGCCACCCGACGGCACCTCGCCACCTCGCGGTCGATCTCGTCCGTTTCACGTGAAACGTGGCGGCGCAGGGCCCGGCACGTCACTGAAACTGCGGCGGCGACCGCAGCACGGGCATTCGCGGCGCCACGGACCGTGTCATGGACTCAGCGACGCAGCCGGGGGGTGTCCGCGCCGCACCTTGCCGGCAGCACACCTGCGGGTTCCACTCGTCGCACGCGCTCACCTTCCGCGTCAGCATGAGGGCCCTGATGGCCGCCATCGCACGATCCGCTGCGCTGGGCCGCGACGGCGAGTCGTTGGTGGCCGCGGGTCTGGCCGCGCTCGAGGAGGATCCGGCGGCGACGCGGCGTCGGGTCGCCGAGGCGCCCGCGACGCTCCACGCGCATGGGCTGATCCGTCCACATGTGGACGGCTCGGGTCGGCGTCCGCCGACGATCGGGGGGAGAGCAGCGAGACGACCGAGGCCGGTGCGGCGGGAGGCGCGGCAAGACGAGCGCACCCTGACCGACCGACGCCCGCGGCAGCCGACTCGATCGAGGTCCGCGGTGTCCGCCGGCCGTCGACCGAGCCCTCGCCCGCTGAGCGCGGTACAGCATCGAGCGACCCCAGGGCGGAACGGCGGGGAGCGGTACGCAGGTCGGCGACAGAGAACGGCGGCGGGTTCCGCCTTCCGGCGCCAGCAGCACCGGGCTCGACGGTGTTTCACGTGAAACGCCGCATGCGAGCGGGTCCCCAATGCCCGCGCTCGATACGGCCGGCGGCAGATGCCGGATCGATCGCGACCGGAAAGCTCAGCGGGGATCGACTCCGAGCTTCACTGGGGGAGCGGCCGTATCTCAGGACCGCGGTGTTTCACGTGAAACGCCGCACGCGAGCGATCCCCGACGCACGGTGATCGGTGGAGTTGGGCATTCGCATCCCCGCGGAGGATGCGGTCGGCACCGATGGAAGCCGGCGCAGCGTGACCTACGCTCCCGGAACGCGCGCCCGGAACACCCGGGTCACCTCGTCGACCACGCCCTCGCCGAGAACGAGGGTCTCGACGTCCTGGAGGCGGAACTTCCGGATCGCCTTCTCGGCGGCGCCGATCTCGCCCGCGACGCCTGCGCCCTTCATCAGGATCAGTTCACCGCCCGGGGCGAGCAGGGGCGCCGTGATCGGGATCAGCGTGCGCAGTGCGCTCACCGCGCGCGCGGTGACCTGATCCAAGCGCCCATTCAGCTTGGCCTCCTCGGCGCGCGCTCGGACCACGTCGACGTTCTCGAGCTCCAGCTCGTCGACCTGGCGGTTCAACCACGCGACGCGGCGTTCCATTGGCTCGATCAGCGTCAGGTGCACGTCGGGACGGGCGATCGCCAGGACGACGCCCGGCAGGCCCGCACCGGAGCCGACATCCCCGACCCGACCGGGTCGGAGCAGCGGAGCGACCAACCCGGAGTTGACGACATGGCGGCGCCAGAGTCGCGGGAGTTCCAGCGGACCGATCAGGCCCAGCTCCTCGCCGTGGAGGGCGAGGTTCTCGGTGAAACGCCGAACAGTCGCAAGCTGGTCGCCGAACACCGTCGCCGCCGAGGCGGGCTCGGTCTCCAGCGCCTCGCGCCAGTGGGGGAAGTGCTCAGTCATGTTCCACGTGAAACGGACGGGCGCCGAATCAGCCGACGCGAGTGATCACGGTGTGGCGCTCGGCCCCTTCGCCGCGCGACTCCGAGTGCAGCCCGCGCTCGGCGACCAGGTCGTGCACCAGCTTGCGCTCGTACGACGACATCGGGGGCAGTGCGGCCTCGGCAGCGCCGGCCTCGAGGCGCTCGGCCGCGCGGACGACCAGGCGGTTGAGCTCATCGCGTCGCGCATCGCGCGAACCGCCGATGTCGAGGATGAGGCGCGAGAACGCGCCAGTCTTGGTCTGCACGGCGAGCCGCGTGAGCTCTTGCAGGGCGGTGACCACGTCCGGCTTGGACAGCAGGGAGAGGTTGGCGCCCTCGGAAGCGTGCACCGAGACATACGCGCGGCCGTTGCGGGCGTCGATGTCGATGTCGCCGTCGAGGTCGCTGATGTCGAGCAGCTCCTCGATGTAGTCGGCCGCGATGTCGCCCTCCTCCTCGATCTGCTCGAGGGTTCGGTTCGCCGAGTCGGGCTTGACGTCGGTCATCGGGGTCACTTCCTCTTCTTCTTGCCGCGGTTCTTGCTCACCGGCTGCTGACGCTGCGTGGTCTTCTTCTCGGGCTCCTCGGATGCGCCATCCGCGGGCCCTTCGACGACGAGCTTGCCCTTCTTGGCGAGGCGCGCCTCACGGGCCTTCGCGGCCTCGCTCCCGGGCGTGGGCATGTTGCGGATGACGATGAACTGCTGGCCCATGGTCCAGAAGTTCGAGACGAGCCAGTAGAACATCACGCCGAGGGGGAAGGCGACGCCGGAGACGGCGAACACGAGGGGGAGCAGGTACAGCAGGATGCGCTGCTGGCGGAACATGGGGCTCGCCTTGGTCTCGGGCGACATGTTCTTCGAGACGATCTGCAGCTGGGTGATGAACTGCGACGCGGTCATCAGGATGATCATCACGACGGCCACGACCATGACCTGCCACGGGCCGCCCGCGTTCATGGCCTCGATGAAGGTGGAGCTCAGCGGCGCACCGAGGAAGGTCGAGCTGGCGAACGAGTCGGCGAGCTCCGGGGTCATCGCACCCACGCCGCCCCGCTCGGGGTTGCGCGACGCGTCGTTGAGCACCGAGAAGAGGCCGAAGAAGATCGGCATCTGCAGCAGGAGCGGGAGGCAGGAGGAGAGCGGGTTCGTGCCGGTGCGCTTGTAGAGGTCCATGGTCTCGCGCGACATGGCCTCACGCGAGAACTGGTCCTTCTTGCCCTTGTACTTGTCCTGGATCTTCTTCAGTTGCGGGGCGACCTCGAGCATGCGGCGCTGGCTCTTGATCTGGCGCACGAAGATCGGGATCAGCGCGGCGCGGACCACGATGACCAGGCCGACGATCGAGAGCACCCAGGTGATGCCGGCCTCGAAGGGCAGGCCCACGAACGTCCACAGCGAGTGGAACGCGACGAGGATCAGCTCGATGACCCATTTGATGGGCCAGAGGATGATGCTGAAGATGTCCATTGGAGCGGGTCAGTCCTTTCGGGACATGGTGGGGGAGAGGTCCGGGTCCGCGGGGCGATCGGTCGCGGATGCCGCGGGCGCGGCGCCGTCGGCGGGACGTCCGCGGTGTTCGTGGTCGGCGTGGACGTGGCCGCCCAGCCAGGCGATCGCCGGGCCGGTGGCGCGGCGACGACCCCGTCGGGCACGACGCTCGGAGGACTCCGCCGACCGTGCCCACCCGGGCGGGATCACGAAGCCGAACCGGGTCACGTGGAAGCGCCGCACCCGCGGCATGGGCACGTCGTCGACGCCGCCCCTCGACCACGGGTTGCAGCGCACGATCCGCCAGCCGGTCAGCGCCGAGCCGACCACCAGGCCGCGGTGCTGCACCGCGCCGAGACCGTAGGCCGAGCAGGACGGGTAGTACCGGCAGACGTCGCCGTACAGCGGGGACACCACCGCCCGATAGGCGCGGATGAGCAGGACGCCCGCGTTGCGGGGGAGGAGCCAGACGAACCAGGCGAGGTCTCGCACGTCACGCGTCTTTCGCTGCGAGGGAGGGGGAGGCGGCATCCGCTGCCGACGAGGGACGCGCACGCGACCCGGAACGTCGACGCTCGTGCACGTCGAGTGCCGAGACCACGTCGGCCCTGAGGGAATCGAAGTCGGCGCCGGCCGCCGTCGGCAGTGCGCGGACGACGACGTCGATCGCGGAGACTCCGCCGTCGACGAGCTCACGGCATGCGGCCTTCAGCCGGCGCCGGACGAGGTTGCGACGGACGGCCGAGCCGACCTTCTTGGAGACGATGAAGCCGAAGCGCGCGTCGGTGCCCGACTCCCGTGAGCGGAGGTAGCTCACGGTGTGGGCACCGGCGACCTTCGCGCCACGGCGCACGATGAACCGGTAGTCATCGGCGCTCGTGACGCGATTCGCTTTGGCGAGCACCGATCGCTTACGCGGAGAGTTCGGTGCGGCCCTTGGCACGGCGGGCCGCGAGGATGGCGCGGCCGGCGCGCGTGCGCATGCGGGCGCGGAAGCCGTGCTTCTTGGCGCGGCGGCGGTTGTTGGGCTGGAACGTACGCTTGCTCATTCTTCTTCTCCGGCTTCAGGGATCTCCGCGCCCGGACGCGTCAACGGTGCGCCGGGGGGAAAACTCGGTGCCCGAAAGGGCTGCGGTCAACTGATTAAAACTACGGCCTGCGGATGCCGCGGTCAAACCGAGCCCACCCCGAACTGCATATTCTCCACCGATCCCCAGCTTGCCCGTCGGAACGACACGCCGTGGGCGCTCGGGATCCGCGGATCGGCATTTGTCGGGGGCACTCCGATTCGCTAGCGTGTGTGACCAGTTATCCCCAGCCTGTGCGGCGGAATCTCGCGCATCTCGCAACTTCGCTCACAGGCAGTGGACAACGCTGTGAACAGAGCCTTCGGGCCGCTCCGCCTGTCGTTCGGGGGAGCGACGAGCGGCCGGACGACGGTGCAGAGAATGCGGGGAGCGATGACAGAACAGCCCATTTCCGACACGTGGGCCACGGTCCTCGAACGGTTGTCGGAAGATGAGGCGATCACGCCGATGCTCCAGGGGTTCCTGAACCTGGTGGAACCGAAGGGCATCGCCGCCGGCACCTTCTACCTCGAGGTGCCGAACGACTTCACGGCGAGCATGCTCAACCAGCGCATGCGGATCTCCCTCCTGTCGGCGATGAGCGCCATCGACGGCCCGTCGCCCGTCACCTCGTTCTACGTGGTCGTGAATCCCGAGCTCGAGGACGCCCGGCAGGCCGAGCCCATGGCCGCGGCCGGACTCGGCGACGGCGCCGGCCCGGGGATCCACGCGATCGACGGAGGACTCGACCCGGTCGAGCTCCCGGCGTCGCACCAGTCGGTCTTCGACAGCCCGGGGAACCCGGACCGCCCCCGCGACGCACGCCTGAATCCCAAGTACTCGTTCGACAGCTTCGTCATCGGCCAGTCGAACCGCTTCGCGCACGCCGCCGCGGTCGCCGTCGCCGAGGCGCCGGCGAAGGCCTACAACCCGCTGTTCATCTACGGCGACTCGGGCCTCGGCAAGACCCACCTCCTGCACGCCATCGGCCACTACGCGATGAGCCTCTACCCCGGCATCCGCGTCCGCTACGTGAGCTCGGAGGAGTTCACCAACGACTTCATCAACTCGATCGCGAACAACCGCGGCTCGCTCTTCCAGCAGCGGTACCGCAACATCGACATCCTCCTGATCGACGACATCCAGTTCCTGCAGGGCAAGGCGGAGACGCAGGAGGCGTTCTTCCACACCTTCAACACGCTCCACGACCACAACAAGCAGGTGGTCATCACGAGCGACGTCCCGCCCAAGCACCTCACCGGCTTCGAGGACCGCATGCGCAGCCGCTTCGAGTGGGGCCTGATCACCGACGTCCAGGCGCCCGACCTCGAGACGCGCATCGCGATCCTGCGCAAGAAGGCGCAGAACGAGCGGCTCCAGGTGCCCGACGACATCCTCGAGTACATGGCCTCGAAGGTCTCGAGCAACATCCGCGAACTCGAGGGCACGCTCATCCGGGTGACGGCGTTCGCGAGCCTGAACCGGACGCCGGTCGACATGCCGCTCGTGCAGACGGTCCTGAAGGACCTGATCACGGATGACACGGACAACGTCATCGCGCCGGTCGACATCATCACGGCGACCGCCGAGTACTTCAAGCTCACGGTCGACGACCTGTACGGCTCGAGCCGGTCCCAGGCGGTCGCGACGGCACGCCAGATCGCGATGTACCTCTGCCGCGAGCTGACGAGCCTCAGCCTGCCGAAGATCGGGCAGCTGTTCGGCAACCGCGACCACACGACGGTGATGTACGCGAACAAGAAGATCTCGGAGCTCATGAAGGAGCGTCGCTCGATCTACAACCAGGTCACCGAGTTGACCGCTCGCATCAAGCAGCAGTCGCGCTTCCGCTGAGCCGCCCGGTCGACCGGATGCATCCGAGCCGACGCTCGGATGCCGCGGCGCCGCTCCGCGCATGCTCCCGAACGCCCCCATCCACGGGGCTGTTCGGCGTTCCTGCGAAACACCTGAGCCAATTCCACACAGGTGTGGACAATCTGTGGATTGTTAACGAGCAACCCCGCCGGGACTGTGCACACCGTTCGCCGGCCTGTGCACAACCGCATCGGCCTGCGCGGTGCGATCCGAGGTCCACGCACCGGTCTCCACACACCGTGCACAGCCCGATCGGCCCCGCCGCCCCGTCGTTGTGCGGATCACCGCACACCATCCACAGTTTCCACACCGGTTAACACCGTTAAGAGATGGATGGTTAATCCGGGGCGATCGACAACCTCGGACAGCGGCGCCCGGTCGAGGGAGCCGGACCCCGAAATCCCCCTCGTCCCGAGGGACCGTGCGGATAGCATGGGTTCCACCCAGCACCTCCACGAACGGGAGCACCGTGAAGTTCCAGGTCAATCGCGACGTCTTCAGTGAGGCCGTGTCCTTCGCCGTCAAGCTGCTGCCGCAGCGCACGACCCTGCCGATCCTCTCGGGGGTGCTCATCCAGGCGAACGACGACGGCCTCGTCCTGTCGTCGTTCGACTACGAGGTCTCGTCGCGCACCGAGATCCAGGCCGACGTCGAGGAGCCGGGCACCGTCCTGGTCTCCGGCCGGCTGCTCGCCGAGATCGCGGGCCGGCTGCCCAACGCGCCGGTCAAGGTCTCGACCGAGGAGTCGCGGATCTCGGTCACGTGCGGGTCGGCGAGCTTCACGCTGCTCTCGATGCCCGTCGAGGAGTACCCGTCGATCCCCGAGATCGGCGAGCAGACCGGCGTCGTGCCGGCCGAGGAGTTCGCCTCGGCGGTCGCGCAGGTCGCCGTCGCCGCGTCGCGGGACGACGTCACGCCCGTGATCACCGGCGTGCAGCTCGAGGTGCGCGAGAACAACGTGAGCCTCGTCGCGACCGATCGCTATCGCGTGGCGATCCGCGAGATCGACTGGGACGGCGGCGGCGTGGCCGAGGAGGGCGTCGAGGCGCTCACGGCGCTCGTCCCCGCGCGCACGCTGCAGGAGGTCGGCAAGACGTTCGGGCATTCGGGCAACATCGCGATCGCCATCACGAGCCGCGACGACCGCGAGCTGATCGCGTTCTCGGCGGACCGCAAGACGGTGACGAGCCTGCTGATCAAGGGCAACTTCCCGCCGGTGCGCCGGCTCTTCCCCGAGACGGTCGACAACTACGCCGTCATGAACACGGCCGAGCTCATCGAGGCCACGCGTCGCGTCGCGCTCGTCCTCGAGCGCGAGGCGGCGCTGCGCTACACGTTCACCGCCGACGGACTGACCCTCGAGGCGATCGGCAGCGAGCAGGCGCAGGCCTCGGAGTCGATCGATGCGATCCTGACCGGCGACGACACGGTGGTGTCGCTGAAGCCGCAGTTCCTCCTCGACGGCCTGCAGGCGGTGCCGAGCGAGTTCGTCCGCATCTCGTTCACGAAGACCGAGAACCCCAACAAGCCGGGCCCGGTGCTGATCACCAGCCAGACGTCCCGTGAGCAGGCCGGCGCCGACACCTACCGGTACCTGCTCCAGCCGAACCTCCTCCTGCGCTAGGCCGTCGGCCGGTCGAGCGCGATCCCGACGGGCCGCCCGCTGTCGGTGCCGGCGGGTAGCGTGGGGACCTCCGAGAAGGGAGCCGCACCGTGCACGTCGCCAGGCTCTCGCTCACCGACTACCGCAACTACCGCACCGCCGAGCTCGAGTTCGAGCCGGGCGCCACGGTGATCGTCGGTCGCAACGGACAGGGCAAGACCAACCTCGTCGAGTCGATCGGCTACCTCGCCACGCTCGGGTCCCACCGGGTGTCGAGCGACCAGGCGCTCATCAGGGCGGGTGCCGACGCCGCGATCGTCCGGGCCGTCCTGGCGCACGGCGGTCGCGAGGTGCTGCTCGAACTGCAGCTGAACCGGCAGGGCGCCAATCGGGCCCAGGTGAACCGCGGCGCCGCGAAGCCACGCGACCTGCCGCGCTACGCGCACACCGTGCTCTTCGCGCCCGAAGACCTGGCGATCGTCCGCGGCGAGCCCTCGGTGCGGCGGCGCATGCTCGACGAGCTCCTCGTGCAGCGGATGCCGCGGCTCGCCGGCGTCATGGCCGACTACGACCGGGTCCTCAAGCAGCGCAACTCCCTGCTGAAGAGCGCCCGGGCCCGCGGGCTCGCGGCCGCGCAGCTCACCACGCTCGACATCTGGGACGAACGCCTCGTCGAGCTGGGGGCCGAGCTCATCGACCGACGGGTCGAGCTGATCGACGACCTGCGCGATCCGGTCGCCGCCGCGTACCGCTCGATCGTCGACGCCGACCACCGGCCCGAGCTGCGGCCGGTGCTGTCGATCGACGGCGCCGATCCCGAGGAGGAGTCGGCACCCGAGGCCGGCGGGCCGGTCGCCGGCGGCGTCGAGTCGGGCGATCGGCCGACGACGGCCGAGCGATTCGCCGCGGCCCTTGCGGCCCTCCGCCGAAAGGAACTCGAGCGCGGGGTCACGCTCGCTGGCCCGCACCGCGATGACGTGCTCCTCCTCCTCAACGACCTCCCGGCCAAGGGCTACGCGAGCCACGGGGAGTCCTGGTCGTTCGCGCTCGCGCTCCGGCTCGCGTCGGCCGAACTGCTGCGGCGCGACTCGACGACAGGCGATCCGGTGCTCGTGCTCGACGACGTCTTCGCGGAGCTCGATCGGCGTCGCCGCGAGCGACTGGCCGACGCGATCGGCGAGTACGAGCAGGTGCTGATCACGGCGGCCGTCCTCGAAGACGTGCCGGCGGCGCTCGCGGGCCGCGTGGTGCACATCGAGGCAGGCCGCGTGCTCGACGCACCGGCAGGCACGGCCGCCGCTTCCCCGGAGGTCGCCGATCCCGCACGAGCCGCGGTGCGCGAGTCGGAGCCATCCGATGTCTGAAGCCGCGCGCACCTACCAGCACTTCCGCGAGATCTTCGGCGGCGAGCCGAGGATCCGTCCGGGCCGCGTCCGGTCGCGCACGCGCGACGCCGCCGGCAGCGAGCCGTTCAGTCCCGGTCGCGACCCGAAGCCGCTCGGCGCCACCATCGACGCGCTGACCGCCCAGCTCGGGTGGACGGCTCCGCTGTCGCAGCACGAGCTGCTCGCGACGTGGCCCGAGATCGCCGGCGAGGAGATCGCGCTGCACTCCGAGCCGATCGCGATCGAGGGCGGCGTGCTGCAGGTCCGATGCGAGTCGACGGCGTGGGCCACCCAGTTGCGGATGATGCGCTCCGACCTCCTCCGCGCGATCGCCGAGCGGCATCCGCAGGCGGGGGTCGACACCATCCGCTTCCAAGGGCCCGACGCCCCCACCTGGAAAAGGGGTCCCAGATCGGTTCCAGGGCGTGGTCCGCGCGACACCTACGGCTGACAGGGCAAAATCGGTCACTGGCGCTCTCACGAGCCCGCAGATCGGCGCGGAGCGCCGTCGAACGGTCCTGGTGTTGATAGGATCAAGGGTCGCCAGAACGACGGTTTGGAGCCCGATTCACCCATGACAGCGGAACCGACGAAGGCCCAGCAGACGCCGGAATACGGCGCCGACGCGATCCAGGTTCTCGAGGGCCTCGAAGCGGTCCGCAAGCGGCCGGGCATGTACATCGGCTCGACCGGGCCGCGCGGCCTGCACCACCTCGTGTACGAGATCGTCGACAACTCCGTCGACGAGGCGCTGGCCGGCCACTGCGACACGATCGACGTGACGATCCTCGAGGACGGCGGGGTGCGCGTCGTCGACAACGGGCGCGGCATCCCGGTCGACATCCACAAGACCGAGGGCCGCTCGACCGTCGAGGTCGTGCTCACGGTGCTGCACGCCGGCGGCAAGTTCGGCGGCGGCGGGTACGCCGTCTCCGGCGGCCTCCACGGCGTCGGCTCCTCCGTCGTGAACGCGCTGTCCACCCGGCTCGAGGTCGAGGTGCAGCGGCAGGGTCACGTCTGGCGGCAGTCGTACCGTGTCGGCGTCCCCGACGCGCCGCTGGCGCAGGGCGAGGCGACGGATGCCACGGGCACCTCCATCACGTTCTGGCCGAGCGAGGACATCTTCGAGACCGTCGAGTTCGACTACGAGACGCTCCGCGCCCGCTTCCAGCAGTACGCCTTCCTCAACAAGGGCCTGCGGATCAACCTCACCGACCTGCGCGAGATCTCCCAGATCTCCGACGGCGAGGAGGACGAGCAGGGCCACCGCCACGACACGTTCCTCTACGAGCGCGGACTGGTCGACTACGTCGAGTACCTCAACCGCTCGAAGAAGTCCGACCTCGTGACCGACGAGGTCATCTCGTTCGAGGCCGAGGACACCGAGCGGCACATCGCGCTCGAGGTCGCGATGCAGTGGACCACGGCGTACACCGAATCGGTGCACACGTACGCGAACACCATCAACACCCACGAGGGCGGCACGCACGAGGAGGGGTTCCGCGCGGCGCTCACCACCCTCGTCAACCGGTACGCCCGCGAGAAGGGCCTGCTGAAGGAGAAGGACGCGAACTTCTCCGGCGAGGACGTGCGCGAGGGGCTGACGGCGGTCATCTCCGTCAAGCTCTCCGAGCCGCAATTCGAGGGGCAGACGAAGACCAAGCTCGGCAACACCGAGGCGAAGTCGTACGTGCAGCGCGTGACCAGCGAGCAGCTCGGCGACTGGTTCGACCGCAACCCGAACCAGGCCAAGGAGGTCATCCGCAAGGCGCTGCAGGCGGCGACCGCCCGGATGGCCGCCCGGAAGGCGCGCGAGGCCACTCGGCGCAAGGGCCTGCTCGAGTCCGGCGGGATGCCGGGCAAGCTCAAGGACTGCCAGTCGAAGGACCCGTCCATCTCCGAGATCTTCATCGTCGAGGGCGATTCGGCCGGCGGCTCGGCCGTGCAGGGCCGCAACCCCGAGACGCAGGCGATCCTGCCCATCCGCGGCAAGATCCTCAACGTCGAGCGGGCCCGCCTCGACCGCGCGCTCGCGAACGCCGAGGTTCAGGCCATGATCACGGCGTTCGGCGCCGGTCTCGGCGAGGACTTCGACGCCGAGAAGGTCCGCTACCACAAGATCGTGCTCATGGCCGATGCCGACGTCGACGGCCAGCACATCACCACGCTGCTGCTCACGCTGCTGTTCCGCTACATGCGGCCGCTCATCGAGCTCGGCTACGTCTACCTCGCGCAGCCGCCGCTGTACCGCATCAAGTGGTCGAACGCCGACCACGAGTACGTGTTCTCCGACCGCGAGCGCGACGCGCTGCTCGAGGACGGGCTCGCGCAGGGCAAGCGGATCCCGAAGGACAACGCGGTGCAGCGCTACAAGGGCCTCGGCGAGATGAACCACCAGGAGCTCTGGGACACGACGATGAACCCCGAGAGCCGCACCCTGCTGCAGGTCACCATGGACGACGCCGCGGCCGCCGACGAGATCTTCTCGACCCTGATGGGCGACGACGTGGAGTCGCGCCGCAGCTTCATCCAGAAGAACGCGAAGGACGTGCGCTTCCTTGACATCTGACATCGTGAACCCCGGCGCCGACGAGAACGGCGAGGGCACCGGCATCCACGGTCGCATCGACCAGGTCGACCTGCAGCTCGAGATGCAGCGGTCGTACCTCGACTACGCGATGAGCGTCATCGTCGGGCGCGCGCTGCCCGACGTGCGCGACGGGCTGAAGCCCGTGCACCGCCGGGTGCTCTACGCCATGTACGACGGCGGGTACCGGCCCGACCGGGCGTTCTCGAAGTGCTCCCGCGTCGTCGGCGACGTGATGGGTCAATTCCACCCGCACGGCGACACGGCGATCTACGACGCGCTCGTCCGCCTGGTGCAGCCGTGGTCGATGCGCTACCCGCTGGCCCTCGGCCAGGGCAACTTCGGCTCGCCCGGCAACGACGGCGCGGCCGCGCCCCGGTACACCGAGACGAAGATGGCCCCGCTCGCGCTCGAGATGGTGCGCGACATCGAAGAGGACACCGTCGAGTTCGGCGACAACTACGACGGCCGGACCCAGGAGCCGACGATCCTGCCGGCTCGTTTCCCGAACCTCCTCGTCAACGGCTCGGTCGGCATCGCGGTCGGGATGGCGACGAACATCCCGCCGCACAACCTCCGCGAGGTCGCGGCCGGCGCCCAGTGGTACCTCGAGAACCCGGACGCCACGCGCGAGGAGCTGCAGGAGGCGCTGATCCAGCGCATCAAGGGGCCCGACTTCCCGACCGGCGCCCAGGTCCTCGGCACCAAGGGCATCCTCGACGCGTACCGCACCGGTCGCGGCTCGATCACGATGCGCGCGGTCGTCAACGTCGAGGAGATCCAGGGTCGTACCTGCCTTGTGGTCACCGAGCTGCCGTATCAGGTGAACCCCGACAACCTCGCGATCAAGATCGCCGACCTCGTGAAGGACGGCAAGCTCGGCGGCATCGCCGACATCCGCGACGAGTCGTCGGGCCGCACCGGCCAGCGGCTCGTGATCGTGCTGAAGCGCGACGCGGTGGCCAAGGTGGTCCTGAACAACCTGTACAAGCACACCCAGCTGCAGGACAACTTCGGCGCGAACATGCTGGCGATCGTCGACGGCGTGCCGCGCACGCTGCCGATCGACGGCTTCATCGCGCACTGGGTCGACCACCAGATCGACGTGATCGTCCGCCGCACCGAGTACCGCCTCCGCAAGGCGGAGGAGCGGATGCACATCCTCCGCGGATACCTCAAGGCGCTCGACGCACTGGACGAGGTGATCGCGCTGATCCGCCGCTCGGCGACGGCCGAGGACGCACGCGACGGACTCGTCACGCTGCTCGACATCGACGAGCTCCAGGCCCGCTCGATCCTCGAACTCCAGCTGCGGCGGCTCGCCGCGCTGGAGCGCCAGAAGACCATGGACGAGGCCGCCGAGTTGGAGCGAAAGATCGCCGACTACCGCGAGATCCTCGCGACGCCGGCCCGCCAGCGGACCATCATCGCCGACGAGCTCGCCGAGATCGTCGACAGGTACGGCGACGAGCGCCGCACCCACATCCTGCACGGGTTCGACGGCGACATGTCGATGGAGGACCTCATCCCGGAAGAGGAGATGGTCGTCACCGTCACCCGCGGCGGGTACGTCAAGCGCACGCGCAGCGACAACTACCGGTCGCAGCACCGCGGCGGCAAGGGCGTCAGGGGCGCGCAACTCCGGGCGGATGACGTCGTCGACCACTTCTTCGTCACCACCACGCACCACTGGCTGCTGTTCTTCACCAACCAGGGGCGCGTGTACCGGGCGAAGACGTACGAGATCCAGGAGGGCGGCCGCGATGCGAAGGGCCAGCACCTCGCGAACCTGCTCGAGCTGCAGCCCGACGAGCAGATCGCCGAGATCCTCGACATCCGCGACTACGAGGTCGCGAGGTACCTGGTGCTCGCCACGCGCGACGGACTCGTCAAGAAGACCGAGCTGACCGCGTACGACACCAACCGCTCGCGCGGCGTCATCGCGATCAACCTCCGCGAGGGCGACGAGCTCGTCTCCGCGATGCTCGTCGACGAGCACGACGAGATCCTCCTCGTGTCGAAGAAGGGCATGTCGCTCCGGTTCGAGGCGACGGATGGCGCGCTCCGCCCCATGGGTCGCGCGACGTCGGGCGTCAAGGGCATGAGCTTCCGTCCGGGCGACGAGCTGCTCGCGGCATCCGTCGTGCCCGGCTCGACCGAGGCGGAGGCGGCCGAGGCGGTCGCCGCGCCGGCCGACGCGACCGGCCAGAAGACGAGCCCGTCCGACACCTACGTGTTCGTCGTGACCGAGGGCGGCTACGCCAAGCGCACCCGGGTCGAGGAGTACCGCAAGCAGCAGCGAGGCGGGCTCGGCATCAAGGTCGCGAAGCTCAACGAAGACCGGGGAACGCTCGCCGGCGCCCTGATCGTCTCCCGGCGCGACGAGGTGCTCGTGGTCCTTGCCAGCGGCAAGGTGGTACGCTCTGACGTCGCCGAGGTCCCCGCCAAGGGCAGGGACACGATGGGCGTGGTCTTCGCGAAGTTCGTCGCAGATGACCGCATCATCGCCATCGCGAGGAATTCCGAGCGGAATCTCGCGGACGAGGCCACCGAGACCGATGCGGTCGAGACCGCGGGAGAGGAGTGACCGTCATGAGCAGTGTCGCCGACAAGCTGGCCAAGAAGACGAACCGGAAGCCGCCTGGCAAGCAGGTGCGCCTCCGGCTGGTGTACGTCGACTTCTGGTCGGCGGTGAAGCTCTCGTTCCTTGTGGCCGTGTGCCTCGCGGTCGTGAACATCGTCGCGTCGTTCCTTGTGTTCACGGTGCTGAGCTCCACCGGCATCTTCGAGCAGGTGAACAGCCTCGTGCAGGATGTCGCCGGCGCCGGGACCGACCTGCGGACGTTCTTCTCGCTCGGCAACGTGATGGGCTTCGCGGTGATCGTGTCGCTGCTGAACCTCGTCGTGACGACCGCGCTGGGTGCCGTCGTGGCGGTGCTGTACAACCTCAGCGTGAAGATCACGGGCGGCATCCTGGTCGGATTCACCAACAGCTGACCGGCTGCCTCGGCTCGATTTCGCAGTTCCCGCAGCGTCGGGTAGTCTGTCCTTCGGCCGAAATCCGGGGATATAGCTCAGGCGGTTAGAGCGCTTCGCTGATAACGAAGAGGTCCGAGGTTCAAGTCCTCGTATCCCCACTCCGAACAATTCCACAACCGGGCGCATGGCGCCCGACCCGGGGCCTTAGCTCAGTTGGTAGAGCGCCTGCTTTGCAAGCAGGATGTCAGGAGTTCGAATCTCCTAGGCTCCACATCTCGATTCCCTCCGCTCTCCGCGTCCCGCATCCCTCGTCGTGCGGGGCCGAGTGCACGCGCCGCGCCCGATGAGCGAACGCCGGAAAAAGTTCGCGGCGGGTGCATCCGAATCGACGTCTGCTCTGGAAGTACAGGTAAACGGGTGAACTCGCACTCGTCCAGAGAAGGGGAATTCCAATGAAGCGCATTCTCGCCACCGGTTTCATCGTCGGCCTCGCCACCGTCGGCCTCGCGGCCGCCCCCGCCCAGGCGGCCGGCCACTCCGCCGACTGCTTCGGCGGCATCCACAAGCTCATCAACACCGAGGGCTACATGGGATTCACCAACGTCGGCCAGGTCGTGCAGGCGCTCGGCGGCCAGGGCAAGAACGACACCGCGCGCGACCTCTGCGACTGATCGTCCGCACGCTCACCGCACTTCCGTCGGCGGCCCGGAACCTCGGTTCCGGGCCGCCGACGCGTCCGCGCGGGGCGATCGCCGGCCGGACGCTCACGGTTCGGTGTGGTCCGCTCGGCGATGCCCTAGGCTCGCGCCGTGACGGTCCCCGACCCCGATGCCGCCGACGCGCTGGCGGCCCGGCTGCGCGCCTCCGGCTCGGTGTTCGCCGAGGATGAGGCCGCGGCGCTCCGCTCGACCGCCCGCGACAGCGGGGAGCTCGAGCGGATGGCGCGGCGCCGCGAGGCCGGCGAGCCGCTCGAGCACGTCGTGGGGTGGGTCGGATTCGGCCGGCTGCGCCTGTCCGTCGGCCCCGACGTGTTCGTGCCCCGTCAGCGGAGCCTCCTGCTCGCCCGCGCCGCGGTGCGCGCGCTCCGCGACCGGCGCGATCCCGTGATGCTGGAGGCGTACTGCGGCGTCGCCCCGATCGCGGCATCCGTCGCCCTGGAACGGCCCGACGCCGAGGTGCACGCCGCCGACGTGGACCCGGTCGCGCTCGGGTACGCCCGCCGCAACCTACCGGCGTCCGCGGGCGTGCACCGGAGCGTCGCACTCGCGGGGCTGCCGGCGGAGCTCCGCGGACGCTGCAGCGTGGTCGCGGCCGTGCCGCCTTACGTCCCGGCGTCGGCGCTCGGCCTGATGCCCCGCGAGGCCCGAGAGCACGAACCGACCGCGGCCATCACCGCGGGTGCCGACGGCCTCGACCACGTGCGCGCGCTGATCGCGCAGGCCGCGGAGTGGGTCGGCGCCGACGGCTGCGTGCTCGTCGAGCTCCACCGCAGCCAGTATCGTGCGGCGGCGGCGGAGGCCCGCGCGGTCGGCTGGATCGCCGCCTCGCGTCGCGGAGCCGACGGGCAGACGTCGCTGCTGGAACTGCGACGCGGGTAATACAGTGGCGGAATGGACATCCGCATCGCCGCGTACGGGGTCATCATCCGAGACGGCGAGATCCTGCTGTCCCACTGGAACGAGCACGGCCGTTCGGCCTGGACGCTGCCGGGCGGAGGCATCGAGGGCGCCGAGCACCCGTACGACGCCGCGATCCGCGAGATCCGCGAGGAGACCGGCTACGACGCCGAGATCGAGCGGCTGCTCGGCATCGACACCATGGTGGTCCCGGCAGCGAAACGCCACCACGGTCGGGCGCCGCTCTACGCCATGCGGGTCCTCTACCGTGCGCGTGTCGTCGGCGGTGAACTCCGCAACGAGGTCGGCGGCTCGAGCGACGAGGCGCGGTGGTTCCCGCTCGACGCCATCCACGACCTCACGCGCGTGAGCCTGCTCGAGATCGCGTTGAGGCTGAACGAGGAGCAGCCGGCGGAGGGCATGCTCCCCAGGGGCTGAACCGCGGCGGCCGGCGGAGACGGCGACGGCCCCGTCCGGCTGGCGGACGGGGCCGTGGCGATCGGGTCCGGCACGGCGGGCATCTCGATCAGAGGGTCCGGCCGAGCAGGACGAGTCGGGCGAAGTTCGCCTCGCGCAGGCGGTCGGCGTCGAGCCGCATCGCGAGGTCGTCGCGGTGCGTCTCACGCAGGCGGCGGGCCTCGGCGGCCAGGCTCCATGCGAGCAGCGCGAGTCCGGCGCGACGGGCGAGCCGCTCGCGCAGGCGGCCGGCGCCGGCGCGGAGGTCCTCCGCCTGTTGCGCGGTCGAACGGGTGGCGGTGAGCGTCGTGTTCACGATCATTCCTTCATCGGGTGGTGCGAACGGATGGCACGCGCGGGCGCGCGCGCCGGTGAGGAGACGAGCGGGTCCCCACGCCGTCGACGCGACGCCCGGCCGCCGGGAGGGCGGACCGATGCCCTGCGCATCAGGTGAGGGGAGGAGATCGGCGGGGCCGCGACCGCGCATGGTCGTGCGGTCGAGCGGGCGCCGGAGGGACGGGCGGCCGGCTCAGTGAGCGGGCGGCATCGTCAGGCGGATGCGGAACCTGCGGTCAGCGCGAAGTGCGCGTGTCAGCAGGCCGCGAACGGGGCGCCGAGGAAGGCGACCTCCGTACGGATCGGGGTGTGAATGCTCCGGATCATCATCGTGGTCTCGCCTCCTCTCATCTGCCGTCGTGGCGGGCCGAGAGTTGACGATAGCGGCATCCGTCATATGAGCGCAAGGGAAATCTCACGATCGCGCGCGATCTCGGTGCTGGCCCTGAGGGAAACGGACGACGGCCCCCGCCCGGATCACCGGGTGAGGGCCGTCGAGAAACCGTGGTGCGTCAGATCACCGGCGTCGGGCTCGCGCTCGACTCGGCGGACGAGGACGTCGTCGGCTCCTCGTCGGCGACCCAGAGCTCGTCGTCGGCGCGGAACGTCTGCCAGACCGCATAGGCCACGCCCGCGGCCGCCACGATCCCCGCGCCGATGGCGAGGTACGTGCCGACACCCGGGCCCTGCTTCTGGTTCTGCTTCACGACGGCCGCCGCTCGCGGCGAGACGCGCTGGAGCGCGCGGCGCACCCGCGTGTCGTTCGCGATGTCGCCGATCGACATCAGCGAGCCGAGCGCGGTGCCGAATGCACGCTCCGCGCCTTCACCCGCACCGCGGGCCGCCGACTTGACCTGCAGCAGGCCGGGACGAACGTAGCTCTCGTACCCCGTGCGAACACGCGGCACGACCTCCTCCTGAGTGAGCAGGTTGACCTGACGGCCCGCCTGGCGAGCCATCTTCGCGGCCTGGTCGAGGACGTCCTGCTGGTCCCCCCACAGTTCCTCTGCACCCTTGCGCAGCCGCTTGAGTTCCTTCCGGCGCTTGCGTGACAGGCTCATCTCGACCTCCATCGTTGTGCAGCGAACTCCTCCATCCTGCCATCGAACGGGCTGGATGTGGGGTGGGAGTACGGGGGGTTGCATACCGCGGCGAGAACCCCCACGTGAGAGAATCGACGTCATGCCGAACCCCACCGCAGTCGCGACGATCACCACCAACCACGGCGACATCAAGGTCGACCTCTACGGCCACCACGCCCCCAAGACCGTCGAGAACTTCATCGGACTCGCGACGGGCGAGATCGAGTGGACCCACCCCGGTACGGGGCAGAAGTCCACGGACCCGCTGTACGACGGCGTCGTGTTCCACCGCATCATCCCCGGCTTCATGATCCAGGGCGGCGACCCGCTCGGGCAGGGCGTCGGCGGACCGGGGTACCGGTTCGACGACGAGATCAACCCCGAGCTGGACTTCACCGAGCCCTACGTCCTCGCCATGGCCAACGCCGGTACCCAGGGCGGGCGCGGCACGAACGGATCGCAGTTCTTCATCACCGTCGGCCCGACCACCTGGCTCCAGGGCAAGCACACGATCTTCGGCAAGGTGACGGATGCCGCGAGCCAGGCCGTCGTCGACAAGCTCGCCGCCGTCCCGACCGATGGGCGCGACCGCCCGCTCGACGACGTCGTGATCGAGACGATCTCGGTCGAGCGCCGCTGAGACGCCGGAGGTGAGCGACCCGGCGCCCGAGCGCGAGAGCTTCTGCTACCGGCATCCCGATCGGCAGAGCTTCGTGCTCTGCCAGCGGTGCGGCCGCACCATCTGCGGCGAATGCCAGACGCCCGCGCCGGTCGGGGTGATCTGTCCCGAGTGCATGCGGGAGCAGCGCGCGTCGGCGCCGCGCACGAAGCCGGCCGTGCTCACCCGCGCGCGGGCGGCCGCCGAGCGCGGCGCGCCCGTCGTGACGTACTCGATCATCGGCATCACGCTGGCCGTGTTCGTCCTGCAGCTCATCCCGGGGCTGGCGGTGACCGATCGCCTGCTCTATGCGGGCGTCTACTCGCTGCCGTTCAACTTCGAGCCGTGGCGCATGCTCACCTCGTTGCTGGTGCACTCGACGGGACTGCTGTTCCACGTCGCGTTGAACATGTACACGCTCTGGATCTTCGGGCAGCTTCTGGAGGGCCTGCTCGGTCGCTGGCGGTTCCTCGCGCTCTACCTCATCTCGGGCCTCGCGGGGTCGGTCGCGGTGCTCTGGCTCGCCGATCCGCGCACGGGCGTGGTCGGGGCCTCCGGAGCGATCTTCGGCCTCATGGGGGCGTTCCTCGTGATCCAGCGCCGGCTGGGGGGCAGTGCGACGCAGCTGCTGGTACTGGTCGGCATCAACCTCGTGATCGGGTTCGTCCCGGGATTCAACATCTCGTGGCAGGCGCACCTCGGCGGGCTGGTCGGCGGCGCGCTCGTGGGCCTCATCTACGTCGAGACGCGCAAGCGGGACCAGAAGGCCCTGCAGCTCGGCCTGCTCGCGGCCCTCGTCGCGGTGCTCGTCGTGCTGTCCCTCCGGTACTTCTACCTCCCGTTGATCTGACCGATCGGAACCCCGTCCGCGACACCCGGACGGTTATCCACAACGTTGTGCACAGTTGGGGAGAGTTACACCGGTGTGATTCCACACGATGTCCGGAATTCCGGGCCTCCCCGCCCTCCACAGCCTGTGGATCGTGTGGAGAACCCTGTGGAACCTGTGGATAACACTGTGCAGAGACATGAAAAACGCGGGGCGGATGCCACAGCATCCGCCCCGCGTCGTCGTCCTGCCGGTCAGCGCCAGCGTGTGGTCATGAGGAAGCCGATGAACGCGATGCCGAATCCCACGAGGATGTTCCAGGACCCGAGGTCGGCGACGGGCAGCGTGCCCTGGCTCACGTAGAACACGATGATCCAGATCAGCCCCAGCAGCATGAAGCCGAACATGACCGGCTTGAACCAGACGGGGTTCGGCGCGTCCTCGCCGCTCGGCTGCTCCGCGCGGGCGGGCTTGGATGAATTCGTGCGTGCCATGCGGGAGATTCTAGTCGATCGCGAGAGGGCTCTCGGCGACCGTGCACCCGCGGGCGAATAGAATCGCCCCTATGCCCGAGCGATCCTCCGAGGACCGGGCCGACTCCCTCCAGACCGCGGATCGGCCCGAGTCGCCGGACGCGCCGCCGGCCCGTCCGCGATCGACGACGACCGTCGTGGGGGTACTCGGCGAGCTGCTCGTCACCGCCGGCGTGCTCATCCTGCTCTTCCTCGGCTGGCAGCTGTGGTGGAACGACGCGATCATGGCCTCGCAGCAGTCCGAGGCGGCATCCGACCTCTCGTCGCAGTGGCTCGAGCAGGCCCGGGCGACCCAGGACGAATCGGTTCCGACCGAGACGCCCGGTGGGTTCGGCGACCCGGTCGTCGACGCGACCGACTACGCCAACGGCGAGGCGTTCGCGGTGATGTACGTTCCGCGGTTCGGCGAGGGCTCGCAACGGGGCATCGCCCAGGGCGTCGGCCTCGACGTGCTCAACAGCTTCGAGCTCGGGGTCGGGCACTACCCGGACACCCAGATGCCGGGCGAGGTCGGCAACTTCGCGATCGCGTCGCACCGCAGCGCCTACGGCGGCGGCATGCACGAGATCGAGCAGCTGCGACTCGGCGATGGCATCTTCATCCAGACGCGCGACGGCTGGTACACCTACCGGTTCCGCGACTTCGAGTACGTCACGCCCGAGACCGTCGAGGTGCTGGCACCGGTGCCGCACCGCCCGGACGTCGCGCCCGTCGACCGCATCGTCACGCTCACCAGCTGCAATCCGCTGTACTCGACCGCGGAGCGCATCATCGCGTATGGCGTGCTCGAGTCGTGGCGGCCGCTCGCCGCCGGCCCGCCCGACGAGATCGCCGCGCAGGTCGCGGCGTGGGGGGAGTGACCGTGTACGCCGCACTCTGGCGCATCCTTCCCGGGCCCGTATGGGTCCGGATCCTGCTGCTCGCGGCCATCGCCGCCGCAGTGGTGTTCGCGCTGTTCACCTGGGTCTTCCCCTGGCTGGACGGCATCGTCAACCCAATCGACGTCACGGTGGAGCAATGACCCGGATCCTCGTCATCGACAACTACGACAGCTTCGTCTACACGCTGAACGGCTACCTCCAGGAGCTCGGCGCGGAGACCGAGGTCATCCGCAACGACGACATCGCCGTCGCCGACGTGCCGGCGCGGATCGCCGAATACGACGGCGTGCTGATCTCGCCCGGACCGGGCAAGCCCGCCGACGCGGGGGTCTCCATCCCCGTCGTCGAGGAGGCGCTCCGGACCGGCCTGCCGCTGCTCGGCGTGTGCCTCGGGCACCAGGCGATCGCGGAAGCGTTCGGCGCCGTCGTGACGAACGCGGAGGAGCTGATGCACGGCAAGACCTCGCGGATCGTGCACGACGAGAGCGCGTTCTACGACGGAGTGCCGCAGCCGTTCACCGCGACGCGGTACCACTCGCTCGCCGTCGTCGACGGCACCGTCCCGGCGGAGCTGGTCGTGACCAGCAGGACCGAGGGAGGCGTCATCATGGGGCTCCGCCACGAGTCGGCACCCATCAGCGGCGTCCAGTTCCACCCCGAATCGGTGCTCACCGAAGGGGGTTACCGCATGCTCGGCAACTGGCTCGCCGAGACCGGCCTCGCCGAGGCCCCGGAACGGGCCCGCGAACTCAACCCCTTGGTGCGCTCGACTCAGCCGGCGCAGTAGACGAGCTCGACCGGGGACTTCTGGGGCACGTCGCCGGGGGCGAGCGACTGGCGCACGACCGGCGAGCCCGGCTGCGACGGGCAACTGCCGTCGGGCACGGGCACGGGGGTGAGCTGCAGGGTCGACGAACCGAGGTAGGACGACGCCGCCTGCAGCGACTGGCCCGTCAGGTCGGGCAGGGTCACGTTCCCGCTCGACACCACGAAGTTGACCGTCGAGCCCGTCTCGACCGAGGAGCCCGCCTCGGGGTCGGTCGAGAGGACGGTTCCGCCGGCCACGGTCGGCGAGTTCTGCCGGGTCTCGCTGCCGGACGTCAGCCCGGCCGCCTCGAGGTCGGCCTTCGCCTGTTCGATGGTCTTGTTCACCACGTTGGGAACCGAGACCGCCTCGCGGCCGGTCGAGACGTAGACCTGGATCGGCGTTCCGGTGTCGACGATCTCGCCCTCCGCGGGTTCGGTGCGGATGACCTCACCGGCGGACACGGTGTCGCTGGTCTCGTCGATCCGGGTCGCGGGCAGGGTGAGCGCCTGCAGCTCGTTGGCCGCCTCCTCCCACGTCGACCCGATGAGGGTCGGCACCTGCCTGGCGTTCGAGGGCAGGTCGTCGGAGGGCTGCAGGTTGAACGCCCAGTACATCACCGCGACGACGATGACGACCACGCCGATGATGCCCGACCAGATCCAGATCGCCGGCGGGCGCCGCTGGGTGCGGTTCATCGTGTCGTCCTCGGCGAGCTGTCGCAGCGCGAGCTCGGAGGTCGACAGCGAGCCGGTGTCGGTTCCGAAGAACAGTGCGGTCTCGTCGACGCGCCGCTTCACCGGCACGCGGCCGGATGCCGCCTCCTCCACGTCGGCGCGGAACTCCGCCGCGGTCTGGTAGCGCACCTCGCGATCCTTCGCGAGGGCGTGCAGCACCACCGTGTCGAGGGCGGGAGAGACCTTCGGGTTGATGACGCTCGGCTTGACCGGTCGTTCGCTGACGTGCTGGTAGGCCACCGCGACCGGGGTGTCGCCGCGGAACGGCGGTCGACCGGTGAGCATCTCGAAGAGCACCACGCCGGTGCTGTAGAGGTCGGTGCGCGCGTCGACGACCTCGCCCTTCGCCTGCTCCGGGGAGAAGTACGAGGCGGTTCCGAGGATCGCCGTGGTCTGCGCGACCGTCGTCGCCGAGTCGGAGACCGCCCGCGCGATGCCGAAGTCCATCACCTTCACCTGGCCGCTGCTGGTGATCATGATGTTGCCCGGCTTGATGTCGCGGTGCACGACGCCCGCGCGGTGCGAGTACTCGAGCGCCGTGAGCACGCCCTCGATGACCCGTGCCGCGGCGAGCGGCTCGAGCGGACCCTCGTGGATGATGTCCTTCAGCAGCCGGCCCTCGACGAACTCCATGACGATGAAGGGGAGCTGCACCTCGTGGCCGGACTGGTCGGCGACCGTCTCCTCGCCGGCGTCGAAGACGCGCACGATCGTGGGGTGGGCCATCCGCGCCGCGGACTGCGCCTCCTGGCGGAACCGCATCCGGAAGGAGGGGTCGGTCGCGAGCTGCGGCTTCAGCAGCTTGATCGCGACCTGTCGGCCCAGCCGCGTGTCGGTGCCGACGTGCACGTCGGACATCCCGCCGCGTCCGATGAGGGCGCCCACGCGGTAGCGACCCGCGAGCATGCGTCCTTCATCGTTCACGGTTCCTCCGATCGGTAGGGCGCTCGGGAGCGGGTCAGGGGGTGACGGTCAGGGTGGACGCGGGCGACGCGGGCGACGTGCCGCCCGAGCAGCTGTACGAGGTCGTGATCTCGTAGGTGCCCTCGGTCGTGGCGGGGTAGGTCCACGACGTCTCCTGGAGCGAGGCGGGCGAGGCGACCTGCCCGTTCACCAGCACCTGGTAGCTGAGGAGGTCCTGGCCGGACGGGCAGCTCGCCGCCTGCCAGCTCACGTTCACGTTGCTCCCCGCCGTCGTCGTGTCGGGGTTGAGCGTCGGCGCCGACGCGGGCGCGCTGGGCGTCTCGGGCGCGCCGAGGAAGGTCACCGTGATCGCCGATCCGACGGCGAGGGTGCCGCTCGGGTTGACGTCGGAGACCGTGTTCGCCTGGTCGGGCGTGGTGGCCGGGGCGCCCTGCTGGGTCGTCACGGCGAAGCCCGCCTGCTCGAGCTCGCCGCGCACCTCGTCGACGTTCCGGCCGATGTATGCGGCGCGGTCGACGACCACGGTCTCGGGCGGAGCCTCCGTGGTGGGGGGCGGGGGCGCGCTCGTCGTCGGCGGCGCCGACGTCGTCGAGGGCGGGGTCGATCGGGTCGTCGCGGTGGGTTCCTCACCGCCGCCGTTGAGGGCGAGCGCGATGAGGGAGCCGATCAGCACCAGGGCCAGGAGGATGATGAGCACGATGAGCGGCCACGTCCACGGGCTGCGCTTCTTCTCGGGCTCGGTCTCCTCCTCGATCGTCTCGGAGGTGGTCATCGGGGCGCCGGCGGCCAGCACGGTCGTGGCCGCCGTGCCCGGTCCGCCCTGCTGGGGGAGGATCGCCGTCGCGGCGGTCGCGCCCGCCGCGGCGCCGAGGATCGCCGGAACCGCGGCGGCAGCGCCTCGCACGTCGCCGCGGCGCAGCGCGTTGGCGGCGCGCGAGAGGTGCGCCGCCGTCTGGGGCCGATCGGCCGGGTTCTTCGCGATGCAGGAGTAGACGAGGTTGCGCACCGGCTCCGAGACGGTGACCGGCAGGTCGGGCGGCGTCTCGTTGATCTGCGCCATGGCGATCGCGACCTGCGACTCGCCGGTGAACGGACGGCGGCCGGCCAGCGCCTCGTAGGCCACGATGCCGAGCGAGTAGATGTCGGTGGTGGGCGACGCGGGGTGGCCCGAGGCCTGCTCGGGCGAGAGGTACTGCACCGTGCCCATGACTTGGCCGGTGGCGGTGAGCGGCACCTGGTCGGCGATCCGCGCGATGCCGAAGTCGGTGATCTTGACCCGGCCGTCGGGCGTGATCAGGAGGTTGCCCGGCTTGATGTCGCGGTGGACCAGCCCGGCCGCGTGGGCGGCCTGGAGGGCGGACGCGGTCTGCGCCACGATGTCGAGCACCTTGTCGGTCGGAAGGACGTGCTCGCGCTCGAGGATCGTCGAGAGCGCCTCTCCGGGCACGAGTTCCATCACGAGGAAGGCGCTGCCCTCCTCCTCGCCGTAGTCGAAGACGTTGGCGATGCCCTCGTGGTTCACGAGCGCGGCGTGCCGTGCCTCGGCGCGGAAGCGCTCGAGGAAACCGGGGTCGCCGAGGTACTCGTCCTTCAGGATCTTGATGGCGACCTGGCGCCCGATGACGAGGTCGGTGGCCTGCCACACCTCGCCCATGCCGCCGATGGCGATCCGGGACTGCAGTTCGTAGCGCCCCCCGAAGGTGAGCCCTGCGCTCGGTCTCATTTGTTCAGCACCGCCTCTAGTACCTTCTTCGCAACCGGCGCGGCAACACCGTTGCCGAACCCTTCCTGACCAAGCCCCCCGCCGTCTTCCACGAGGACCGTGATCGCATACTGAGGGTCGTCCGCGGGGGCGAACCCGGTGAACCAGAGGGTGTATGGATCGTCCTCGCCGTTCTCCGCGGTTCCGGTCTTACCGGCCACGCTGACGCCGTCTATTCTTGCATTACTCGCGGCACCGTTCTCGACGCCCTCCACCATCATGGAGGTCATCGTGCGGGCCGTCTGCGCGCTGATCGCGCGACCGAATTCCGTGCCCGAGAACTCCGCGATCGTGCGGAAGTCCGGGGCCGTGATCGCGTCGACGAGATCGGGGTCCATCACGATCCCGCCGTTCGCGATCGCCGCGGACACCATCGCCATCTGCAGCGGAGTCGCCCGCACGTCGCCCTGCCCGAATCCGGTCAACGCCGTCTGCGGCGCGTCCGGGTCGGCGGGATAGGTGCTCGTCTCGGTCGGGTTCGGTGTCGTGAAGTTCGTGTTGAACCCGAACTTCTCCGCCTGGGCCCGGATGGCGTCGTCGCCGAGCTCGAGCGCGAGCTCGGCGAAGGGGATGTTGCACGACAGTCGCAGCGCCGTGGCGAGGGTGACCTCCGCGCCGCCGCCGCAGGTGCCGCCGCTCGAGTTGCGCACGACCGAGCTGGTCTCCGGCAGCGTGAACTCGGCGGGGTTCGGGAACGTGCTGTCGGGGGTGTACTGCCCGGACTCGAGCGCGGCGGCCGTCATCACGAGCTTGAAGACCGATCCCGGCGGGTTCATGTCGCCGCCCGTCGCCCGGTTGAACAGCGGGTCCGACGGGTCCTCGAGCAGCGACTGGTAGGTCTCCTCGACCTGCGCGCCGCTGTGGACCGCGAGCGTGTTGGGGTCGTACGTCGGCTTGGTGACCATGGCGATGATGCGACCAGTGGCCGGTTCCGTCACGATCACGGCTCCGGTGTAGTCGCCGAGCGCATCCCACGCGGCCTGCTGGGCCACCGGGTCGATCGAGACCTCGACCGAGGCGCCCATCGGGTCCTGACCGGAGATCAGGCGGTTGAGCGAGTCGAAGAACTGCGAGTCGGACTGGCCGCTGAGCTCGGCGTTCAGCGACTGCTCCAGCCCGGTGGCCTCGCCGTTGACCGGGATGAAGCCGGTGACGGGGGCGTAGAGCGGACCGTTCGCGTAGATCCGCTGGAACTTGTAGTCGTCGTCGCTCGGCTCGGAGTAGGCGATCGGGTCCCCGTTGACGAGGATCGGCCCTCGCTCGACGGAATAGCTCTCGTAGAGCGTGCGCGCGTTGCGCGGGTCCGCGGCGAGGTTCTCGGACTGCACGTACTGGATGACGGTCGTCGCGACGAACAGCGTCAGGAACATGAGGAGCGCGACGATCGTCACGCGCTTGAGTTCGCGGTTCATCCGTCGATCACCAGCCTCGGGTGGTTGCGGACCGTGTCGGAGAGTCGGAGGAGCAGCGCCACGATGATCCAGTTCGCGACGAGCGACGAGCCGCCGGCCGCGAGGAACGGGGTGGTCAGGCCGGTGAGCGGGATGACGCGCGTCACGCCGCCGACGACGATGAACACCTGCAGCGCCACGACGAAGGAGAGGCCGACGCCGAGCAGCTTGCCGAAGTCGTCCTGACCGGCGAACCCGATGCGGAAGCCCCGCGCGACGAAGAGCACGTAGAGCACGAGGATCATGAAGACGCCGGCGAGGCCGAGTTCCTCGCCGAGGCTCGCGATGATGTAGTCGCTCTGCGGCACGGGCGTGAGGTCGGGCCGGCCCTGGCCCAGCCCGGTCCCGATCAGCCCTCCGTTCGCCAGCCCGAAGAGGCCCTGCACGAGCTGGTACGAGCCGCCCGAAGCGTCGTAGACCTCGGGGTTGAAGGCGTCCAGCCAGTTCCGGAAGCGACCGTTCACGTACTCGAGCGTCTGGCTGGCGATGACGGCGCCGCCGAGGAACAGCGTGAGCCCGAGCACGACCCAGGAGAGCCGGCTCGTGGCGACGTACAGCATGACGAGGAAGAGGCCGAAGTACAGCAACGCCGTCCCGAGGTCGCGCTGGAACACGATCACCGACATGGACAGCGCCCACACGACCAGCAGCGGGCCGAGGTCGCGTGCGCGTGGGAACTTCATGCCGAGGAACTTGCGGCCCACCATCGACAGCGAGTCGCGATTGCGCACGAGGTAGCCGGCGAAGAAGACCGCCAGCGCGATCTTCGCGATCTCACCCGGCTGGAAGGTGGCGAAGTCGCCGAACCCGATCCACACGCGCGCCCCGCTCACCTCGCGGCCGAGGCCCGGGACGAGTGGGAGCAGCAGCAGGACGATGGCGACGAAGCCCGACACGTACGTGTAGCGGAACAGCGTCCGGTGGTTCCGGATGAGCAGGATCGTGGCCAGGCCCGCGATGATCGCGATCGCGCTCCACACGATCTGCCGCACCGCAGCGCTCTCCCAGCCCGCTTCGCCGTAGGCGATGTCGATCCGGTAGATCATCGCGATGCCGAGTCCGTTGAGCACCGTCGCGATCGGCAGCAGGAAGGGATCGGCGTCGCGGGCGACGAACCGCATGGCGATGTGCAGCCCGAACACGAGCACGGAGAGGCCGGCGCCGAGCAGCACGAGCTGCGTGTCGACGCGGCCCATCGCGCCCAGCTGGACGAGCACGATGGCCCCGGCGTTGATGCCGCACGCGGCCAGCAGCAGGCCGAGCTCGAGGTTGCGCAGTTTCTGCGGCAGGCGGATGCGGCGCACGCTCTCGGTGGCGGGTGCGCGCTCGGCCGGCCTGGTGGCCCGGTCAGTCAACGGAGTCCCCCAATCGCGTCACGATGCGCCGCGCCTCCTCGAGCGTTCCGGCGGAGATGGTCTGCTCGACCCGCTGCTGGTCGTAGGTCCGCAGTTCGGCGATGTCGATGGGCGTCTCGGAGTGCAGGTGGCTGAGCGGGATCGGCCCGAGGTCCTGCTGGATGCCCTGGTAGATCGCCACCCGCCCGTTGTACTCGCCGACGAAGTACCGGGTCTGCGTCCACTGGTACCCGACGAGGAACGCGGTGATGATCGCCGAGGCGAGCAGGGCGATCCACACCCCCCAGAACCACCGCCGCCTCCGGCGCCGGCGCTCGTCCTCCTCGATGAGCTCGTCGAAGTACTCCTCCGAGTCGGGCTCGAAGTGCGTCTCCTGCACCGGGTGCGGGCGGAAGGGGCTCAGGCGGATGCCGGGCCGGCGCACGGGTTCCGGAGTGCCGAAGGCGAGCGGGGCGGCGGCCGATCCGACGACGAGCGGGGGAGTGTCGGGCGCGGGAGGGTCGCCGATGTCGACGACGACGACGGTGACGTTGTCGGGCGCGCCGCCGTCGAGCGAGGCCTTGACGAGGCGATCGGCGACCTGCTTCGCCCCGGCGTCGGTCGCGAGGATGTCGTGGATCTCGTCGAACGGGACGACGCCCGACAGCCCGTCGGAGCACAGCATCCATCGGTCGCCGGGGTGGGCGTCGATGACGAGGGTGTCGATCTCCGGCGCCGACTCGACGTCGCCGAGCACGCGCATGAGCACCGAGCGCCGCGGGTGCACCATCGCCTCCTCGGCGGTGATGCGGCCGGCGTCGACGAGGCGCTGCACGAACGTGTGGTCGGTGGAGACCTGGCTGAGTTCGCCCGATCGCAGCAGGTACACGCGCGAGTCGCCGATGTGCGCGATGACGACGCGATCCTGCTGGAGGAGCATCGCGCTGACGGTGGTGCCCATACCGGTCAGCTCGGAGTGGTCGGCGACCGTCTCCTCGAGCGTGCGGTTGGCCGAGAGCAGTGCCTGCTCGAGCTCGGCGACGGCCTCGGCGGATGACGGGTAGTCGGTGTCGGCGACCTCGGAGATGCGCCGTGTGGCGATCGCGCTCGCGACGTCGCCGCCGGCGTGGCCGCCCATGCCGTCGGCGACAAGGAACAGCCGGCGACCCGCGTACCCGGAATCCTGGTTGTTGGAGCGGACCCTTCCGACGTGCGAGACCGCCGCGCTCGCCTTGACGCTGGCCATCGGCTACCGCCGCAGCTCGAACGTCGTCGCTCCGACCTTCACGGTGGCTCCGAGCGGGATGGGCGTGGGCACGGAGACTCGGGAGCCGTTGAGGTACGTGCCGTTCGTGGAGTCGAGGTCCTGGATCATCCAGCGGCCGTTCCAGAGCATGAGCCGGGCGTGGTGGGTCGACGTGTAGTCGTCGCGGATGATGATCGCCGAGTCGCTCGAGCGGCCGATGGTGATCTCGTCGCGGCCGAGCGGGAACTCCGCGCCCGCCTTGGTGCCGGAGGTGATCACCAGGCGCGTGGCGTTCTCGGTGGTCGCATCGCCGCCGCCCGCCGGGGCCGAGGGGCGGTCCACCGCGGCCGTGGGGGCGCCGGCGCCGGCCGAGGGGATCGGCGCGGGACCGGCGGCCGCGACCTCCGGCTGGAGCTTGCGCACCCGCTGGCCGAACAGGTCGCTGCGCAGCGCGTAGACGATCGCGAAGACGAAGACCCAGAGCAGCAGCAGGAAGCCGAGCTGGAGGACGAGGAGGGTCAGTTCACTCATTCGGCAGGCCCCCAGAAGCCGCCCGCATCGGGGCGCTGGCTGGGGTCGACTCGGCGACCGACGGCGGTGTCGGAGGGTTCGGCTTGGGCGAGCACCCGGAACACGATACGCGAGCGGCCGATGGTGATGACGGAATCCGGCTCGAGCACGGCGTCCTTGACGGGCGCGCCGTTCAACTCGGTGCCGTTGGTCGAGCCGAGGTCGCGGACGCGGGCGCGCTGCCCGTCCCACTGCACCTCGGCGTGACGGCGAGAGGCGCCGGCGTCGTCGAGCGTGACGTCCGCCTCGCTGCCGCGGCCGATGACCGTACGGCCCTTGAGCAGCGGGAAGCGGCGGCCGTCGACGTCGAGCACCGGGGTCCAGGCCACGCGCCCCTTCACGTTCTGCGAGTCGACCTGCACCATGCCCTCGGTGAGCCCGGCATCGGCCTGCAGTTCGATGCGGATGCCGCCGGCGAACTGGAACCGCTGGCTGGCGGCGTGCTTCTGCACGAGGTCGACCAGCTCGTCGATCAGCGCCGGACCGAGCGAGGTCATGCGCTCGTGGTCGGCGGGCGACATCCGTACCGCGAAGCGGTTGGGCACCAGCACGCGATCGCGTGAGACGACGGCCGCCTTCGTGTCGATCTCGCGCTTGAGCGCGGCGGTGATCTCCACGGGCTGCAGCCCCGAGCGGAAGGTCTTCGCGAAGGCGCCGTTGACGGCGCGCTCGAGACCCTTCTCGAAGTTGTCCAGTAGGCCCACAGGTCTCCCGTCCGGTCCGTGACTCGACTGACATGCTAGCCCCAGCGACGCGGTGCGCGCGGGGAGGGGCCCGGAACGATGCCGTTCCGGAACCTCGCGATCAGTCGAACACGGACGCCGCATCCTCTTCGTCGACGTCCAGCGACAGCGTCGGGATCGACGCCGTCAGCAACGTGCCGTCGGCGCGGCGCGCGCCGCGCACGTTCTGCATCGTCGGCGCGCCCACGCGACGTGCCCCGTGCCCGTCGAGCTCCACCACGGTCGGGGCGTCGCGGGCCACCACGACGTTGCGCCCGCGGACCTCGAGGTGCACCTCGGCATCCGCCTCGCCGACCTCGACCGTGAACCGGATCTCCTCGGCCGTGAGGTCGACGCGGATGCGCGTGCCGCGCAGCGTGAGGCGGAACGTGAGCCGCTCCCACCCGTCGGGGAGTCGCGGGTCGAACGTGAACCGGCCCTTGTGGTCGCGGAAGCCGCCGAAGCCCGACACGAGGCCCGCCCACACGCCGCCCGTCGACGCGACGTGCACGCCGTCGGCGGCGTTGTGGTGCAGGTCGGCGAGGTCGACGAAGAGCGCGGACCGGAAGTAGCGCAGCGCGAGCTCGTGGTACCCGACCTCCGACGCGATGATCGACTGCACGACCGCCGAGAGCGTCGAGTCGCCGGTCGTCAGCGGGTCGTAGTACTCGAAGTCGGCGAGCTTCTCCTCGGTGGTGAAGCGGTCGCCCTGGAGGTACAGCGCGAGCACGACATCGGCCTGCTTGAGCACCTGGAACCGGTAGATCACCAGCGGGTGGTAGTGCAGCAGGAGCGGGAGGTGGTTCTCGGGGGTGTGCTCGAGGTCCCAGAGCTCCTTCTCGAGGAACGCCGAGTCCTGCGGGTGCACGCCGAGCTTCTCGTCGAACGGGATGTGCATGTGCGCTGCGGCGCGCCGCCAGCCTGCGACCTCGGCGGGGGTGACGCCCAGCCGCTCCACCAGGCGCTTGTGCGCCTCGGGGGAGCTCACCTGCAGGTTGTCGACGGCCGCCGCCGCACCGGCGAGGTTGGATCGGGCCATCACGTTCGTGTACAGGTTGTCGTTCACGACGGTCGTGTACTCGTCGGGGCCGGTGACCCCGTGGATGTGGAAGACGTCGTCGGCGTTGGTGCGCCAGAACCCGAGGTCCTCCCACATGCGCGCGGTCTCGACGAGGATGTCGATCGCGCCGCGCGCGAGGAAGTCCTCGTCGCCCGTCGCCGCCACGTACTGGCAGAGCGCGAACGCGATGTCGGCGTCGATGTGGTACTGCGCGGTGCCCGCCGCGTAGTAGGCGCTCGACTCGAGGCCGTTGATCGTGCGCCAGGGGAACAGCGCGCCGCGCTGGTTGAGCTCGAGCGCGCGCGCACGCGCCCAGTCGAGCATCCGCTGCCGGAAGCGCAGGACGTTCCGGGCCACGATCGGCGCCGTGTAGCTGAGGAACGGCATGACGTAGATCTCGGAGTCCCAGAAGTAGTGACCGCCGTAGCCCGAGCCCGACACGCCCTTCGCCGCGACGCCGCCGCCGTCGGTGCGCGCCGTCGCCTGCGCGAGCTGGAACAGGTTCCAGCGGGTGGCCTGCTGCAGTTCGGGCTGGCCGGCGATCTCGACGTCGGAGCGGGACCAGTAGTCGTCGAGCCACGTGCGCTGCTGCTCGAAGAGCTCGGCGACCCCGACCTCGGCGCCGCGGTCGAGCGTGCGGTCGCAGCGGTCGACGAGCTCGCGTGCCGGCACCTTGCGGGCCGTGTGGTAGCTGATCAGCTTGGTGATGCGGATCGGCACGCCGCGCCGGGCGCGCACCCGGTAGGTCTGCTTCGCCAGGTCGTCGCCGATCGAGCCGCCCTCGGTGTACTCGTTCTCGGTGGTGATCGAGTGGCGTGCGCCGACCGCGATGGTCATCTGCGAGTTGGTGCACTGGTAGCCGAGCACGTAGTGCCCCTCGTCGCGTCGCTGGACCCGCGGCTGCAGCACGCGCTCGGTGAAGGTCTCGGCCTTGCGCGGGTCGAAGGCGCCGGGCGCCTCGGTCACGCCGGCGCGGTACTCGTCGCGCCCGTCCTGCCGGTTCAGGATCTGGCTCGAGATCGTCACGGCGGCGTCGGCGTCGAGCAGCTCGACCTCGTAGTCGATGACGCCGAGGTGGCGGTCGGTGAAGCTCGCCATCCGGCGGCTCGTGATCAGCACGCGCTTGCCGGAGGGCGTCCGCCATTCGATGCGGCGGCTGAGGAATCCGAGGCGGAAGTCGAGGCGACGCTCGTACGACATGATCTCGGCCTCGGTGATGACCAGCGGCTCGTCGTCGACGTAGAGGCGGATCGTCTTGGCATCCGGGGCGTTCACGATCGTCTGCCCGACACGGGCGAAGCCGAACGCCTCCTCGGCGTGGCGGATCGGCCAGGTCTCGTGGAAGCCGTTCACGAACGTGCCGTGCATGTGGCCGTCGCGGCCCTCCTCGACGTTGCCGCGGAGGCCGAGGTAGCCGTTGCCGACCGCGAAGAGCGTCTCGGTGCGGCCCATGTCGTCGACGCCGAACTCGGTCTCGACGAGCGCCCACTCGTCGACCGGGAAGATCGTCCGGTTCAGGGGATCGGTGTCGGCGAACCTCATGCGGGGTCCTCTCCGGTGGTGCGTGCGGGGGCGGGGGTCTCGTCGTTGCGGGCCGCGGAGGCCTCGCCGGCGCGCTCGAGCGCGGGGATCAGCTCGTCGAGCTCGTCGACGATCACGTCGGCGCCGAGCTCGGCCAGGGCGTCGCGACCGACGCCGCGGTCGACCCCGACCACGAGCGCGAACGGCCCGGCGGCGCCGGCCTTCACCCCGGACTCGGCGTCCTCGATCACCGCGCACTCCTCGGCCGGCAGGCCCAGCAGCTCGGCGGCGCGCTCGAACATGTCGGGCGCCGGCTTGCCCGGGATGCCCTCTCGCGCGGCGACCGCGCCGTCGACGACGACCTCGAAGCGGTCGGCGATGCCGGCGGCCGCGAGCACTGCGGGCGCGTTCTTCGAGCTCGACACGACGGCGACCTCGCCCCCGGCGCGCTCGATCGCGTCGAGCAGGGCGATGCTGGCCGGGTAGGGGGAGACGCCCTCCTCGGCGAGGGTCTCGTTGAACGCGTCGTTCTTGCGGTTGCCGAGGCCGTGCACGGTCTCCTCCGTCGCGGCATCCGTCACGTCGCCCTCGGGCAGCTCGATGCCGCGGCTCGCCAGGAGCGAGCGCACCCCGTCGTACCGGGGCTTGCCGTCGATGTACGCGTAGTAGTCGGCGTCGCGGTACGGCTCGGTGCCGTGCTGCTCGAGGAACGGCGCGAACAGGCGCGCCCAGGCGTGCATGTGCACGACCGCGGTCGGCGTGAGCACCCCGTCGAGGTCGAACAGCCAGCCGCGGATGCCGCCGAGCTCGACGTGCGCCGGGTCGACGGGCACGTGGCCGTGCGGGCGCGAGCGGGCGTCGCGGGGGTGGGTCACGGGCGATCCTTTCGATCGGGGGACTGGTCGGGGCGCCGGTGCCGATAGCCAAGGGTATGCCCGCGCTCGGGCGCGGCGCGAGGGATTCAGCCGACTCGGAGGCGGCGGCAGGCGGGCGCTGCGCCGCCCGCTGGGGGGCGACCGGGGTGGCCGGATGCCACGCCGAGGTATGTTAGTCTCGGTTGGCTGGTTCGCAACTGCGAGCTCGGCATGCGCAAGTGGCGGAATAGGCAGACGCGCACGGTTCAGGTCCGTGTGCCCGTGAGGGCGTGGGGGTTCAACTCCCCCCTTGCGCACCACCATCAGACGGAGGCCCGGGTCATCGACCCGGGCCTTCGTCGTTCGTCCGGACGGCCGCCACGTCGATCCGCCGCGCCGGCCGCCGCGCCCGCTAGGCTGCCCCGCATGGAGCGGTTCCTCCGCGCGTTCGTCCTCCCGGGGCTCGGTGCGATCGGCGTGCTCGCCGTCGTCGGACGCGTCGTCCGGACCCTCGGCGGTGACGACCCCCGCGAGGACCGGATGGTGCGCGAGCTGCAGGCGTCGTTCGGACACCGGGCCGGCGAAGCCGACGACGATCCCGCGGCGTCGCGCGAGGCGCTCGACCGGGTGACCGGGCCGCTCTCCTGGTACTCCGGGGTGCCGCAGACGATCGCGAACGGCGCGCTGTGGTGGGCCGCGACGTGGTGGCTGACGCGCGATCGACGCGCCGCCGTCGCCCCCGCCGCGTCGCTCGCGCTCGCGACCACCTGCTTCGTGGCGGCCTCGGCGCTCGTCGGGCGACCGCGACCCCGCGACGTGTGGCGTCCGGAGCGGCCCCACGCGACGTCGTCCTTCCCCTCCGGCCACACCGGAGCGGCCGTCGCACTCCACACCACGCTCGCCGACCTGCTCGACCGGCACGAGGTCCGCGGCGCCGCGCTCCTCGGGCCGGTGCTGCGCTACGCGATCCCGGGGGCGATCGCGTTCTCGCGGATCTACCGCGGCCAGCACCACGTCTCCGACACGGTCGCGGGCGTCGTGCTCGGGCGCTGGAGCGCCGCGGTCGTGCAGCGGGAACTGCTCTCGCGGTAGCCGCGCCGCCGGCGCCGGCGAGTCGGGTCAGCCGACCGGCTCGAGCCGGAGGGTCGTCGCGGCGGCGTCCGGCCCGACGACCGTCGCCACGATCCGCGGCGGGTGCGCGGCGTACTTCGCTCGGTACGCGGCATCCAGCGCCTCGTGGGTCGCGGCGTCGGGGCCGGGAACGACGACGAAGCGCACGTCGTGCTCGACCCCGTCGGCGCGCACGCGGCCGGAACCGCTCGCCTTGGCACGGCGGTACCAGCCGTTGTCGGGTCCGTACGCCGAGCGGACGTAGAGGTCGTCGCCGACGCGCGCCGACCAGATCGTGACGTACTTCCGCAGCGAGCCGTCGGCCCGGCGCGACGTCACCTCGATCTCCTCGGCGTCGCCGATGCGTGCCAGTTGCCCGGCATCCCACGTGGTCATGGCGGCCCCTTCCGACGGTCCGATTCTCGACGAGTGATCGGCCCGCGGCAACGGTGGAGGATCGTCCCCGTTTCGTGATCGTCGCGGGCATCTCGCAGCCTCCCGTACCCGCCATGATGGTGCCATGCCCGATGAGCCCGTCGGCCGGGTCGCCCCTGCGCGTCCGGCCGCTCCCCTCCGTGCCGCGACGACCGATCCGAGGGCGGGCCGCACGCCGACGTCCTCACCCGCCCCCTTCGTCGTCGCATGAGCGCGACCGACAGGCGCGGGTGGGGAACCCGCTCGATCCGCCCGCTGCTCGCCGTCGTCGGTGTGCTGGTGACCGCCGCGATCCTGGCGTCCGCCGCGGGCGCCTCCGGCGCCCTCCTCGCCGATTCCCCTGAGTCCGCGAATGATCCGCTGTCGCTGGGCACGGCCGCCGACCGAGGCTGGAACTCGGCCGAGGCGCCGCCATCGGCCGACGCGCCGCCGCCGGCCGACGCGCCGCCCGGGCAGCCGACCGAGCCGGTCGACGCCTCGGGCGGTACGACGGTGGAGGACGGGGTCACCCGCTCGTCGACCTGGGTCGACGACGCGAGCCGTGGCATCCGCGTGCCCGCGGCCCTCCTCGAACGCCGTCTCAGCGCCGCGGTGATGAGCGTCACGCCGGCGGTGCCCACCGACATGCGCATCGGCGACGCAGGCTGCCCGACAGGCGAGGCGCCTCCGGTCGTCGAGACGGCGACACCCGTGCTTTCGGCGCGCGTCGTCATCGGGCGCGCCGGGCACGTCGCGCAGTTCGAGGTCGCGGGCACCGATGCACCTGCAGACGTGCGCTGGTCGAGCGGGTGGGTGCCCCCGTCGGATGATCGGAGTCGGTACGCGGTCGAAGTGCCGACGGGAGTCCTCGGCGAGGGCGATGACGCATCGTACGCGTGGCGTGTCCGTTCCGGTGACGGCGTCCGGACCTCCGCGTGGTCGGATTGGTGCGGATTCGCAACGGATGTCGCACCGCGGGCGCCTGTCATCACTCCCGTGACCGAACGGGTGGAGGCGATCTACGTCGCGGGCACCGAACCGTCGGGCGCAGTCGGCGCCGAGGGTGGCTTCGTGCTCGCCCCCGCGGGTTCGACCGACGTCGTCGCGTACGAGTACGACTTCGGCGGCGCGTCTGCGCCGACCACGGTCGAGGCGGACTCGGATGGCACCGCGACGGTGTCGCTCCGCCCGACCGAGGCGGGTGCGACGGTGCTCGCCGTGCTCGCCGTCGACCGGGCTGGCCACAGATCCGCACCTGCGGAGCACGCCTTCGTGGTCGCGGACGCGTCGTACGTCGCCGACGCGCCGTACGTGCCGTGGGGTCTGATGCTCGCCGACCCGTACCGATCCTCTTGCCTCACCGGAGAGGACCGCGACGTGATCAACTCGGGCACGCCACTTCTCTCGGCGATCGGCGGGCATCCCACCGGCGGCGTCGTGGAGGTGCGCTTCGAAGTCGCACCGGTGGGCGTTCCGGGCTCGCCCGTGTGGGCGAGCGGCTGGCTGACCGGCCGGATCTCCGGAGATTCGACGAGTACGAGGGTCCCGGTCGGCGCGCTGACCGCGGGCGAATCGTATTCGTGGCGCGCCGAGGCACGGTGGGGCGCCGTCTCCTCCGGGTGGTCCCCGCGGTGCGAGTTCGAGCTCGACGTCGTCGGGCCCGTCAAGCCGACGATGACGCCCATCACCGAGGGCGTCGAGACGATCTTCTACGACGGCATCGCGAGCGGCGAGATCGGCAAGGAGGGCCGCTTCCTCCTCGACACCGAATCGGACGACGTGGTGTCCTTCCGGGTCTCGACCAACGCGGGGACGCCGACGACCCTTCCTGCAGACCCGGACGGGAGGGCGATCTTCTCGTACACCCCGTCGAACTGGTACACGGTGCATGTGACCGTCCGTGCCATCGATCGCGCCGGCAACCTCTCGGTCGCGACCGAATACAGGATCGAGCCCGACGACACCCCCTGACGCCGCTCAGAGCAGCGTGGGATCGTCGCCGAGCGGTGCGATGAGCGCCGGGTCGTGCGGGTCGATGCGGCGGTGGTTGTTCACGCGCGGGTCGACCTCGTACTCGGAGATGGTCGGGGCGATCAGGTCGGACTGGGCGAGCAGGAAGTCCACCATGCCCCGGGCGTCGTCGGGCGACAGCCTCGCCGGGTCGAGGTAGTGGTCGACCGCGTCGAGCGGGAGGTACACCGGCATCCGGTCGTGGATCTCGCCCGACGCGTCGCGGGCCTCGCGCGTGATGATCGAGGCCGACACCTCCCAGGAGCCGTCCTCCAGCTTGCGGGCGGTCGAGATGCCCGCGGCGGCGAGCACCTCGCCCGTGCCGTGCAGGTAGTGGGCGCGCTTGCGGCCGGGTTCGCCCGTCCACTCGTAGTAGCCGCGCATGGGCACGATGCAGCGGCCGGCGGCGAACGCGCCCTTCCACAACCCGTTCGTGGCCACCGCCTCGATCCGGCTGTTGAACTGGGGCCGCTTCGAGTCCTTCATGAAGGCGGGGTGGAAGTCCCAGCGCGCCGGTTCGAGCCGTCGGACGAACTCGCCCGTGCCGGATGCGGGGCGCTCGCGGACGATCGGGATCGTGTCGGTCGGCGCCAGGCTGTAGGAGGGCCGCCAGTCGGCGAAGTCGTTCTCCGCGTCGAAGACCGCGGTGAGGTCGTCGGCCTGCTGCGAGACCACGAAACGTCCGCACATGTGAGCTCCTCGGGTCGGATGCCGCGAGCCTACGCCGACCCCCTGACGCGTCGCGGAACGAAGCCGAGGAATCCTCGTGAAGTCGTTGATGCGTGCGCATCGGATCGCGGATACGTTGGAGCCAGAGATCGCCCCCGGGGGGTCGCGTGCCGCACGACGTCGTGCGGCATCGCCGCGTTCTCCGAGGCTCGATCGCAACGAAGCGAGAGAGAGGGCACCACCACATGAGATCCGAACGACCCGTGCGCTGGCGCAGACGCGCCATCGCCGCAGCCGGCGCACTGCTGCTCGGCACGTCACTCGTCACCGCCACGGCCGCCTCGGCCGAGGACGACCCCCGGGTCGGCCTCGGAGCCGGCCTCTACGACGCCGAGATCGCCGCGAGCGGCGTCGACCTGCTCGAGAGCCTGCCGCTGCCGCAGGGATTCGTCATCAACTCCGACCTCGCGTTCACCGGCGACAAGGCCGTCGTCGGGAGCTTCTCGGGATTCCAGGTCTTCGACATCTCCGACCCCGCGGCGCCGGTGCTCGAGACCGCGTTCGTCTGCCCCGGCGGCCAGGGCGACGTCTCCATCCACGGCGACCTGATGTTCATGTCGGTCGAGGCCACCAGCGGCCGCATCGACTGCGGGACGCAGGGCGCAGGCGGAGCGGTCAACCTGGAGCGCTTCCGCGGCGTCCGCATCTTCGACATCAGCGACATCTCGAACCCCGTGCAGCTGCCGGGCGTGCAGACCTGCCGCGGTTCGCACACGCACACCATCGTCACCGACCCGGATGACGCGGAGAACGTGTACATCTACAACTCGGGCACGGCCGGCGTGCGCTCGCCGCTCGAGCTGCCGGGCTGCGAGAACGCGGCGCTGACGACCGACCCGGTCACGTCGGGCAACCCGACGCAGTGGCGCATCGATGTCATCAAGGTGCCGCTCGCGGCGCCGGAGACGGCGGCGATCGTGAGCCAGCCCCGCATCTTCACGGATGCCTCGACGGGGGCCTACAACGGCCTCCAGAACACGCTGCCGGGCACGGCCACCCACCCGAGCGGGACGACCTACTCGCCGACGCCGAACACCAACACGTGCCACGACGTCACCGCGTTCCCCGAGATCGGGCTCCTCGCCGGCGCCTGCCAGGGCAACGGCATCCTCGTCGACATCAGCGACCCGGTGAACCCGGTCCGCCTCGACGCGGTCGCCGACCCGAACTTCTCGTACTGGCACTCGGCCACGTTCAACAACGACGGCACGAAGGTCGTCTTCACCGACGAGTGGGGCGGCGGCGTGCAGGCGCGCTGCCAGGCCCAGTACGAGCCGGAGTGGGGCGCCAACGCCCTGTTCGACATCGTCGACGGCGAACTGCAGTTCGCGAGCTACTACAAGCTCCCGGCGCCGCAGACCGCCGCCGAGAACTGCGTCGCCCACAACGGGTCGATCATCCCGGTGCCGGGCCGCGACATCATGGTGCAGGCCTGGTACCAGGGCGGTGTGTCGATCTTCGACTTCACCGACACGGCGAACCCGGTCGAGGTGGCCTACCTCGACCGCGGCCCGATCAACCCGGCCGGGATCGTGCTCGGCGGGTACTGGTCGACGTACTGGTACAACGGCAACGTGCTCGGCAGCGAGATCGCGCGCGGCTTCGACAGCCTCGCGCTCTCGGAGACCGACATGATGTCGGCCAACGAGATCGCCGCCGCCGGCGAGATCCAGCTCGACGTGTTCAACGCGCAGACCCAGTCGATGCTCGTCCACGCGCCGAGCTACAACGTGGTCCGGTCGTACGTGGACCAGGCCGAGCGCAGCGGCGCGCTCTCGGGCGAACAGCTCGCGAAGGTCGCGAAGCTGATCGACAAGGCCGAGACGAGCGCCACCGGCAAGTCGGCCTCGGGTCTGCTGAAGGCCGCCGCGAGCGAGTCCGGCCTCCCGGCCGACTCCGACCTGGTGCAGGGCCTCACGGCTCTCGCCGCCAGCCTCCGCTGAGATCGAGCGGGGAGACCGGGTTCCGGTCTCCCCGCCCGAGCTCGAGGCCCCGGTCACCTCCACGGAGGTCCGGGGCCTCGCTCTGTCAGCTCCGGCTACGACCCGAGCTCGGCGAGCATCGACTGCATGCGTGCGATCTCGATGCCCTGGTCGCCCTCGACGTCGCGCGCGAACCGGTCGACCTCGAGTTCCATCCCGCCCCCGGCCGCCCGCAGGTCGGCGACCATCTCCAGCGCCCCGGCGTGATGCTGGATCATGTACTCGAGGAAGAGGCGTTCGAAGTCCTCGCCGGTCGCGGCTTCCAGCTCCGCGAGCTGCTCGTCGGTGAGCATGCCGGGCATCATCGCGGCGCCGTGGTCGGCGTGCTCGCCGCGCAGCGGGGTGCCGCGATCCTGCAGCCATCCGGCCATGAAGTCGACCTCGTCGTCCTGGCTGATCCGCATGCGCTCCGCGAGGAGCCGGAGGTCGCGATCGGTGGTCCGCTCGTCCACCCATCCCGTCATGGTGAGCGCCTGGTCGTGGTGCACGATCATCATCTGCATGAACGCGATGTCGGCGTCGGTGTGACCGGGCTGCTCGATGCCTCCGGCCTCTTCCGGCGAGAGCGTGCGGTTCGGTTCGCCCGGCGCCCCGAGCTGCACCACCGGGCCGGTCGACTGCGGCTGCTCAGACTGCGCCGGCGTGCACGCGGTGAGGCCGAGCGCGAGCAGGGCCACCGTGCCGAACGCGGAGCATCGCCGCAGTGCCGTCATGTCGCGTACCTCGTCTTCGTCGAAGGGCAGGAGCGACCGGGTCACGCGGATCACCCGCGATCCGGTCCGCCCTCCATTCAACTCGAATCCCACGCCGTCCGCGAATGGCCTGCGGGCATCCGACCGTGCATGATGAGCGCATGGCCTTCGGACTGCGCACCGACGTGCTGCGCCCCACCGGCACCGAGCGCGCGCAGCGCGTCACGTACGTCGAGCTGTTCTTCGACCTCGTGTTCGTGTTCGGCCTGACGCAGCTGGGCGCCTACCTCTACGAGAACCAGACGCCGCTCGGCGCCCTCGAGGGCGCGATCATGGTCGTCGCGCTGTGGTGGGCGTGGGTGTCGACCACGTGGGTCACCAACTGGCTCGACCCGGTCAAGCTGCCCGTGCGCATCACCGTGATCGCCCTGGCGTTCGTCGCGTTCATCATGAGCGGCTCGATCGTGCAGGCGTTCGGCGATCGGGCGTGGGTCTTCGCACTGACCTACATCACCCTGAAGCTCGGCCGGGCCGTCTTCATGGTGTGGTCCACCGCCCGGCACGACGAACGGGCCTCCCACGACTTCGCGAACGTGCTCGTCTGGGCCCTCCCCGGCGCCGGCCTGTGGATGGCCGGGGCGCTCCTTCCGCTCCCGTGGCAACTGCCGCTCTGGGCGGCCGCGCTCGGCCTCGAGCTCACCGGCAGTGTCCTCGGCTACCCGGTGCCGGGGCGCGGGCGCATGGAGATCGAGCGCTGGGACGTCTCGGGTGCGCACCTGGCGGAGCGCACGGCGCTGTTCGTGCTGATCGCCCTCGGCGAGGGCCTGCTCGTCACGGGGTTCGAGTTCGCCGGCAGCGACGCGACGGCGGCGAGCGTGACCGCGGTGATCGCGGCGTTCGTCGCGGCGGCGTCGTGCTGGTGGATCTACTTCGACCATGGTGAGCGGATCGGCTCCGAGGCGCTCGAGGCGGCGCGCGCGCCCGGCCGGATGGCCAGGACCGCGTACTCCTGGGTGCACCTGCTGGTCGTGGGTGGGATCGTGATGCTCGGCGTCGGCGACAAGGAGATGCTGGGGCACCCGTTCGAGCAGAGCATCGCCGCCGTGATCACGGTGCTCGGCGGGCCGATGCTGTTCCTCGTCGGCACGGTGCTCTTCCGACGCGTCCTCGAGGGACGATGGATGCGGGCCCAGCTCGCCGGGATCGGCGCGCTCCTCGTGTGCGTCGCGGTCGCGGCATGGCTCGACCCGCTGACGACGGGCTCGCTCGCGGCGCTCGTGCTCGCGGCCACGGCGGCCGGCGAGACCCTCGAACGGACGCGGCGGCGAGTCCCCCAGGGCGGGTGACCGCCGGGGCGCACGACCCGCCCGGAGCGATGCGCCTCAGCGCCCGCCGAACTCCTCCTGGTCGTCCTCGGGATCGGCGACCTGCTCCATGACGTACTCGGTGTCGTCCTCCCCAAGGCCCTCGGCCTCGAGCTCCTCCTCGTACTCGACCTCGGCCAGGCGGCCCTTGTCGAACGGCTCCTCGAGCGGGTCGATGAAGCTGGTCATGGCATCCCTCCCAACGCGCCGCGGCCCGGAGGTCGAGCCGGCGCATTCCACAGGCTAATGCGGGCAGCGCGGCCGCGGAACGGGTTGACGAGGATCAGCTCCGCGGCAGTGCCAGGATGCGCTCGAACGCGGCATCCGCCACCGGGTCGACGCGCCGCAGCTCGGGGTGGGCGTCGTGGAACGCGAGGATGCGGCGCGCCCCCTCGTCGAACGTGATCGTGGTCCGGAACTCGGGTACGAGGGCCCTGACCTTGGCGTTGTCGAAGACCATGGAGTGCGCCTTGTCGCCGAGGAGGCCCGGCCCCCAGTCCGGGTGCACCGCCGCGATGGTCTCGGATGCCACGTGCACGAACTCGGGATCGGCGACGCCCGCGGCATCCGCGAGCCAGCCGTAGATCTGGTTCCAGGTCGGCGCATGGTCGCCGGTGATGTGGAACGCGTCGCCGACGGCCATCGGGTTGCCGAGCAGCCCGACGAACGCGACGGCGAAATCCTCGTGGTGGGTGATCGTCCAGAGGCTCGTGCCGTCGCCGTGCACGACCACCGGCTTCCCGGCGCGCATGCGTGCGATGTCGGTCCAATGGCCGAGCGTGGGCAGCAGCGTGGCGTCGTAGGTGTGCGACGGGCGCACGATCGTCGCCGGGAACCCTCGATCGCGCACGGCTTCGACGAGCAGGTCCTCGCAGGCGATCTTGTCGCGCGAGTACTGCCACACCGGGTTCACGAGCGGCGTCGACTCGGTGACCGGCAGCCGGCTCGGCGGCGTCTGGTAGGCCGAGGCCGAGCTGATGAAGACGTACTGTCCGATGCGGCCCTCGAACAGGTCGAGGTCGGCCTGCACGTGGTCGGGGGTGAACGCGGTGAACTCGCAGACGACGTCGAACTCGAGCGGGTCGCCGCCCGCGTGCCCGAGTGCCTCGCGCACCGACGCGGCATCTCGGATGTCGCCGACCACCTGCCGCACGGCGTCCGGCAGCGGCCGCAGGGCGGACGAGCCGCCGCGGTTGAAGACGGTCACGTCGTGCCCCACCGCCACGGCGCGCGCGACGCAGGCCGAGCTGATGACGCCGCTGCCGCCGATGAACAGGATCCGCTTCGCGCTCATCCGCCCATGCTGCCACGCGCCTCCTTGGACGCGCGGTGCCCTATTCCGCCGCGCCGGCGGACCGGCCCGCCCAGGGGTCGTAGTCGGCGAGCAGCGGCCCCTGCTCGGGACGTTCCGCCTCGGGCACGTGCTGCAGGTTGATGCGGACGCGGTACCAGAGCGAGCTCGACCCGCGCATGCCGTCGAGCATCACGTCGGCGGGGGAGAGGTGCGCGACCACCTCCGGGTGGGCGTCCTTCCACCGCTCCAGCGCGTCGAGCGCCTCGGGCTTCGTCTCGGTGCGGGCGACCTCGACGAGCGGCATCCGCGACACCCGCCGGCCGGAGCCGTCGGACCCCGCGCCGCGCGGCGCCTTCTCCGCCGGTCCGAGCTCGGCCGCGAGCCGGAGCAGGCCCTCCAGGCCGCCGACCGCGTCGTCGAGCCCGGCATGCGCGTCGCCCCGCTCGGCGAACCGCTCGAGCACCGTGGCGACCGTGAACTCCTCCGGCCGGCGCGTGCGCACCTCTCCCCAATCCAGCGGCGTCGAGACGCGCGCGTCGGGCAGGGGCCTGACGGAGTAGGCGGAGGCCACGGTGCGGTCCTTCGCGTTCTGGTTGAAGTCGACGAACACGCTCTCGCCCCGCTCCTCCTTCCACCAGCGCGCGGTCGCCAGCCCGGGCGCGCGGCGCTCGACCTCGCGCGCGAGCGCCTCGGCGGCGAGCCGCACGTCGGCGTACTCCCACTCGGGCCGGATGCGGACGAGCAGGTGCAGGCCCCGCGACCCGGAGGTCTTCGGCCAGCCCACGAGCCCGTGGTCGTCGAGCACCTCGCGCGCCGCCATCGCGGCGTCGACGATCTGCGACCAGTCGACGCCGGGCATCGGATCGAGGTCGACGCGCAGCTCGTCGGGATGGTCGAGGTCCTCGGCGCGGACCGGGTGCGGGTTGAGGTCGAGGCAGCCGAGGTTCACGACCCACGCGAGCCCCGCGGCATCCCGGACGACGGCCTCCTCGGCCGACGTCCCGCGCGCGTACTGCAGTGTCGCGGTGTCGATGAAGTCCGGATGGTTCTCCGGCACGCGCTTCTGGAAGAACGGCTCGGCGCCGATCCCCTTCACGAACCGCTTCAGGACCATCGGCCGGCCGCCCGCACCGCGCAGCGCGCCCTCGGCGACGGCGACGTAGTAGTTCACGAGGTCGAGCTTGGTGAGGCCCGGCTCGGGGAAGACGACGCGGTCGGGGTGGCTCACCCGGACCGCGTGGCCCCCGATGTCGAGGACCTCCGCGTCATCCTTCCGGGCCGCCGCCACGACACCACACTACGAGGTGACGGATGCCGGGGCGAGGGGCTCGGCGCCGTCGCCCCCGGAACGACCGGGGTCGTCGTCTTCTCCGCCGGCGTCGTCCTCGGCGTCGTCGTCCGCCACCTCGTTCTCCTTCGCGGCTGGGAGCAGCTGCATCAGGATCGCCGCGGCGAAGCACCCGGCGCCGACGAGCGCGAGCAGGGAGCCGACGGGCGAGGCGTCGCCGATCGGCCCGCCGAACGTGGCCGCGAGCTCCTCGTCGATGCCGATGCCGGCCCACCACAGGAAGAAGCTCGTCGCGTGGATCAGCAGGAGGCCGCAGGTGACGACGAAATGGGCGTTGACGGTCCCCCCGCGCAGCCCGACGAGTGCGGCGGCGGCGCCCACGACGGTGGCCAGCGCGGCGATCGCGGCCCAGGCCGCCGGCCCGCCGTCGACCCCGCCCGGGGCGTCGGCCAGGACCAGGTAGATCTGGGCGATGTCGAGCGCCTCCACGCGCGCCACCGGGTTCCACAGCAGCAGGTGCAGCAGGCCGAGCACGATGACGACCAGGTTCGCTGCGGAGAGCACGGCGACCGCGACGACGCCTCCGCGCGGATGCGGGTCGTCGCCGCGGTGCTCGGTCACCCCGTAGACGATCAGGGCGTACCCGCCGACGGCGGCCGCGAGTGCGATGAGGATGAGGAACGGCGACCGGGCCGATCCGGACACCTGGACGAGGATCGGCGCGGCGATGGCCACCCCGACCGCGAGCCCGCGCCGCCACCCCGCGACCCGGTCGCCGGCGGTCAGCGCCAGCGCGGCGCCGATCGGCAGCGCGATCCACACGGCGACGAACTCGAGCACGTGCGACGCGGTCGCGACGATCGCACGCCACGCCGGCGAGGCCAGCCCCGGCACGGTGAGGTCGACCGACACGCTCGTCGCCGCGAGGATCACCGCCACCGCGAGGAACGACACGCCCGCGCGAGCGTGACGACCCGCGAACGGGGAGTGTCGCGGCAGCCGGGCCATGACGACCTCTTCTCGTGCGCGGCAACGAGTGCCGTTGATCCCAGAGTGGCACGGATGCCGCCTGCACGGAACCGCCCCCCGCCGCTCGGGGGACCTTCGCCCCGGTTCGGGCGCAGGGCCGGACGGAGCATGGGATCGAGGCACGACCGAGGAGGCGGACATGTCCGACCGGTACACCGACGACGAGGTGAAGATGTGGGTCGAGGAGGAGCTCGACTGGACCCCGGGCCTGGACTGGGCGGGCATCGGAGTCTCCGTGGAGGACGGTGCCGTGCGGCTCACCGGTGGGGTGGCGAACCTGGCCGAGCGCGCCGACGCGATCCGGGCCGCCGAGCGGGTCAGGGGCGTGACCACGGTCATCGACGACCTCGAGGTGGCGGTCGCCGGGGACCGCGAGCCCGACGAGGCGGACATCGCACGCGCGGTGCAACGGGAGGTGTCGTGGGTCGGCTCGGATCCGAACTCGGTCCGCGCCGAGGTGCGCGGCCACCGGGTCCTGCTGACCGGGGAGGTCGAGTACAACTTCCAGCGCGACGGGGTGCGCTCGGCCGTCAGCCGCATCCCCGGGGTGCGCTCCGTCGAGAGCCGGATCGCCCTGAAGCGCCGGCCCTCGGCCGAGGACACGGCCGAGCGGATCCGGCGGGCGCTGGTCCGGCATGCGGTCGTGGACGCCAACCACGTCGACGTCAGCGCCGACGGCACGACCGTGAAGCTGACCGGCTGGGTGTCGTCGTACCTCGAACGGTCGCAGGCGGAGCAGGCGGCGTGGGCGTCGCCGCACGTCGAGCACGTCGAGAACCACCTCGCGGTGATGCCCCAGGCATGATCCGGGGAGCGTGCGGCCCGGCCGTTCGGGGGACCGGCCGGGCCGTCTCCCGGACGCGTGCGGTCAGGTCCGCATCGCGACGCGCATCCGGTCCATCGGCAGGGCGGGGATGTGCCGGAGGCTGATGCGCAGGTCCTGGTCGGGGACCGAGAAGGGCCGGCGGGCGACGAGTTGCGCGAAGCGCGCCGTCAGCGCGATCGTCGCGGCCTCGCCGGGGCAGCGGTGCCCGGTCGCGACCTCCCCGGCCCCCTGGGCGACGAGCGTGTTCGGGTCGCCGGACCAGCCCTCGAACCGCTCGGGGAGGAAGCGGCCGGGTTCGTCCCAGCTGCGCGGGTCGTGGTTCGTCGCGTACAGGTCGAGGATGGCGCGCTCGCCCGGCGCGAACTCGCGGCCCCGCCATTCGAACGGACGCTGCACGGTGCCGGCGATCAGCGGGAAGAACGGGTAGAACCGGCGCACCTCGTTCGCGAGCCGGGCCGCCGCATCGGCGTCGGACTCGACGATCGCGTGCCACTGCGGGTGCGTGTGCATGGCGTGCACCGTGAAGACGAGGAAGCGGCTCACCGCGACGACGGGGCGCAGCAGGTTCAGCACCTCGACGGCGGCGACCTCCTCGGGCAGGGGGGCGCCGTGCTCGTCGGAGCCGTCCGCGATGACGCGGACGGCGGCGTCGGGGTCCGCGTGCACGGTCCCGGCGCGGACGTCGGCGACGAGCCCGGCCGCCCAGTCCTCGGCATGGCGGCGGCGTACGCGCGCGGCCCAGTTGACCGGTCCGACCGTGCTCGCGGCGTCCACCATCGCGGCCAACCGGCCCGCGAGGTCCCGGTCGTCGACGCGGTCGGCCGGCACGCCCGCCCACGCGAGCCCGGCGCGCGTGAGCGCCAGGTTGGCGACGTCGTAGAGCGGCACCTCGTGCCCCGCGTGCTCGGCCCGCACGCGTCGCCATTCGAGTTCGAACGCGGCGACGAGCCGCGCCACGCTCGCGTCGTCGAGCATGCGCATGAACATCGACTTGCGGTGCCGGTGCGCCGGTCCCTCGAGCGCCTGCACGCTGCCCACGTCCTGCAGGAGGTGCTGCACGGACGACGGCATCGCGCGCTCGCGCGAGAAGCGGTCGCCCTCGTAGAAGACGGATGCGGCCTCGCGGCCGTGCATCACGACGGCGCGCGTCCCGGCCAGCCGTGCCTCGAACGCGTCGCTGTCGAGCTTCCGGAACCGGCGGGTGCCGTAGAGGTACCCGTTCTTCAGGAACGCCAGCGTGTCGTCGGGGGCGGGTGAGCGGGGGATCACGGTAGGGGTGTCGCTCATCGTTCCACGGTAGGGCGCGCACGGCGGGCACGGGCAAGGGGCTTGACGCGTGTCCCGCAACGCGCCGTCGCCGGCCGCGTCAGCCCGGCGGCATCCGCAGGGCCGATGCGCCGCGCTCGAACGCCTCCCGCACACCGTCCCACAGCCGCCGGTCGACCGCGAGGCGGGCCGAGGCCCCGAAGAGGATGTCGCCCGCGAGGGCCGGTTCGGTCTCGGCCAGCTCGGCCGCGAGGCGCGTCGCGGCGACGTGGTCGCGCTCGGCGCGGGATGCCGGCGCCTCGCTCAGCTCGGTCGCCGCGAGGTGGCCGACGATCGCGCCGCGCCACCGGCGGTGCAGCCCGAACAGCGACATGACGTTCATCGAGGTGAACACCCGGGCGGGGACGTGGTCGGCGTACGCGCCGTAGCGGTCGTCGAGCCCGACCGCCCGCAGGGTCGCCGCGAAGCCCGCCGAGCGGTTCCGGCCGGGCCGGCCCACACCGTATCGAGCGGCCTGGATCTCGACCAGGTCGAGCTTGGCCGTGCCGTGGAGGCGGGGGACGGCCCAGATGTGCGGGTCGGCCTCCCGCGGCACGACGATGGAGCGGCAGACGAGGACCTCGCGGACCTGCTCGGCGGTCGCCTCCTCCTCGAGGTACCGCGACAGCCTCGCGTCGCGGTCGCGCTCGACCAGCGCGACCAGCGCCTCGGGCATGCCGTCCGCCGGGTCCGGCGCCGGCTGCGGCACCGTCAGCCGCAGGGCGAGCTCGAAGGCCCGCTCGAGCTCCACGCGCACCTGCAGCAGCCGCGGCTCCCATTCCCATGCGTCGGGCACGTCGGCGATGCCGCCGTAATGCAGTTCGTAGAGGAGGAAGAGCGCGAGCTGGATGTCGTCGTCGTCGAGCACGTCGCGCGTGCGCGCCAGCGCCCCGGTCGCACTCGCATCGACGAGGTCGAGACCGGCGAGCCGCTGGTGCGTCATCGTCCGCAGCAGCGCGGCGCTCAACGGACCACGCGGCTCCGGCGGCGCCATCGGGCGCAGGGGGTCGGATGCCGCGGAGCCGGGGGGATCCCGGTCCGGCCCGACCGGCGTCGGAGCGTCCGCCAGCGACACGTTGCGCCTCCTCGCTGCGTGGTACCCCTCACGGTACTCCCGGCCGGCGAGATGGGCGGGGGGTTGACGCGGCGGGGCCGGGATCGCCCCGCTCAGTCGACGGCGGGCGGCGGGACGGCCGACGCGAGGGCGCGCTCGAGGTCGTGCACCAGGTCGTCGGTGTGCTCGAGCCCGACCGAGAGCCGCACGAGCCCCTCGGGGATGGTCGGCGCCTCGGCCGACCACCGACGACGGCGTTCGAGCGTGGACTCGACCCCGCCGAGGCTCGTGGCGTGCAGCCACACGCGGGTGGCGTCGGCGACCCGCTCCGCGGCATCCGCGCCGCCCCGCACGACGATCGACACGATGGTGCCGAACCCGGGGTAGCGCACCTCCTCCAGCGCGGGGTGGCCCTCGATCGCGGCGACGATCGCCTTCGCGTTGGACTGCATGCGCTCGAGGCGGACGGGCAGCGTGCGCAGCCCGCGGAGCGCGAGGTAGGCCTCGAACGCGCCGGGGATCGCGCCGTTGAGGCGGCGGCGCTGCTCGACGCGGTCGAGCAGCGCGTCGTCGCGGCCGATGACGGCGCCCATCAGCACGTCGCTGTGGCCGGCGATCGACTTGGTCGCCGAGTGCACCGAGAGGTCGGCGCCGTGATCGAGCGGACGCTGCAGCAGCGGCCCGGCGAACGTGTTGTCGACGCCGAACAGGGCGCCGGCCCCACGCGCGGCCCGTCCGATCCCCCCGAGGTCGCCGACCTCGAGCGCGGGGTTGGTCGGCGATTCGATCCACACGAGGTCGGCCCCGGTCGCGGCATCCGCCACCTGCCGGGTGTCGCGCACGTCGACCCAGCGCACCTCGATGTCGCGGCCGGCCGCGACGTCGGCCAGCTGCCCGACCGTGCCGGTGTACGAGTGCCGGGGCGCCACGATCACCCCGCGCGAGGGTACGAGGTCGAAGACGGCGGCGATGGCGGCGTTGCCCGAGGCGAACGAGACGCAGCGACCGCCCTCGAGTGCGCCGAGGGCCTCCTCGAACGCCGTCCAGGACGGATTCCCGTACCGGCCGTAGGCGACCGGCCCGCCGGCGGCGTACGTCGACGTGAGGTGCACGGGCGTGTTCAGCGGGGCGTCGGGCGTGCGATCGGGCCGTCCGGCGTGGATCGCCACCGTGTCGGGGTGGAGCTCGCTGCGATCGTGGTCGTGCGTCATGTGGTGTCTCCTCGGCTGGATGCCTCGATCATGCCGCAGTCGCGTGCCGGGCGGCACCGCCCCGGGCGCTCGGCGGATCGACGGCGGGAGGGCGCACACTGGGATGGTGACCCCCGACCACGCGATCGACTGGCGCGCCCCGCACGAGACCGACGTCGCGCAGACGCTCGGCCCGCTGCGCCGGGGTCCCGGAGACCCCGCGTTCGGCGTCGGCCCGGACGGCGCGGTCTGGCGGACGACGCTGACCGACGCCGGCGCGGCGACCCTGCGCGTGCGGCAGCTCGGCCGCGACCGGGTGCGCGTGGAGGCGTGGGGTCCCGGTGCCGAGGCGGCGATCGCGCTCGCGCCGTCCATGCTGGGCGAGCGCGACGACACGTCGGGGTTCGCGCCGGGCCTTCCGCTGCTCGCCGAGGCGCACCGCCGCCATCCCGGGCTGAGGGTGCCGCGCACCGCGCGCGTGATGGAGGCGCTCGTGCCGGCCGTCCTCGAGCAGAAGGTGATCTCGCTGCAGGCGCACGCGGCGTGGCGTCGGCTGCTGCTGCGGTTCGGGTCGGCCGCGCCGGGCCCGACGCCCCGGCCGATGCGCGTCGTGCCGTCGGCGAGCGGATGGCGCGCCATCCCGTCGTGGGAGTGGCATCGCGCCGGCGTCGACCCGCGGCGCGCCGCGACCGTGCAGCGGGTCGCCGTGTACGCCGAGCGGATCGAGGAGGCGGCCGGGCTGAGCCCGGCCGAGGCGACCTCGCGCCTCACGCACTTCGCGGGCATCGGCGTCTGGACCGCCGCCGAGGTCGCGCAGCGCGCCTTCGGCGACCCGGACGCGGTGTCGGTCGGCGACTACCACGTCTCGAACTACGTGGGCCACGCGCTGTACGGGCGCGACATGACCGACGACGAGATGCTCGTGGCGCTGGAGCCGTGGGCGGGGCAGCGGTACCGGGTCATCCGGCTCCTGATGGCCGCGGGGGTGCCGGGTCGGCCGCGCCGCGGGCCGCGGATGTCGTTCGTCGACCACCGCTCGCGCTGAGCCGTCTCCCTGCTCCGGCCGGTCAGTCAGCGCGAGGCGGTCACGTCGAGCAACTGCGAGAGCTCGCCGAGCGCGCCGGGCACGAGCCGGTAGTAGGCCCAGGTGCCGCGCTTGCTGCGCGTGAGGAAGCCGGCCTCCATGAGGATGCGCAGGTGGTGGGACACGGTCGGCTGGCTGAGGCCGACGGGCTCGACGAGGTCGCAGACGCAGGCCTCCTCGCCCTCGGAGGCGGCGACGATCGAGACGAGGCGGAGCCGGGTCGGGTCGGCGAGGGCCTTGAGCTTGCGGGCGAGGAGGTCGGCCTGGTCGGGCTCGATGGTCTCTCGCGTGAGCGGGGCGCAGCAGGCGGCGCTCGCGGTGTCGGCGAGGGGGAGCAGCTGCGTGGCGGTGGTCATGGCGACATCCTACGCCGAATATTGACAAACGTCGATGGATGGAGGACCGTACATATCGAAGTTCATCGATATCTCGGAGGAGCGACCCGACCATGACCCTGACCGACCTCGCCGCACCGGCCACACGCGACCGCGCGCTCGACACACCGCCCGTCGCGATCATCGGCGCCGGGCCGGTCGGCCTCGCGGCGGCGGCGAACCTCGTCGAGCGCGGCCTCGACTTCGTGATCTACGAGGCCGGCGACGAGATCGCGAGCTCGATCCGCCGCTGGGGGCACACCCGGCTCTTCTCGCCGTGGAAGCTCGTCGTCGACCCCGCGTCGCGCCGCCTCCTCGAGGCGAGCGGCTGGGCGCCGCCCGCCCCGGAGTCGCTGCCCACGGGCGCCGAGCTCGTCGAGCGGTACCTCGAGCCGCTCGCGGCGCTCGCCCCCATCGCCTCGCGGATCCGTACGGGCGTGCGCGTCGAGGCGGTCACGCGGCGGGGGATGGACCGCACCCGGACCACCGACCGCGCCACGACGCCGTTCCTGCTCCGGGTGCGGACGGCCGACGGGGTCGAGGAGTCGACGGCGCGCGCGGTGATCGACGCGTCCGGCACGTACGACCAGCCGAACCCGCTCGCCTCGTCCGGCCTCGACCCGCTCGGGTTCGACGAGGTCGCCGACCGCGTCGTGCACGCGCTGCCCGACGTCCTGGGTCGCGACCGGCCGCGCTTCGCGGGGCGCCACACGACCGTGGTCGGTGCCGGCCACTCCGCCGCGAACACCCTGCTCGCACTCGCGTCGCTCGCCGAGGCCGAGCCGGGCACCCGGGTCACCTGGCTGATCCGCAACGCGACCGCGGTCCGCGTCACGACCTCGGAGGACGACGAGCTCACGGCGAGGGCCACGATCGGGCGTCGCGTCGATCGCCTCGTGGCCTCGGGCCGGATCGAGCTGGTGGATCGCTTCGAGACGGTGCGGCTCGGCCGGACCGACCACGGCGTGCGCCTGCACGGCCTGCGCGACGGCGAGCCGGTCGAGCACGAGACCGACCTGGTGGTGAACGCGACCGGCTTCCGCCCCGACCTCGACATGCTGCGCGAGGTGCGCCTCGACGTCGACGAGATCGTGCAGGCGCCGCGGCGCCTCGCCCCGCTCATCGACCCCAACGTGCACACGTGCGGAACGGTCGAGCCGCACGGCTTCGCCGAGCTCGAGCACCCGGAGCCCGGATTCTTCCTCGTCGGCATGAAGAGCTACGGGCGGGCGCCGACGTTCCTGCTCGCGACCGGGTACGAGCAGGTCCGCTCGATCACCGCATGGATCGCCGGGGACGACGTGGCGGCCCGTGACGTGCGGCTCGTCCTGCCAGCCACCGGCGTGTGCTCGACGAGCCTGCCGGCGGATGGCGCGGATGCCGCGACCTGCGCGGTGGCTCCCGCCGGGCCGGCGACGCCGCAGGAGATGACTCCGGCGGCGGCCTCCGGCTGCTGCGGCTGATGATCCGTTGCGAATAGGAAGATATCTTCCTAAAGTGGTCGGTGCCCTGCCGTTCCCGACCCACGAGAGGCCCGACATGCCCGATCAGCACCTTTCCGACCCCGATTCCCCGCAGGCGACGGCGGCCCCGTCCCGGCGGCTCCCCGCTGCGCTCGTCGCCGGCTCCGCCGCCGTGCTGACCGCCGGCATCGTCGGCCTCGCGGTCTGGGCCGGCAGCCCGACCGGATCGACCGCATCGGACGGTGAGGGCGACGGAGCCGCGGCATCCGAGACGGTCGCCACCCTCGCCGCGCCGGTGAGCGCCTCACCCGTCCCCTCGGCGTCGGCCGAGCCGGTCGCCGAGGCCGAACCGGCCGCCGACGAGTCCGTCGACCCGGTGTACGACGCCTCCACCGACCTCTCGACGATCCCGCGTCCGCCCGCCGACTGGTCGGAGGAGCAACGACGCAACGCCGAGATCTGGCTGGAGCAGGCGGGCATCATCGCCGACTGCATGCTCGAGCAGGGATTCGACTACACGTTCACGCCGTACTGGATGCTCACGCCCGGCCCCATCGACACCGCCGCGCCGGCGTTCGATGCGGAGTGGTACGCGCTCTGGGGGCGCAACGAGGGGAGCGGCGACGACTACGACTGGCGCGACGCCGGATGCCACGGGTACGCCGTGCACGTCACGGGGATGTACGACGCCAACTGACGCAGCGGTTCGAGGCGCGCCCCGCGCGGATCAGGCGGGTGCGCCCTCGGGCAGCAGCTCGCCGATCAGCACCTCGACCCGGCGGCGGATCTCGTCGCGGATCGGCCGGACCGCCTCGATGCCCTGGCCGGCCGGGTCGTCGAGCTCCCAGTCCTCGTAGCGCTTGCCCGGGAAGATCGGGCAGGCGTCGCCGCAGCCCATGGTGATCACGACGTCCGACTCGCGCACGGCGTCGGTCGTCAGCACCTTGGGCGTGTTGCCGGCGATGTCGATGCCCTCCTCGGCCATGGCCTCGACCGCGACGGGGTTGATCTCGTCCTTCGGGGCGGAGCCGGCCGAGAGCACCTCGACCCGGTCGCCGCCGAGCGACCGCAGGTAGCCCGCGGCCATCTGCGAACGGCCCGCGTTGTGGACGCACACGAACAGGACCGTCGGCTTCTCGTTCATACGCCGGAGTGTAGGCGGTGCAGCTGAACAGCCGGTGACCGAGTGACCTTCGGCCCACCCCGGTGACCGCGCGCACGGGGAGGCTGAGGGCAGGCCGCAGCCGCCGCGGCCGGCGAAGGGGTGGTGCCGCGTGTTCACGAAGATCGTCGTCGCATGGGACGGGGCGGAGCACGCCGAAGCCGCACTCCGCTGGGCCCTCGCCCGGCCGAGCGACGAGCCGGTCGAACTCGTGCACGTCATCCCCGGCGCCGACCAGTCCAGCGAGTACCTCCGCGCGACCGGCGACCTGCCCGAGGCCCGCATCGAGCTCATGGATCGCGCCGAGGCCGTCCGCCGCGATCACCCCGGGCGCACCATCACGACCGAGACGCTGCACGGGCGTCCCGAGCGCGAGCTCGGCGCCCGCCTCGCCCACGACGTGCTCGTCGTCGTCGGCACCTCGTCGCACGGCCGGGAGTCGGCGTGGACCCTCGGCGCCCGACTCGCCGCGCATCGCACGCGCGGGTCCGTCGCGGTCATCCCGCTCGACTGGGACGCCGCCGAGCGCCGGACGGTCGTCGTCGGCGTCGACGGCTCCGTCGAGTCGATGGCGGCCGTGCGCGTGGGCGTCGAGGAGGCGCGGCGCACGGGCGACGAGCTCCAGCTCGTGCACGCGTGGGTCGTCCCGACCAGCTGGAACTCCGCCTACGTCGAGTACCTCGGCGACGTGCAGCTGATGGAGGACATGCGTCGCGACGTGCTCGACGAGGCGCTCGAGTACGCGCGGTCGCTCGACGCGCAACCGTCCGGCCGGCTCGAGCAGGGCGGTCCGGCGCCGATCCTCGCCGAGGCGTCCCGCACGGCGCGGGTCGTGGTCGTCGGCAGCCACGCGACGGGCGGGATGGCGCGCTTCCTGCTCGGCTCGGTGAGCCATGACGTGCTGCTCGAGGCCGCCGGCCCCGTCATCGTCGTCAGCGACAACGAGTAGCGATGCCCACCACCATCCGGTTCCTCGGCGCCGCCGACACCGTCACCGGCTCGCGGTTCCTCGTCGAGTCCGACGGCGCGCGCGTGCTGGTCGACTGCGGACTGTTCCAGGGCTACAAGGTGCTCCGCGAGCGCAACCGGCGACCGTTCGCCGTCGAGCCGGAGAGCATCGACGCGGTGGTGCTGACCCACGCGCACCTCGACCACTCGGGGTACCTTCCCGCCCTCGTGCGCGACGGCTTCGCCGGTCGCATCCTGGCCACCCCCGGCACCATCGAGCTCTGCCGGGTGATGCTGACCGACAGCGCCTACCTCATGGAGGAGGAGGCCAGGCACGCCGCGAAGCGGGGCTGGTCGCGGCACCGCGACCCCCGGCCGATCTACACCTCCGACGACGTGAAGGCGACCCTGCCGCGCTTCGCCGGGCTCGACTTCGGCGAATCCCGCAGCGCCGCCCGCGGCGTCGACGTGCGGTTCAGTCGCGCCGGCCACATCCTCGGCGCCGCCCAGGTCCACCTCGAGGCCGGCGGCCGGGCGCTCCACTTCACCGGCGACCTCGGCCGGCGGCACGACCCGCTCATGCGGCCGCCCGCCGACCTCGAGCCGTGCGACGTGCTCGTGACCGAGTCGACGTACGGCAACCGTCGCCACGCCGACGAGGACCCGGCCGATCGGCTCGGCGACGTCATCGCCCGGATCACCCGGCGCGGCGGCGTGGTCCTCATCCCCGCGTTCGCGGTCGGGCGGACCGAGACCGTGCTGCTGCACCTCTCGCGCCTCGCCGAGCGCGGCGACCTTCCCGACGTGCCCGTCTACCTCAACAGCCCGATGGCGGTCGACGTGGCCGGCATCTACGAGCGGCACCCCGAGGAGCACCGCCTCGACCACGACGCGCTCACGCGCATGTACCGCCTCGCGACCCGCATCACCACGGTCGACGACTCGAAGCTGCTGAACCTCCGCGGCGGGCCGATGATCATCGTGTCCGCGAGCGGCATGCTCACCGGCGGGCGGATCCTCCACCACATCCAGGCCTACGGCTCCGACCCGCACAACGCCATCGTGCTCACCGGCTTCCAGGCCGGAGGCACACGCGGCGCCGCGCTGGCCGCGGGCGAGCGCAGCCTCCGGATCTTCGGGGAGGACGTCCCCATCCGCGCAGAGGTGACGATGATCGAGGGGATGTCGGCGCATCCCGACGCGGACGAGATCCTCGACTGGCTCCGCGCCGCGGCATCCGCCCCCGGCATGACCTACGTCACCCACGGCGAGGCCGCCGCCGCCGACGCCCTCCGCGCGCGCATCAAGCGCGAGCTCGGATGGGCCGTGCGCGTGCCCGAGCACGGCGATCGCGTCGTCGTCGAGGCTGGCCCGACCTCCCGGCCCGACGATAGCGTCGGAGCCATCGAGGCGATCGACGCCTCGATCTGAGCCGCCCGACCACCACCGACCCCGACCACCGACCGCACCGAGGAGGACCCCATGGACGAGCAGGACGACCGGCCCCCCACCCGCCACCTGGAGGAGGACGAATGCTGGCGGCTCATCGAGGCCGCACCCTACGGACGGGTCGCCGCCTCGGCGGCCGGCGAGGTCGACATCTTCCCCGTCAACCACAAGGTCGACCGCGAGGGCGTCGACGGGCCGGCGATCGTCTTCCGCACCGCGCCCGGCACGAAGCTGCTCGAGCTCACCATCCACTCCAACGTCGCGTTCGAGGTCGACGGCTACAGCGACGAGGAGGCGTACAGCGTGGTCGTCAAGGGCGAGGCCCGCGAGTTCGACCGCGAGACCGAGATCGCGCAGGCCGAGACGCTCGGCGTGACCCCGTGGGCGCCGGAGGAGAAGCCGCGCTGGGTCCGGATCCAGGCGACCGACGTGCACGGGCGCGCGTTCCTGCGCCGCCGTGCCGAGGGGGCGGCGCAGTAGGCCGGGCGGATGCCGCGGCGTGGGCTGCGTCGCGGCATCCGTCGCCCCGGCCGCCTCGGCGAGGCGCCGAGCGGCTCAGTCGACGAGGGCGTCGAGCGACGAGTGCAGGTGCCGCGTGACGATGGCGGATGCCGCGTGGCGAGCCCCGACCTCGAGCGCCTGATCGACGTCGGCGCCGTCGAGCGTGGCGTGCAGCACGCCCGACATGAACGCGTCGCCCGCCCCGTTGGTGTCGACGACCTCGACCGGGACGGCCTCGACGCGGTGCTCCGTGACCGGCGCGCCGTCCGCGGCGCGGGCGACCGCGACGGCGCCGGCCGCGCCGAGCGTGCACACGACCAGCCGTGCCCCGCCGTCGACGACCTCGCGCATGAACGGGAGCGGGTCGGCGCCGATGCGGTCGCCGTTCATGAACACCGCCTGCGCCGCGTCGATGAAGGGCCGGTGGAACTCCGCCGTGCCGTCGTAGTCGTGGATGTCGGTCCAGATCGGGCGGCCCGACGCCCGCGCGTCGGGCACCATCCGGCGGGACCGCTCGGACAGGTCGAGCACGATCGCGGCCGCGTCCTCCATCGCCGCGGTGAGGCGATGGTCCTCCGGACCCGGACGGTCGTCGGGCGTCGACAGGTAGATCGAGACGCGCTCGCCGTGCGGCGTCATGAGGTTCAGGTGGCGTTCGGTGCGGGCGCCGTCGACGGCGTGCAGCTCGAGGCCGGGCACGCGCTCGAGGATGCCGCGCAGGCGCTCGCCGTCGGCATCCGCGCCGATCAGCGTGTGCAGCTCGACCTCGCGGCCGAACGCCGCCAGCCCGAGCGCCTTGCCCGCACCGGTCCCGCCGACGGTCTCGTGGTCGTCGAGCGCGAACTGCATGTGCGGGCGCGGCTCGGGCAGGTGCTCCAGCAGCACGATCTCGTTCCAGGATGCCGGTCCGGAGATGATGACCCTGCCGCTCACGCTGTCGCTCCTCGTCCGCGCCGCGCGCGTCGCGGCACCCGGTCCATCCTGCCGTGACGGATGCCGCGCCGCGAGCGGTGCGCGCGCCCCCGCGCCCCCTCGGGCCACGGGCCGCTACGGTCGGGGGATGCCCGACTCCTTCTTCTGGTTCAACCTGCTCGTCGTGGTGCTGTACGGCGTGCTCATCGCGCTCGCCGTCGCGCTGTTCCTGCTGGTGCTCGCGGGCATCCGCGCGCTGAACGCGTACACGCGCGCGACCACCCTGCGCACCGAGCTGCGGCTGGTCGAGGCGGGCGCGGTCGATCCGGGGCTGGAGCCGCTGAGCCGCTGAGCCGCCGGCCCCGGCCGCTTCGGGCGGCGTCGGATGGGGGTGGCGTCGACTAGGCTCGCCGGCACCCCGGCCGACCGTGAAGGAGCCCAGCATGCCCCGCTTCGACCTGCCCGTCGACGAGCTCCGCGCCTACCGGCCCGACGTCGACGAGCCCGCGGACTTCGACGCGTTCTGGGCCGACACGCTCGCCGCGTCACGGGCCGTCGCCGAGCCGCCTCGCCTCACCCGGGTCGCCTCGCCGCTCACGCTGGTCGACGTCGTCGACGTCGAGTTCTCCGGGTTCGGCGGCGACCCGATCAAGGGCTGGCTCACCGCGCCGGCCGGGGCCGAGGGGCCGCTCCCCGCCGTCGTGGAGTACGTGGGCTACGGCGGCGGGCGCAACCTGCCGCACGAACGACTCCAGTGGTCGGCATCCGGCTACGCGCATCTCGTCATGGACACGCGGGGCCAGGGCAGCGCGTGGGGCACCGGCGGTGGGACGCCCGACCCGCACGGCTCGGGCCCGGCGCACCCCGGCTTCATGACCCGGGGCATCCACGACCCCGCCGACTACTACTACCGGCGCGTGTTCACCGACGCCGTGCTCGCGGTCGACGCGGTGCGCTCGCTCGACCTGGTCGACGCGTCGCGCGTCGCGGTGACGGGCATCTCGCAGGGAGGCGGGATCGCGCTCGCCGCGGCGGGACTCGTCGAGGGGCTCGTCGCCGCGATGCCCGACGTGCCGTTCCTCTGCCACTTCGAGCGCGCGGTGGGCCTGACCGACCAGGACCCGTACGCCGAGATCGAGCGGTTCCTGCGCGTGCACCGTGATGCGGCCTCGACGGTGTTCCGCACGCTGTCGTACTTCGACGGCGTGCACTTCGCGGCGCGCGCCACGGCGCCCGCGTTCGTGTCGGTCGCCCTCATGGACACGATCTGCCCGCCGTCGACCGTGTACGCCGCCGTCAACCACCATGCGGTGGGCGCCGAGGTCGTCGAGTACGCGTACAACGACCACGAGGGCGGTCAGGGCGTGCAGTGGGAGCGTCAGGCCGCCTGGCTGGCGGCGCGTCTCGCCCGCTGACGCATCCGCGTCCGCCGGCGGCTACTCGTGCGCGACGTACCGCTCGATCTCGTCGTCCGAGACCGAGATGCCGGCGTCGGCGAGGCGCTGGCGCAGCAGGGCGGCCTCGTCCGGCGCGTGCCCCATCCGCACGTCCTCCCGCACCTGCACGAGGATGCCGCGGATCCGCTCGCTGCGACTCGCGTCGGTGGCGCCGTCCTCGATCGGGGCGTCCTGGGTGCCGGGGTCGTCGGCCATGGGTTCCTCCGTCCGGGCGGCCCGAGTGGGGACCGGCCCATCGTCGATGCTGCCGCATGCCGCGGCATCCGTCGAGGTGTTGACGCCGGCGGATGCGGCGACGCGCGGCATCCGTCGTCACGCGACCGTGACCAGCACGCGCTGCCATCCGGTCGAGCCGTCGGGCGCGATCGGCGCGCGCTCCTCGACCTGCATCTCGCCGGCGCGGTTCACCGCGCGCGCCGTGACGTAGTGCGTGCCGGGCGCGGCATCCCACTCGAGGAACCACTGCACCCACGTGTCGTCGTTCACCGGCGTCGAGAGCGTCGCCGCCTGCCAGTCGCCGTCGTCGATCCGCACCTCGACGCGTTCGATGCCGACGGTCTGCGCCCAGGCCATGCCGGCGATCACGGCGGTGCCCGCGGCGACGGGCGTCCCCGATCGCGGCGTGTCGATGCGCGACGAGAACTTGATGGGCGCCCGGGCGCTGTACCCCCGTGGCGTCCAGTACGCCTCGTCGGCGGCGAACGTCGTCACCTTCAGCTCGGTGAGCCACTTCGTCGCGGACACGTACCCGTACAGCCCGGGCACGACCATCCGCACGGGGAAGCCGTGCTCCAGCGGCAGCGGCTCGCCGTTCATGCCGACCGCGAGGATCGCGTCGCGGGCGTCGTCGGTGAGCGCCTCGAGCGGCGTCGACGCGGTGAACCCGTCGACGCTGCGCGACAGCACCATGTCGGCGCCCGCCTGCGGTTCCGCCAGGCGGAGGACGTCGCGCACCGGCACGCCGATCCACTTCGCGGTCCCGAGCAGGTCGCCGCCGACCTCGTTCGAGACGCACGTCAGCGTGATCGAGAACTCGTCGAGCCCCATCGCCACGAGCTGGTCGAACGTGAGCTCGACGCGGCGGCCGACCATCCCGTCGACGACGAGGCGCCACGTCGACGGGTCGACCTCGGGCACGGTGAGGGCGGTGTCGACGCGGTAGAAGTCGCGGTTCGAGGTGTAGAGCGGCGACAGCCCGGGCAGGTCGAGCTCGGCGCCCGCCGGCACCGCCACGGTCGTGCGAGGTGCGGGCAGCCGGAGTGCCTCGCGGATCGCGTCGATCGACGAGGTCGCGGCGCTCGCGATGCGCGCGCCCACGCCGACGACGACGGCGGATGCCGCGGCGACGGCGGCCAGCGCGAAGAACCCGCGGCGGTCGACACCGGCTCGTGCGGTGACGTCCTCGGATGCCGCGGCATCCGCTGCCCGGGCGCTCGCCTGCCATGTGCGCAGGCGCCGCACCAGCCACTCCAGCACGAGGACCCCGGCGATCGTGCCGATCACCGCCGGCACCCAGGCCCATGTGGTCGCTCCGGCGCGGGTGACGGTCGCCGCGAGCGAGAGCACGCCCGCGACGCCGAGGGCGACCGAGCCGAGCGGCGGTCGCACGAGCTGCAGCAGCCCCGCGATCGCGCTCGCCACGACGACCGCGGCGCCGAGGCTCGCGAGCAGCACCGGCTTGTCGGCCTCGCCGAACGCCGCGATCGCGAACTCCTTGACCGGCTGCGGCACGATGTCGATCACGAACGCGCCGATCGCGAGCACGGGGCTCGCATCGCGCGCGACGAGCAGGGCCGCGAGCTCGGCCGCGGCGAGGAACGCGGCCGCCGCGATGACGCCGGAGACCGCCGCCCACAGCCGGACTCGGTGTGGGCGTGGGCGGCCGGAGCGGCGGTCGCCGCCGTCATCGCGATCGCGGGTGCGCGGAGCCATGCCCTGTCCCTCCCCGAGCGGGCGGTCGTCGGGCCCGCATGCGAGTGGTTCGCAGCGCGGGCGGAACCGGATTGGACGCTCCCCACGACGGGGCGTATCCGAGCTCCGCGCGGAGGGCGAGGTCGGACCTCGCCGCTCGCTTCCCTCCCGACCGCGTGATCGCGGATCACCGGCAGGATCGGCCGGGCGGTGTCGTGCCGCGCGGCGCGCCTAGGACGCCGTCGCGGCCGTGTCCGTCGACCGTCGCACGGCCGGCCGGCCGCCGAGCAGCACCGCCAGGACCACGGCAAGCGCGAGCCCCGCCTCGAACACGGCCGACAACCACAGTTCGGGCGCCGTGATGACGAGCGAGACTCCGAGCACGACGTGCGCCGCGGAGACCGCGAGCACCAGCGTCCGCCCCGCCTCGACGTGGACGCCGCGGGCGAGGATCACGCCGACGACGACCGCCGCCCCCATGAGCATGTTGTAGACCCCGACGTTGCGGGTCCAGAGGGCGACGGCGTCGTAGTCCCCGGGCTCGATCAGGAAGATCGCGTACAACCCCGGCTCTCGGAAGAAGAACGTCTCGAGCGCGCCGACCACGACGAGCGTGAGCGCCTCGATGACGGCCAGTACCTGCGCGACGGTACTCATGGGGCGCATTCTCCTCTGCGTATCGGCCCTCGGCGACCCCACAGCAGGGCACACCCTCGTCGAACGGCTGCCGGGCCGCCTGTCGGTGGCTCGTGATCGGGTGGGCGCATGGGATTCGACGCGCGGTTCCTCGGGGTCGAGGCGGCGCTGCCCGCGGTTCCAGAGGAGGATGCCGCGGCATCCGTCTCGCTCGACTACCTGCACTTCACGGTCGTGCTCGACACCGCGCGGCGGCTCGCGCGCATCACCGGCGTGAACGTCGACGGCGTGCGCATCGTCGAGGTGCCGCGCGGCGACGACTGGCGGTTCGACGACCGCATCCCGGAGGCATGGCAGGCAGGGCCCGCGGTGTACGCCCGCAACGACCTCGACCGCGGTCACCTCGTGCGGCGGCGCGACCCTGTCTGGGGCCCGCCGGAGGTCGCGGCGCGCGCGAACGCCGACACCTTCCGCTACCCGAACGCGGCGCCGCAGCAGGCAGAGTTCAACCAGTCGCTCGAGCTGTGGAACGGACTCGAGGACCACGTGCTCGCGTTCGCCACCGTCAACGCCCAGCGACTCAGCGTGTTCACCGCGCCGGTGCTCGCGCCCGACGACCCGGAGTACCGCGGCATCCGCGTACCGCTGCGGTTCTTCAAGGTGGTCGCCTGGCGATCGGGTGACGAGCTCGCGACGGCGGCGTTCGTGCTCGACCAGTCGCCCCTCGTCGACGTGACGGATGCCGCAGCGCGGGCGGCGCTCGCCGAGCGGGAGCGGTCGCGCCTCGCGGGCGGGTCCACGGCGGTGCCCGACCTCGGGCCGTTCCGCACGTTCCAGGTGCCCGTGGCCGATGTCGCCGACCTGTCCGGCCTCGACCTGGCCTCGCTCGTCGATGCCGATCGGATGCCGCGGACGGTCGCCGCCGAGGGGTGGCGCGCCGTCACCGGGGCCGACCAGCTGCTGCTCGGAGACTGACCCCGGCCACCCCCTCCCGTCCGGCGCCGGTCGGTGACAGTCTGGGGTGATGGCGGAGCCCGAGCGCGACACCGAGACCCTCCGGACCGACGTGCTCGTCGTCGGCGCCGGCCCCAGCGGCCTGATGGCGGCGAACGTGCTCGCGAAGCTCGGCGTCGACGCCGTCGTCGTCGATCTCAAGCTCGGGCCGACGCGCGAATCGCGCGCGCTCGTCGTCCAGGCGCGCTCGATGGAGCTGTACGACCAGCTCGGCCTCGCCGAGCGCGTCGTCGCCGAGCGCGCCGAGGCGGTGGGTGCGGTCCTCGCGTTCCGTCACCGGGTGCTCGGGCGGCTGCCGCTGGGCGAGTTCGGCGCCGGCTCGACCCCGTTCCCCGAGATCACCGTGCTCGAGCAGAGCCGCAACGAGCGGATCCTCGTCGACGGGCTCGAGGCCCGGGGGCGCGAGGTGCGGTGGGGGTTGAAGCTGGTCGCGCTCGAGCGGGGCGCGGCATCCGTCACCGGGGTGTTCGAGCGGGTCGGCGCCGACGCGTCCGGGGGGACGGTGCGCGTCGAGGCCCGCTACGTCATCGGCGCCGACGGCGCGCATTCCGCGGTGCGCGAGCTGAGCGGCATCCCCTTCGAGGGCGTCACGAACGCGCACACCTTCTTCGTCGCCGACGCGCTCGGCGCGACCGGGCTCGTGGACGGGAACGTCAACATCCGGATGGCGCCCGACGACCTCCTCCTGTCGTTCCCGATGGGCGGGCCCGGGCACGCGCGAATCCTCGGCATCGTGCGCGACGATGACCTCGCCGAGGGCGGACGGCTCCCGGAGTCGCTGGTGCGGTCGCGCATCGCGCGCGGCTTCACCGTCGGCTACCGCTCATCGACCTGGTTCGCCACCTACCGGCTGCACCACCGGGTCGCGGCGCGGTTCCGGGAGGGCCGCTGCTTCGTCGTCGGCGACGCCGCGCACATCCACTCGCCGGTCGGCGGGCAGGGGATGAACACCGGCCTGCAGGATGCGCACAACCTCGCCTGCGCCCTCGCCGACGTGCTCGTCGGGCGCATGCCGGGCCGCCGGCTCGACCGGTACGAGGCCGAGCGCCGACCCGTCGCACGCCGGCTCGTCGCGACGACGGACCGGCTGTTCGGGCTGGTCACGTCGTCGTCGGCGCTCGCGCACGCCATCCGCGGCCGGCTCGTCCCGGCCCTCGGCCCGGGCGCCGTGCGGCTGCTGCCGCGGCTGCTCGGCGGCCGCCGCATGTTCGGCTTCCTCTCGCAGATCCGCATCAGGTACCGGATGTCGGCGGAACCGCCCTCGCGCTCCCAGGTGCGGGACGACGTGGTCGGCAAGCGGCTGCCGTACGCCGGCGGCGACCCGTCGAACTTCGACGCGCTGCGCGCGATGCGCTGGCAGGTGCACGGGTACGGGGCGCCGGCCCAGCTCGTCGCGCGGGTCGCCGATCGGCTCGGCGTGGAGCACCACGTGTTCCCGCCGGCGGCCGCGCTGCGGTCGGACCGCCTGTACCTGGTGCGTCCCGACGGGTTCGTGGCCGCCGAGGCGAGCGTGCCGGCCGGGCGCCGGGCGCCGGCCGGTGCGGTGCCCGCGAGCTTCCGCGAGCAACTCGACGGCTGACGCTCACCGCCGTCGGGTTGCCGCTTTCGCCGGGAACGACGCCGCGATTCCCGGCGAAATCGGCAACGCAGCGGCGTGCGAGGGATGGCGGGCGCGGGCGCCGGGATGCCGCGGGGCGAGGCGCGCGAGGGATGGCGGGCGTGGGCGCCGGGATGGCGCGGGGCGAGGCGCGGGCGCCGGGATGGCGGGCGCGGGGCGCGGGCGCGGCGCGGGCGCCGGGATGGCGGGCGCGGGGCGCGGGGGATGGCGGGCGCGAGGCGCGGGCGCGCGGGGCGGGGACGAAGGTCAGCCGGCGGCGGGCGCGCCGGGGCTCTCGGCGGCATCCGCCTCGGCCCCGTCGGCCGCCTCATCCGCCTCGGCCGACGCGGCGACCGGCACTACCGCGACGCGCGCCGACCAGCTCGTGGCGTCGCGCGACATCGTCCACGGCTCGATGCGGCGCAGGCCGTGGCATCCGAGCACGACCTTCGCCACCCCGTCGGCGAGGTCGCGCGACGACGGCGGGTTCGTGCGAGTCAGCTCATCGAGGCTGAAGGCGTCGACCGCCATCGGCTCGAGTCCGCCGGCGGGGTACAGGAGGAGGTCCCACGACTCGACGTCGTCGGTCACGACGACCCGTCGCAGCTCGGCCCGCCCGGCCTGCTGCACCTCGTCGTCGGTCAGGCTTCCGAATGGCTTCGTCATGCGCGCACCCCTGATCACAGCCGACCACAACCGGGCCCCCGCGAGCGGCAGGCGCGCGCGCGAGTCGCGGGTCGCGCGGGGCGTATCTTCGAGAGGTGCCCCACGAGACCGCGCCGGTGCCGGCGATGACGGATGCCGCGCTCCGCCGCCGCCGGTTCGCGGGCGCGTCGACCCAGCTCGGCACCGAGGTGTCGATCAACTTCGGGTCGTCGCTCGCGGGCCTCGTGATCCCCGTGGTCGGCCCGTTCGTTGTGGTCGCCGTCCGGCAGCTCGTGATGGCCGTCGCGGTGCTGCCGTTCTACCGGCCGAAGCGCGCCGAGCTAACGTGGCGGCGGCTGCGGCCCGCGCTGGCGCTCGGCGTCGTGCTCGCGCTGATGAACGTGTCGTTCTACGAGGCGATCGACCGGCTGGGGCTCGGCGTGGCCGCGACGATCGAGTTCCTCGGGCCGCTGGCGATCGCGCTGTTCACCTCGCGCCGGCTGCTCGACGTGGGGTGCGCGGTCGCTGCCGGAGCCGGGGTGTTCCTGCTGATCGGTCCGTGGGGCGGCGGTGCGGGCGGCGCCGAGGGCGCGACGGATGCCGCGGCGGCATCCGCGTCGGGCGTCGACCCGATCGGCGTGCTGCTCGCCCTCACGGCCGCGGCGAGCTGGGCGGGCTACATCCTGCTGACGCGAAGCGTGGCGACGAAGCTGCCGGGACTCGAGGGGCTCACCGTCGCGAGCCTCGTCTCGCTCGGCCTGCTCGTGCCGTTCGCGATCGCGACGCTCGACGTGGGGGCGCTCGACTGGCGCGTGGTCGGGCTCCTGCTCGGCGTCGGCGTGCTGTCGTCGGCGCTCCCGTACAGCCTCGACACCTACATCCTGCGGCGCATCACGCCTCGGCTGTACGCGATCATCACGAGCTTCGGCCCCGTGATCGCGGCGATCTTCGGGGTGATCGTCCTCGGGGAGCGGTTCACGGCCGTCGAGGCGATCGCGATCGTGGTGGTGTGCGGCGCCGCGGGCCTCGCCCTCGCGACGCAGCGCGACCGCCCGGTGACCGACCTCGAGGCGACGGCGCAGGCGATCCCCTAGGGGCTGGCCACCCGCCGCGGGCCCGCCGCCGCCCCTACTCGTGCAACAACGGACGCAATCCGCGCCGCCATAGCCCCCGATACTGCCCGAGAGGGGGAGACGTCGCCGAGCGGACGGCGCGAGCGGACGGCGCGGACGGCGCGGGCGGGCGGCGCGGACGGGCGGGCGGCGCGGGCGGCGCGGCGGGCGTAGCGTGGGTGGCGGACGCGCGGCGGCGACGCCGGGCGACACGACGTCGAGGAGGACGCGGATGGCCGTCATCGGGTGGATCGGGCTCGGGCACATGGGCGGGCCGATGGCCGCCCACCTCGTCGAGGCCGGGCACGACGTCGCCGGGTTCGACGTCGACGCGCGCATGGTCGAGCAGGCGGACGCGCACGGCATCCGAACCGTGACGGATGCCGCGACCGCGGTCCGCGACGCCGACGCCGTGTTCACGTCCCTGCCGCGGTCGGAGCACGTGCGCCAGGTGCTCCTCGGCGACGCCGGGCGACCTGGCGTGTTCGACCTCGCGCGACCCGGCACGCTCGTGCTCGACACCTCGACGGTCGACGTGGAGACCTCGCGCGCCTGCCACGAGGCGGCCGCGGCGCGCGGCATCCGCTTCGTCGACGCGCCCGTCTCGGGCGGCATCGCGGGCGCGCACGCCGGCACGCTCACGTTCATGCTCGGCGGCGAAGCGGATGCCGCCGCCGAGGCGGCCAGCCTCGTCGAGCCCATGGCGGGCCACGTCTTCACGGTCGGCGGGCCGACCTCCGGCATCGCGGCGAAGCTGGCGAACAACCTCATGCTGTTCATCACGCTGCAGGCGTCGTCCGAGGGCGCGCGGCTCGCCGACGCGCTCGGGCTCGACCCGCAGGTGTTCCACGACATCGCGACCGTGTCGTCCGGCGACTCGTGGCCGTTGCGCACGTGGTACCCGGTGCCGGGCGTGGTCGAGACGAGCCCCGCGAACCGCAACTTCGACGCGACGTTCACCACGGCGCTCGCCGCGAAGGACCTGTCGTACGCGCTCGCCGCGGGCGAGTCCGCCGGACTCGACCTCGCCGCGGGCCGGCTCGCGATGGAACGCTTCGACCGGCTCGTCGACGAGGGGTACGCCGACAAGGACTGCAGCCTCGTCGTGAAGCACGTCGGCCGCGACGGCCGCACGCCGGGGTTCGACCCGGACGCCTGAGCGGCGGGAGGGGCGGCGGCCGATCGGCCGGTCATCGGAAGTACGGGCCGGCGGCGCGCGGCATCCGTTCACCCGGGGTCGCTACGGTGGAACCGGTGCGATTCGAGGAGGTGCGCATGGGCCGGTTCCGGCTGCCGTGGCGGCGGCGCGAGTCGCGCCGCACGATGACGCCGTTCGACCGGTCGCGCCTGCCCGAGGTCACGCTCGCGACCTTCGCCGAGATGCTCGAGGAAGGCCTGATGATGGCCGAATCGGCGGCGAGGATGGCGCTGAAGAACCGCCTCATCGTCGACGCGCTGCGCAGTGAGGACCCGTACACCGACGAGCGCGCCGCCGACCGCGCACGGAGCGTGCTGTACGAGCTGGTGCAGGAAGCCGACGAGGCCGCCGAGCACGTCGCCGAGGAGCGCGAGGTCGCCGCGAAGCGCGAGGGCCGCTCGCAGCACCAGCACGACTACCATCGCGACGACCTGCTGAACCTGCGTCGTCGCGAGAAGGTGCACGCCGCGATCGCGAAGGAGCTGTGGACGCGGCGATCCGACGACGCCTACCTCGCGGGACTCGTCGAGCGGGCCCGCGACGACGCCTGGCACGAGCTCGGCGCGGCCATCGAGCAGGAGCTCGACCGGCGCTGGCCGCGCTACGACGAGGAACCCGACTACGCCGACCACCGCGCCGAGCGCATGGCCGACGTGGGGGACGACCTGCTGCGCGACCTCGCGCGGCTCGAGGCGCAGCGCGCCGTCGAGTCGATCCCCGAGTACTGAGCCGGGCGCGCAGCGGGGAGCGGCGGCCGGGCGCGGCATCCGTCGACCCGGGCGCGGGCGCTGCACACTGGGCGCATGACGCGCAACTGGACCCCGCTCGCCGTCGCCTACCTGGTGCTCGCCGTCGGCGGCCTCGTCGGCACGTGGACGTACAACGCGATCGCGATCTCCGAGGGGAACGACTTCATCGGCGACCTCGTGTCGAGCGGCCCGGCGGTCTCGTCGATCACGACCGACCTGCTCGTCGTGGCGATCGCGGGCAGCATCCTCATCGCGGTCGAATCGCGGCGGCTCGGGATGCGCTTCGCGTGGGCGTACATCCTCGGCTCGGCGCTGACCGCGTTCGCGTTCACCTTCCCGCTGTGGCTCGCGATGCGCGAGCGTCGCCTCGCCGCGATGCGCGCCGAGGCGGATAGCGTTGGCCCATGACCGATGAACACCCCGGCCCCGCCGCGCCCTGGAACGCCGGAATCTGGACCCGCGAGCCCGTCGCGATGCGCACCGACGACGACGGCTTCGTGGTCGAGGCGGCCGAGGGCAGCGACTTCTGGCGCACGACCCACTACGGGTTCGTGCACGACGACGGGCACGCGCTGCTCGCCCCCTGGCCGACGGATGCCGCGGTCGAGGTCTCGTTCGACACGTCGACCTTCGCCGAGCTGTACGACCAGGCCGGCCTCATGCTGAAGCTCGATGCCGAGAACTGGGTCAAGGCGGGGATCGAGCTGAGCGACGGCGTGCCGCACCTCGGCGCGGTCGTGACGAACCGGATGTCGGACTGGTCGCTCGCGGCGGTGCCCGAGTGGGCCGGTCAGGTCGTCACGATCCGCGCGAGCCGGTCGGGCGTGGAGGGCGACGCGATCACGCTGCGCGCACGCGCGGGTGAAGGGGAGTGGCGCACCATCCGGGTCGCGCCGTTCGACGCCAACGCCGCGACGGCGGGCCCGATGGTGTGCGCGCCGACCCGGGCGGGGCTCGAGGTCCGCTTCACGCGCTGGGTGTTCGTGCCCGCCGACGTCGACCTGCACGAGGACCCGCCCGCCGCCTGAGCCCGCGCGGTGCGGCCGGCGGGACCGAAGGCCCGCCGCCCACGCGTGTCGCTCCCTACGCTGACCGCGTCGGGGGAGGGCGGATGTCGGTGCTCGAGACCGCCGGGCTCACCGCCGCCGAGGCGGCGGCGCGGCTCGCGCGCGACGGCGGCAACACGCTGCCGCGGGCGAAGCGCCCGTCGGTGCTGCGCCGCCTGGTCGGCGAGCTGACGCACTTCTTCGCGCTGCTGCTCTGGGCGGCGGCGGTGCTCGCCGTGTTCGCCGGCCTCCCGCAGCTCAGCATCGCCATCGTCGGGGTGATCGTGCTGAACGCCGTGTTCGCGGTGATCCAGCAGGCGCGGGCCGATCGCGCGGCCGACCGGTTGCGTGAGATGCTGCCGACGCGGGTCACGGTGCGGCGCGACGGCCGCCGCCGGGTCGTCGAGGCGGCGGACGTGGTGGTCGACGACGTGCTGCTGCTCGAGAGCGGCGACCGCGTCCCGGCCGACGCGGTGGCCCTCACCGCCAATCGGCTGCTCGTCGACACGTCCATGCTCACCGGGGAGAGCGTCGCGGCATCCGTCGCCGAGGGCGACACGCTCTTCGCGGGCACCTTCGTCGTCGAGGGCGACGCGAGCGCGCGGGTCACTGCGACCGGTGCGCGCACCCGGCTCGCGGGACTCGCCCGGCTGTCGACGGGGTCGACCCCGGACACCCCGCTCACCCGGGGCCTCCGCGGAGTGGTCCGGCTCACCGCGACGATCGCGGTCGGCGCCGGCGTCGGCTTCATGCTGATCTCGCTGCTCGTGGGCAACCCGATCACCGACGCGTTCGTCTTCGCCATCGGCGTCACGGTGGCGCTCGTCCCCGAGGGACTGCTGCCGACGGTGACGCTCTCGCTCGCGCTCGGCTCCGAGCGGATGGCGCGGCGGCGCATCCTCGTGCGCCACCTCGAGGCCGTCGAGACGCTGGGATCGACCACGTTCATCTGCACCGACAAGACCGGGACGCTGACGCGCAACGAGATGAACGTCGTGCAGGCGTGGACGCCGACCGGGGCCGTGGCCGTCGACGGGGCCGCGTACGGGCCGGATGCCGCGTTCCGCCGCCTCGACGGCGCGCAGACCGCATCCGACGCCGAGGCGGGGGCCGGCCCCGGTCCGCTCGTCCGGGCGCTCGCGCTCGCCGCGATGCGCTGCTCGACCGGCTACGCCGAGCAGGCCGACGGCGGGTGGCGCGCGCACGGCGATCCGATGGAGGCGGCGATCGACGCGCTCGCCCGTCGGGTCGGCGTCGACACCGACGACGACCGCCGGCGCACGTCGCCCGAGCTGCGCTTCCCGTTCGACCCGCGGCTGCGCCGCATGGCGGTGGTGCTCGGCGACGAGGTGATCGTGAAGGGCGCGCCCGACGCCGTGATCGCCCTGTGCGGCCACGACCCGGCGGCGCACGACGCCGTCGACGCCCTCACGGCCCGCGGACTCCGGGTGCTCGCGGTCGCGGCCGCGCCGCGCGCCGGCCGCACGCCGCGCACGCTCGAGGAGTGCGACGAGGGGCTGGGGCTCCTCGGACTGCTCGCGCTCGAGGATCCGCCGCGGGACGGGATCGCGGACGCGCTCCGCACCTGCCGCGGGGCGGGAATCCACGTCGGCATGATCACCGGCGACCATCCGGCGACGGCGCGCGCGATCGCCGACGAGGTGGGCCTGCGCACCGAGCACGCGCCCGTCCTCGTGGGGGCCGACCTGCCGTCCGACGACCGTCACCTCGCGGCCGTGCTCGACCACGACGGCATCGTGGTCGCGAGGGTGTCGCCCGAGGACAAGCTGCGCATCGCACGGGCGCTCCGCTCGCGCGGCCACGTCGTCGCGATGACCGGCGACGGCGTCAACGACGCCCCGGCGCTGCACGAGGCCGACATCGGCGTCGCGATGGGCAGGTCGGGAACGGATGTCGCACGCGAGGCCGCCGACCTGGTGCTGCTCGACGACTCGTTCGAGGGGATCGTGGCCGGCATCGAGCAGGGTCGCGCGACGTACGTGAACATCCGCCGGTTCCTCACCTACCACCTGACCGACAACGTGGCCGAGCTGAGCCCGTTCCTCGTCTGGGCGCTCTCGGGCGGGCAGTTCCCACTCGCGATCGGCGTGCTGCAGATCATCGCGCTCGACCTCGGCACCGACACGCTGTCGGCCGTCGCCCTCGGCGCCGAGCCGCCCGCGAAGCACCTGCTCGAGGGGCCGCCGGTGCGGGGCCGGCTCATGAACGGGACCGTGCTGCGCCGGGCATTCGGCGTGCTCGGTCCGTCGGAGGCCCTGCTGACGATGACCGCGTTCGTGGTCTCGCTCGTCGCCCTCGGATGGCGCCCCGGCGAGCCCTTCCCCACGGGACCCGACCTCATGGCCGCGTCGGGCGCCGCGTTCATGACGGTGGTCCTCGCCCAGACCGCGAACGCGTTCGCGTGCCGGTCGTCGACGAGGTGGCCGGGCGCGCTCGGGTGGACGACCAACCGCCTGCTCGTCGTGGCGGTCGCCGTCGAGCTCGCGTTCTCGCTGCTGGTGCTGTGGTGGCCGGCGGTCGCCGACCTGCTCGGGCAGGCGAATCCGCCGCTCGCCGGGTGGGCGGTCGCGCTGGCGTCGATGCCGATCCTGATCGGGGTGGATGCCGCCGACAAGGCCCTGCGCGCCCGCCGCCCGCCTCACCCGCACGCCGGCGCGCGCGCCCGGGTCGCCGAGCGGGCGTCCGTCACGGCTCGATGTGGTGGCTCGCCCGGAACACGTCGTCGGGGTCGACCTCGCGCTTGACGGCGCGGAGCCGCGCGAGCGTCTCGGGCGGGAAGATCTCCGCCACGATGTCGGCGCCGAATTCGGGCGTGAAGTTCGCGTAGCGGCCGTTCGTGAACGCCAGCGCGGCGTCGATGCCGCTCCGCGCGACGGCGACCGTCTCGGGCGCGGCGCCGGCCGGCACCATCCGGTTCACGGCGAAGAGCGCCTCGCCGTCGCGCTGGGCGATGGCGGTCGCGTCGGGCGCCACCCGCGAGAACGCGCCGCCGAGCCCGCGGAGCAGCAGCATGGTGGGCAGTTCGTGGTCGAGCGTCGCGGCGAATGCGTCGAGGGCGTCATCGGAGAGGTCGGGCACGAAGCCGTTGCCGCCGATGAGCTCGAACGGGGGCGCGCCGGGCGGTGCGTCTTCGAGCAGGTCGCCGTAGCCGACGGGGCCGAGCGAGACCTCGGTGACCGACGGCAGCGAGAGCAGCGGGGCGAGCAGCCTCCGGAGCTCCGCCTCGGATCCCTGCAGGGCGACCGCGAGCTGCGGGCCGGCGGGCATCTCGGGCATCAGCGGCGGCATCACGAGCAGGGTCGAGTTCAGCTCGTCGGGCCCGTCGCGCATGACGTCGCGCCAGGCGCCGAGGACCGCCCGCGGGTCGGACTCGTCGAAGGCCACGTGGCCGCCGACGAGACCGTCGACGCGCGCCGGCTGGAAGGTGAACCGCGTCACGATGCCGAAGTTGCCGCCGCCGCCGCGGATGGCCCAGAAGAGGTCGGGGTGCGAGTCGGCATCGATGAGCAGCACGTCGCCGGCGGCCGTGACCAGCTCGGCCCCGCGGAGGTTGTCGATCGTCAGGCCGTGCCCGCGCACGAGCCAGCCGATGCCCCCGCCGAGCGCGAGCCCGCCGACGCCGACGTCGCGGGTGTCGCCCGAGGTGATGCCGAGCCCGTGGGGCGCGAGCGCCGCGGCCACGTCGCCCCAATGCGCCCCGGGGCCGACGTGGACGAGCCCGTCGTCGGCGAGCTCGATCGCCGCGAGCCCGGAGAGGTCGACCACGAGCCCGCCGGTGGCCGGGACGGAGCCGTGCCCGCCGCTGCGGACCGCGAACGGGACCCCGGCGGCGACGGCGGCGCGGACGACCTCGGCGACCTCCGCGCCGGAGTCCGGGCGCACCACGGCCTCCGGTGCGCCCTGCCCGGCGAACACGTGCGACCCGGCCTCGTACTCGGCGGTGCCGGGCGGGTGCACGCGCTGCGGCATCCGCTCGCTCAGCTCGGTGAGGAACGACATGGCGGTCAGTCTGGACCTCGCCGCCGACATCCGCGACCCCCCGATCAGGCGGCCGATCGTCGCGGCGGCGGGGCCGACCTCACTCGCCGCTGGGGTGCGCTCCCGCCGCGTCGATGATCCACGCGTTCGCGAACGACCGCTCGCGCCAGGCCGCGTACCGGCCCGAGACCCCGCCGTGCCCGGCGGCCATCTCGACCTTGAGCAACGGGTCCGCGCCCACCTCGCGCAGGCGAGCCACCCACTTCGCCGGCTCGACGTAGAGCACGCGCGTGTCGTTGAGGGAGGTGATCGCGAGGATGCGCGGGTACTTCACGGGGTGCACGTTCTCGTACGGCGCGTACGACTTGATGTACGCGTACGCCTCGGGGTCGTCGAGCGGGTTGCCCCACTCGTCCCACTCGATCACGGTGAGCGGCAGGGACGGGTCGAGGATCGAGGTCAGCGGGTCGACGAACGGCACCTCGGCCACGATGCCCGCGAAGAGGCGCGGCGCGAGGTTGGCGACCGCGCCCATCAGCAGGCCGCCGGCGGAACCGCCCTGCGCGACGAGGCGGTCGGGCGTGGTGACGTCGATGTCGACGAGGTGCTCGGCCGCCGCGATGAAGTCGGTGAACGTGTGCTTCTTGTGCAGCTTCTTGCCGTGCTCGTACCAGAGCCGGCCCATCTCGCCGCCGCCGCGGACGTGCGCGACCGCGAAGACCATGCCGCGATCGAGCAGCGACAGGCGCGGGATGCCGAAACCCGGGTCGATCGCGTGCTCGTAGGAGCCGTAGCCGTAGAGCAGCGTGGGTGCGGGCTCGCCGAGCGCCACGAGGTCGTGCCGGTACACGAGCGAGATCGGCACCTTCGTGCCGTCCGGCGCCGTCGCCCACTCGCGCTTCTGCGCGTACCGCTCGGGGTGGTAGTCGCCGAGCACGGGCTGCTGCTTGCGCACGGTGCGGGTGCCGGATGCCACGTCGACGTCGATCACCATCGACGGCGTGACGAACGAGCCGTAGCCGATGCGCAGCGACGGCTGCTCCCAGTCGGGGTTGGCGCCGACGCCGACCGAGCAGAGCTCCTCGTCGAAGGCGAGCTCGTGCAGGGTGTCGTCGGGCGTCGCGTCGGCCGGGATGCCCTGCGGCGGGACCTTCGCGATCGCCACGCGAGGCAGTCCGTCGCGGCGGTACTCGAGTGCGACGAAGTCGCGGAAGCCGTGGGCCGCCTCGATGCGCATCCGCGGGTCGTGGGGGAGCAGCATGCGTCTCGCACCCTGCGGGTCGTCGGCCGAGACGCTGACGAGCTCGAAGTTCACGGCGTCGCCCTCGTTGTGGACGATCAGCAGCCGGTCGCGTCCGCCGGCGACCACGTGCTCGACGTCGTACTCGACGCCGTCGCGGCGGGGCCAGACGACGCGGAACTCGCCCGTCGGGTCGGCGGTGTCGAGCAACCAGGTCTCGCTGGTGACGTGCGACCCCGCCTCGAGCACCAGGTACCGGCGGCTGCGGGTGAGGCCCACGCCGAGCCAGAACCGCTCGTCGGGCTCGTGGAAGAGCTGGACGTCGTCGGCGGGGGCGGTGCCGATCTCGTGCCGCCAGATCATGTCGGGGCGCCACGCGTCGTCGACCGTCGCGTAGTAGAGGTACCGGCCGCCCGGCTCGAACAGCGCGCCGGCCGCCGTGCCCGGAATCTCGTCATCGAGGACCCGGCCCGAGCCGGTGAGGTCGCGCAGGCGGATCGTGTACCGCTCGTCGCCCTCGACGTCGACCGCGTACAGCAGGGTCGAGCCGTCGGCGGTCACGTCGAAGCTGCCGAGCGAGAAGAACTCGTGGCCCTCGGCCTCGACGTTGTCGTCGAGCAGCACCTGCTCGCCGGGCAGCGCCGAGCCGTCCTCGGGGATCGCGGGCGGCTCCCAGTCGTCGGCGTCGCGCACGGGCACCCGGCAGTGGATGCCGTACTGGAGCCCCTCGACGGTGCGCGAGTAGTACCACCAGCCGCCTTCACGGGTGGGCACGCTCAGGTCGGTCTCCTTGGTGCGCCGGCGGATCTCCTCGAACACCTGCTCCTGCAGCAGCGAGAGGTGGCGGGTCCTCGCCTTCGTGTAGGCGTTCTCCTGCTCGAGGTGGGCGATGACCGCCGGATCCTCCTTGTCGCGCAGCCACTCGTAGTGGTCGATCACCACGTCGCCGTGGTGGGTGCGTTCGGTCGGTCGCTTCTCGGGCACGGGCGGAGTCAGCACGTGCCAACGCTACGCCGCCGACCCGCCTCGCGACATCCGCCGGTGGAGATCGGGGCCTCGGACGGGCGGGCGGACTTGGCCCCCGGCGCTAAGTGAGGTTAGCCTAAGCTCACTCCACCGAATCGACCCGACATGAGGAGCAACGTGCTCGCCAACTTCCTGATCGGCCTCCGCGAGGGCCTCGAGGCCGGACTCGTCGTCGCCATCCTGGCGGCCTACCTCGGCAAGCTCGGGCGACGCGACCTCCTCGGGCGGCTCTGGATCGGGATCGGCATCGCCGTCGCCGTCTCGCTCGGCGTCGGCGCGCTCCTGACGTGGGGGCCGGTCGGCCTGACGCATGCGCAGCAGGAGCTGCTCGGCGGCATCCTCTCCCTGCTCGCGGTGGCCATGGTGACCTGGATGATCTTCTGGATGGCGCGCCACGGCGCCGGCCTCTCCGCCGAACTGCGCGGCCGGACCGACCGGGCCCTCGGCGGGTCGTGGATCGCGATCGTCCTCCTCGGCGCGCTGTCCGTCGGGAGGGAGGGCATCGAGACGGCGCTCTTCGTCTGGGCGAACGTCTCGAGCGGCAGCGACCCGGTCGTCGGCACCGCGAGCGCCCTGGTCGGCATCGTCACGGCGGTGGGCCTCGCGTGGGGCATCGCCCGCGGCCTGGTGCGCATCGACCTCTCCGCGTTCTTCACCTGGACCGCGATCTTCCTCGTCTTCGTCGCCGCCGGCGTCTTCGCCTACGGGCTGCACGACCTCCAGGAGGCGGGCGCGCTTCCGGTGCTCGCGGCGCACGCCTGGGACCTCGGTGGAGTCCTGCCGCGGTCGAGCTGGGGCGGCGTCCTGCTCGGCGGCATCTTCAACTACACCCCGTCGCCCACCTGGATCCAGGTCGTGGGCTGGATCGCGTACGTGGCGGTCACCCTCGGGCTGTACCTGCGCCTCCTGCGCGGGCGGGGTGCGTCGCCCCGCGGACGGGCGTCGGAGCCGGACGCGCGACCGGTCGGCTCGGCCCGACCCGCCGCGGCGGCGGCCGGCGCGGCCTGAACCGAGCGCCGCGGTGCGGATGGCGTCAGCTCGCAGATGACGCGAGCTCGCCGGCCACGACGTCGCGCACGCGGCCGAGCGCGTCGGCCAGGCGCGTGTCGGCGGGCGCGCCGTAGCCGAGCACGAGCCCCGCGGGGCCCTCGCCGGGCACGGCGGAGTAGTCGGCGAGCGACGAGAGCGCGATGCCGTCGCGGGCGAGACGTGCGACGACGCGCGCCGCGATCTCGTGGGAGGGCAGGCGCACGACCGCGTGGAGTCCTCCGTCGAGCGCGGTCAACGGCGCGCCCTCGATGCCCGAGAGGGCGCCGAGCACGAGCGTGCGCCGGTGCGCGTAGTCGCGACGCGCGGCCGCGATGTGCCGGCGCACCGCGCCCGTCGCGAGCAGCTCGGCGATCGCCTCCTGCGCGATGCCGGGCACGGGGCACGTCTCGTCGTCGCGGACCGCCGCCACGGCGTCGCGAAGCCGAGGGTCGGCCGGCAGCACGAGGTAGCCGAGTCGCAGCCACGGCGTGAGCACCTTCGAGAAGCTGCCGACGAGCACGGTCCGCCCGTCGCCGTCGAGCGAGGCGAGCGCCGGAAGCGGGGCGCCGACGTGGCGGAACTCGCTGTCGTAGTCGTCCTCGACCACGACGGCGCCGGTCGAGGCGGCCCAGTCGAGGAGGTCGAGCCGCGTCGCCACGGGCAGGCGGCCGCCGAGCGGGTACTGGTGATGCGGGGTCACCATGACGGCGTGCGGGGCGGGCCGGATGGCGCGCAGTGCGGCGACGTCGATCCCGTCGTCGTCGAGCGGGACGGGCACGGTGGCGAGGGCGCCGCGTCGCTCCATCACGCGCCGTGCGGAGGGGTACCCGGGGTGTTCGACCGCGACGCGGGGCGTGCCGTCGACGAGCAGCCGGAGTGCGGAGGCGAGCAGCGCGACGGCGTCGCTGGTCCCGGCGGTGACGACGACGTCGTCGGGCGACGCGGGCAGCCCGCGTGCGTGGCGGAGGTGGTCGGCGATCTCGCCGCGCAGCCGCCGGGACCCGAAGTCCGGCGGGTCGCCGCCGGTGACGGGCAGCCGCGACGCATGCCGCCAGGCGGCGCGCCACGCCCGCTCGTCGAGCCGGGCCGTCGAGGGGAGTCCGGGGCGCAGTTCGAGCACCGGCGTCTCGCCGCCGCCCGCTCCGTCGTCGTCGGCGCCGGGGTCGCCGGCCGGGGCCGGGGCCGGGTCGGCGGCGGGGGTGCGGGCCACGGATGCCGCGAGCGGCGCGACGCGCGTCGGCGCGCCCTGCCGCACCTCGAGGTACCCCTCGCCGGCCAGCTGGTCGTACGCGGCCACGACCGAGCTGCGCGCCACTCCGAGCTCGGCCGCGAGCGCCCGCGTCGAGGGGAGCGGGTCGCCGGTGCGCAGCCGCCCGTCGAGGATGCCGCGGCGCAGTCCCTCGACGAGCTGGGCGCCGAGCGGGCGGGCGTCGTCGCGATCGATCACGAGCAGCGGGCCGTCCACGGGCATCCCCTCTCGCCACGACTGGACTGGTGGTATTCGCCGCGACTGGTCTGCACACCATACCAGTGCGGGCCCGAAGCTGGACGACATGACCACCACGACGCCGCCCCTCCGCCGCATCCGTCGCCTGCCCGACCGGGAGACCACCGACCGCTTCGCGCTCCACGAGCTGCTCGACGCCGAATTCGTCGGCCACCTCGCGGTGGCCGTCGACGGAGTGCCCGTGATCGTGCCGATGGGGTACGCGCGCGTCGGTGAGCACCTGCTCCTGCACGGCTCCACGGGGGGCGGGTTCGCGCTGCGCGCGGCATCCGATCGACGGACCGTCGCGTTCTCGGTCACCGCGCTCGACGGCCTCGTGTACGCCCGCAGCCTGTTCGACAGCTCGATGAACTACCGCAGCGCGACCGTGCAGGGCGTGCTCGAGCCCGTGACCGGAGATGAAGCGGATGCCGCGCTGCTCGCGCTCTCCGACAAGCTCATGCCCGGCCGGCCGGCCGAGGTGCGAGGCACCCGGCGCAAGGAGGTCGCCGCGACCCGCGTGCTGCGCCTCGCGCTCGACGACGTCGTGATGAAGGCGCGCGCCGGAGGCCCCTCGGAGGAGGACGACGACGGCGAGGACCGAACGGTGTGGGCGGGGGTCCTGCCCCTCGAACGCCGGTTCGGCACGCCGATCCCGTCAGTGCACACCCCTGCTGGCACGCCCGTCCCGGAATCGGTGGTCGCTCTGGCGACCGGGCGCCGATGACGGGCGAGCCTGAGGAGGACGTGAGGAACCGGAAGGAGGTGCGTGATGTTGGCAACGATGCTCGTGCTGGCCCTCGTCTCGGTCTGGGCCGTGACCGCCGCAGTGGTCGAGTTCCGCAACGACGGCTACCGCCGCACGCCCACCCTGGCCCACTGAGGCGGGGCGAACGCCCCCCGACGGGACCCGTCTGAGGTCCTCAGGACGCGGGGCACTCCGAAATAGGCAGATCTCCCGATGAACGACCGCCGCCTCAGGGCGCACGCTCGGATCATCGCCAGACCAGGAGGACATCATGGACCACGCCGCAGGCTTCGTCGCCATGCAGGTGCACGACGTGAACGTGCGCCGGGCCGAGGAGCGCATCGCGATCGAGCGCGCCGCCGCCGAGCGCGGCGAGGGCGGTTCCCGCGGCCGGGCCGCGGCGACCGCCGGCGGGCTGCGCCGCGCCCGCCGCGCCCGCACCGGCACGCCGCTGCCTGCGCGGTGATCCCGGCGACCGGAGACGACGGCCGGCACCGGGCCATCGGGCCCGGTGCCGATGTCGCCGGGCGGTGGGAGCATTGGACGGTGACCAGCTCCCCGCCGAGCCCCGACCTGATCGGGCGCGACGCCGAGCTCGACTGGCTGCGCGGCCTGCTCGAGAACGTCCGTTCCGGCACGCCGACGACCGCGGTCATCGGCGGTGAGGCCGGCATCGGCAAGAGCCGCCTGGTGGGCGAGTTCACGTCCGGGCTCGGCCCCGAGGTGCGGCTCATCCGCGGCCAGTGCGTCGACCTGGGCGACGTCGCGGCCCCCTACGCTCCCGTCAAAGGCGCCCTCCGGCAACTCGTCGCCCAGGTCGGGCCCGATGCGGTCCTCGACGCGGTCGGTCCCGGTCGCGCGGCGCTCGTCGCGCTGCTTCCCGAGCTCGCGCCCGCCGATGCGTCGACCTCGGGCGAGATCGTGATCACGCCGGGCGGCGCCGGCAGCGGGCAGCTGCACGAGGCCGTCGCCGTGCTGCTCGAGACCCTCTCGCGCGAGGCGCCGATCGTGCTGGTCGTCGAGGACCTCCACTGGGTCGACGCGGCGAGCCTCGCGATGCTGCGGTTCCTGCTTCGCTCGCTCGGCTCGAGCCGCCTGCTCGTCCTGCTCACGTACCGCACCGACGACGTCACGCGCGGTCATCCGCTGCGCGGCTTCCTCACCGAGGCCGAACGCGATCGCTGGGTCGAGCGACGCGAGCTCCGTCGGCTCGACGAGGCCGAGGTGCGGGCCATGGTCGCGTCGCTGATCGCCGACGACGCGCCGCACGATCACGTGCTCGAGACCGTGTTCCGCCGCAGCGACGGCGTGCCCTTCTTCGTCGAGGAGCTCGTGGGCATCGACGGATGCCGCGACGAGGGCTTCGTGCCCGACACCCTGCGGGAGCTCCTGCTCGCACGGTACGAGCGCCTCGACGAGGAGGCGCAGCAGCTGCTGCGCCTCCTGTCGACCGGCGGGGTCCGCGTCCCGCACGACCTCCTCGCCGCCGTCCACCGCGGAAGCGATGAGGCGCTGGAGACGGCCGCCCGGCAGTGCGTGCACCTCGGCGTGCTCCAGGTCGACGGCGACGACTACGCGTTCCGGCATGCGCTGGTGCGGGAGGCGATCCTGGCCGACCTGCTGCCGGGGGAGCGCGCCCGGTACCACGCCCGCTACGCGGAGGCCTACGAGGCGCAGGCCGCGGCCGGCGGCCGCCGGCTCGCCGCCGAGATCTCGTACCACTGGCTCGGGGCGCGCGACCCGGTGCGGGCGTTCCCCGCCACCATCCAGGCCATGCGGGAGGCTCGCGCCGCGGTGGCCTACGCCTCGGCGGCGCAGCTCGGCGAACGCGCGCTCGAGCTCTGGGACCTGGTCCCCGAGCCCGAGCGCGTCGCCGGCATGACCCGGCTCGAGCTGATGGGCCGCACCGCATCCCACCTCCGCCACGCCGGCGAGGGGGAGCGCGGCCTCGCGCTCGTGAAGGCGGCGCTCGCCGAGTGCCCGCGCGACGACCCGCAGTACCCGAGGCTCCTGCGCGACAAGGCCCTGTACCTCGCGACCGTGGGCCGCGGCGGTTCCGTCGCCGTGCTCGAGGAGGCCCTGGCGGCGCTGCCCGCCGGCGGGTCCGACGAGCTGCGCGTGACGATCCTCACCGGCCTCGCCGGGCGGCTCATGATCGAGGCCCGGCTCGACGAGGCCATCCGGATCGCCGACGAGGCGCTCGCGCTCGCTCAGTCGATCGACTATCCCCGGTACGCCTCCGTCGCCATGAACATCGGCGCCGGAAGCCGTGCCGCGCTGGGCGACGTCGAGCGCGGCCTCGCCGACCTCGAACGCGCACGCGAGCTCGCGGCGGGCGACGGTGCGGCGCTGCTGCGCTACTGGGTGAACGCCTCCGATCTCCGATACCTCATCGGCGATCACCGGGAGGCCGTGCGCCTCGCCGAGGACGGGCTCGAGCGCGCCCGGCGGCAGGGGGTCGAGCGCAGTTCCGGCGTGATCCTCGCGTCGAACGCGGTCGACCCGCTCTTCGCACTGGGCGAGTGGGAACGCGCCGACGAGCTCATCGACCGCGCGCTCGCCCTCGACCCGACCGCGCCGTTCCGGGTCTACCTGCAGCGCGCGAAGATCTGGGCCCTCGTCTGGCGCGGCGAGCCCGAGCGGGCGGCCGAACTGCTGCGGGCCCTGCGGCCCACCATGGCGCCGATCATGGAGGTCGAGATGCAGACCCGGCTCGGCGTCTCGCGGGTGGCGGCCGAGGTCTGGCTCGCCGTCGGCGACCCGGGGCAGGCGTGGCGCGAGGCGCGGGTGGTGCTGCGCGAATGCGAACGCCCGCTCGCCGGCTACGCCGAGCCGCTCCTCTGGGCGCTCGCCCGCGTGATCGCGGCGGTCCGTGCCGACCCGGGCCGCGTGACGGAACCGGAGGCGGCCTCGATCCTCGCGGCCGAGCCGGAGGTGCGCGAGCTGCTCCGTCGTCTCGAGTTCTGGCCGACGCATCCGGTGTGGTCGGCGTTCGTCGAGGCCGAGCTGCGCCCGACGGAGGCCGCCTGGCGGGCCGCCGCCGAGGTCGCCCGCGCCGACATGGCACCGGGCTTCCTCCGGCCGTACGCCCTGCTTCGACTCGGCGAGGCGATGCTCGACGCGGGCGACCGGCTCGGCGCGCGCGAGGCGCTGCAGGCCTCGTTCGACGTCGCGGTCGCCGGCGGGGTGACGGCCGTGCAGTCGCGCGCCGCGCGGGTGGCGATGCAGGCGGGCATCGGGCTCGACGGCGCCACCCGGGCCGACACGACGCGCGGGGCCGCCGGCGTCGCCGGCGCCGACGGCCCGGCCGTCGCCGAGCTCACCGCCCGGGAGCGTCAGGTGCTCGAGCTCATCGCCGAGGGCCTGAGCAACCGCCAGATCGGCGAGCGGCTCTACATCAGCGGCAAGACGGCGAGCGTGCACGTTTCGGCGATCCTCCGCAAGCTCGGCGCGTCGAGCCGCACCGAGGCCGTCTACCTCGCTCGCGCCGTGCACTGAGCCGAGCGGCCGGGCCCCGGGTGCTCGGCGGCGCGACCGGGCGAGGCGATGCGGAGGACGTTCTCAGCACGCGGGGGTAGCGTGGCATCCGTTGCCGACGATGGCCGACGAAGGAGCAGCACGGCATGACCTCGCTCGAGACGATCCCGTTCCAGACGATGGCCGGGGAGACCCGCACGCTCGACGACTGGGCCGGAACCGTCCGGCTGGTCGTCAACGTCGCGTCGCGTTGCGGGCTGTCGCCGCAGTACGCCAAGCTCGAGGAGCTCCAGCGCACGTACGGCGAACGCGGGTTCACGGTGCTCGGCTTCCCGAGCAACCAGTTCTTCCAGGAGCTGTCGTCCAACGACGAGATCGCCGAGTACTGCTCCGCCACGTGGGGCGTGACGTTCCCGATCTTCGATCGCGTCCGTGTGAACGGGCGCCGGGCGCACCCGCTCTTCACCGAGCTGAAGCGCGCGCGCGATGCGACGGGCCTCGCGGGGCCGGTGGTCTGGAACTTCGAGAAGTTCCTCGTCCTGCCGTCCGGCGAGGTGCTGCGCTTCCGGCCACCCGTCGAGCCCGACGACCCTGCGATCGTGGCCGCGATCGAGGCGGCGCTGCCGGGCGGTCGAGCGGATGCCGCGCCGGGCGCGCCGAACGACTCCTCCGCCGTGGCCTGAGGACCGCCGTGACCGACGTCGAGCCCGGCGATCCCGCCACCGGCGCGATGTTCTCGCCCCGCGCGTTCGCGTTCTACGCCGAGCTCGCGGAGCACAACGACCGCGACTGGTTCGCGGCCCACCGTGACGAGTACGAGTCGGAGGTCCGCGAGCCGCTCGAGCGCCTCGCGGCGTGGGCGCAGCCGCGCTTCGGCCCGGCCAAGGTGTTCCGCCCGAACCGCGACGTGCGCTTCAGCGCCGACAAGGCGCCGTACAAGCTGAACGGCGCGATGACGGCGGGCTCGCCCGGCGGGGTGTACGTGTCGCTCTCGGCCGACGGCCTGGTGGCCGGCGGGGGTCTCTACGATCCGTCGCGCGAGCAACTGGGCCGCGCGCGCGAGGCGATCGCCGAGGACGGTCCCGCCGCCTCGCGGTTGGCCGAGATCCTCGCGGGACTCGACGACGAGGGCTTCGAGCTCGCGACCGCGCCGCTGCGGACCGCGCCCAGGGGCTACCCCCGCGACCACCCGCGGGTCGAGCTGCTGCGGCTGACGCGGTACGCCGCGTTGGCGCACCTGCCGGCGACCGCGACGGCCGCGAAGATCGACCGGGTGTGGCGGACCGTGCAGCCGCTCCTCGACTGGGCTCGGAGGTACGGGGCGCGCGGCACGTAGACTCAGTTCCCGTGGTTTGCTCAGCTTGTGCCGATTGTTACAAGTTGGTGAAACACTAGTAATTCTGAAACATCTGTTACATACTCGTGCGCAGACGTCGCTCACGGACGAGCGACCCGCACGAAGGGCTCGACATGACTGCACTCCCCCCGCGTTCCCCCGCCCACCGCGCGATGGCCGCTTCCGCGCTCGCCGCCGGCTCGCTCCTCGTCCTCGCCGGATGCGCCACCGCGTCCGATGCCGAGGAGGCCGGCTCGGCCTCCGAGGGCCTCGAGATCGCCGGCGTCACCATCACGGTCGACGAGGCCGCCGCCGAGCTCCTCCCCGAGGAGATCGCCGAGGCCGGTGCCGTCGAGGTCGCCACCAACGCGCCGTACGCGCCGTTCGAGATGTTCGTCGAGGAGGGCTCCGACGAGCTCACCGGCGTCGACGTCGACCTCGGCCGCGCGATCGGCGCCAAGCTCGGCGTCGACTTCGAGTTCAGCCAGCAGGAGTTCGACGGCCTCATCCCCGGCCTCCAGGCCGCCAAGTACGACGTGGTGATGGCCGCGCTCACCTCCTCGGAGGAGCGCATGGACGTGCTCACGTTCGTGGACTACTCCGCGTCGGGCACCGGCATCCTCGTCGAGGCCGGCAACCCCGAGGGCATCGAGAACTACCTCGACCTCTGCGGCCAGGATGTCGCGGTGCAGTCCGCGACCAACCAGGTCGACCTCGCCACGGGCGTGTGGCAGGGCGAGTGCGAGGCCGAGGGCCTCGACCCGATCAAGCTGTCGGAGTTCCCGTCGGACGCCGACGCCCAGCTCGCCATCACGAGCGGCAAGGCCGTCGCGTCCCTCCTGACCAAGCCGAGCGCCGGCTACGTCGCGAAGACCACCAACGACGGCGGCACCTTCGAGGTCGTCGAGGACCCCGAGGCCCCGAACGGCTACGAGGCGACGCTCAACGGCATCGGCGTGCTCAAGGAGAACGAGGCCTTCGCGACGGCGATCCAGGCGGCGCTCCAGTCGCTCATCGACGACGGCACGTACGAGGCGATCCTCGACGAGTACGGCGTCACCGGCATCGGCATCGACGAGGCCACGATCAACGGCGCCGCCGAAGCCAAGTGACCCACCCGGGCACGACCGAACGGAAAGCACCAGCTCCATGACCGCAACGCAGCCGTCAGCCACGGCGGCGCCCGCGGGGCCCTCGGGCCCCTCGGGCGCCGCCCGCCCCGGCCCCATCGAGGCCGTGCCCGTCCGCCACCCCGGCCGGTGGATCGCCGCCATCCTGGTCCTGGCCGTCGGGATCGGGTCGCTGTACTCGATCCTCCAGAACCCGAACCTCGACCTCGAGACGGTCGGCGAGTACCTCTTCAAGCCGCTCACCGTCAACGGCGTCATCATCACCATCTGGCTCACGGTCGCGTCGATGGTCATGGGCGTGCTCGGCGGCATCGTCGTCGCCGTCATGCGCCTCTCGCCCAACCCGGTGCTCTCGGTGGCCGCGATGCTCTTCATCTGGGTGTTCCGCGGCACCCCGCTGCTCCTCCAGCTCATCTTCTGGGGCTTCATCGGCGCGTTCATCCCCAAGATCGTGGTCGGCATCCCCTTCACGTCGGTCGAGTTCTGGTCCTTCGAGACCAGCCAGCTCATCCCGGCGACCGTCGCCGCCCTGCTCGCGCTGGGCCTGAACGAGATGGCCTACGCTGCCGAGATCGTGCGCGCCGGCATCCAGTCGGTCGATCCCGGCCAGACCGAGGCGGCGCACTCGCTCGGCATGTCGCCCGCGAAGACGCTCCGCCGCATCGTGCTGCCGCAGGCCATGCGCGTGATCATCCCGCCGATGGGCAACGAGACCATCACCATGCTGAAGAGCACGTCGCTCGTCGCGATCGTCGCCGGCGACGACCTCATGTCGAACATCCGCGAGGCCTACACCCAGAACTACAAGATCATCCCGCTGCTCATCGTCGCGGCGATCTGGTACCTCGCGCTCACCTCGATCCTGTCGATCCCGCAGATGTGGCTCGAGCGCCGCTACGGGCGCGGGTTCAACGGCGCCCGCCCCACGATCGGATCGCGCGTGTCGACGTTCACGCAGAGCATCGCGCTGCCCGCTCGCGCGCCGCGCTCGTCGAAGAAGGAGTCGGCGTCATGACCGCCACCGTCCCCCAGGCCGCGCCGCTCGCGGCGACGTCCGAGCGCCCCATGGTCGAGGCCGTCGAGGTGCACAAGCGCTTCGGCAACCTCGAAGTGCTCAAGGGCATCACGATGTCGGTCGAACGCGGCCAGGTCGTGTGCCTGCTCGGCCCGTCGGGCTCGGGCAAGTCCACGTTCCTCCGCTGCATCAACCACCTGGAGCAGATCGACGCCGGCATGATCCGCGTCGACGGCGAGACGGTCGGCTACCGCGAGCGGAACGGCAAGCTGTACGAGCTCCGCGAGCGCGAGGTCGCCGCCCAGCGCCGCAAGGTCGGCATGGTCTTCCAGCGGTTCAACCTCTTCCCGCACATGACCGCGCTCGAGAACGTCATCGAGGCGCCCGTGCAGGTCGCCCGGCGGTCGAAGGCGGACGCCAGGGAGCACGCTCGCCGCCTGCTCGCCCAGGTCGGACTGGCCGAGAAGGCCGACACGTATCCCGCACAGCTCTCGGGCGGGCAGCAGCAGCGCGTCGCGATCGCGCGCGCGCTCGCCATGGAGCCCGAGGTCATGCTCTTCGACGAGCCGACGTCGGCGCTCGACCCGGAGCTCGTCGGCGACGTGCTCGACGTGATGCGCGGCCTCGCCGAGAGCGGCATGACCATGATCGTGGTCACCCACGAGATCGGCTTCGCCCGCGAGGTCGGCGACGTGGCCGTGTTCATGGACGGCGGCGTGGTCGTCGAGGCCGGCGACCCGGCCCAGGTGCTCGGCGACCCGCGCGAGGAGCGCACGCGCTCGTTCCTCTCGAAGGTGCTCTGACGTGGCGGCGACCTCCGTCGACGCCCACGCCACCGCCTCCGCCGCCGCCCGGGTCGTCGCCGGCGCGCGCCGGACGCCGACGGCCGACGAGCTGCGGAGCGCGGCGCTCGCGCTCGACGCCCGCTACCGCGACGAACTCGCCCACCTCGTGGGCATCGACTCGGGTTCCCACGACCCCGACGGCGTCACGCGGGTGGCCGAGTGGGCCGCCGCGACGCTCTCGGGCGACGGGTTCGAGGTCGAGACGCTGCCGACGCCCGCGTGCGACGGCCGGCGCTACGGACCGGTCGTGGTCGCCCGCCGGCGAGGGGCCGGGACGGCCCGGATCGTGATGTTCGCGCACATGGACACCGTGTTCCCCGCCGGCACCGCCGCGGAGCGGCCCTTCCGCATCGAGGGCGGCCTGGCCCACGGGCCGGGCGTGTGCGACGACATCGCGGGGCTCACCGCCGGGCTCGCGGCCGCCCGGGCGCTGGCCGACCTCGGCTACGACGGGTACGGCGAGCTCGTGCTCGCCCTCACCCCCGACGAGGAGGTCGGGTCACCGGCCTCCCGCGGCATCCTCGCCGACGTGGTGCGCGGGGCGGATGCGGCGCTGTGCCTCGAGTGCGCGCGGGAGAACGGCGACCTGGTCGGCGCCCGCAAGGGCGTGGCCGACGTGCTCGTCGACATCCGCGGCCGCGCCGCCCATTCGGGCGTGGAGCCCGAGCGCGGCATCAACGCCGCGGTGGAGGCCGCGCGGTTCCTCCTCGACGTCCAGGCGCTCTCCGGCGGGGGCCCGGGCCTCACCGTCAACGTCGGCCGGGTGGCATCCGGCTCGCGGGCGAACATCGTGCCCGAGCACGCCGAGCTCCACCTCGAGGTGCGGGCGACCGTCCTCGACGACCTCGTCCGCACGCTCGACGCGATCGACGAGCGCGGGCGTCGTCCGCACGTCGACGGCGCGCGGATCGCGGTCACGAGGCTCGACGTGTGCCCACCCCTCGAGCGCTCCGCCACCGACGCGCTGGCCGGCCTGGCCCGCGAGGTGGGCGAGGGCCTCGGGCTCGCCTTCGACGTCGCCGCGACCGGTGGGGCGTCCGACGCGAACTTCGTGGCCGCGCTCGGGGTGCCGACGCTCGACGGGCTCGGTCCGGTCGGCGGCGGCGACCACGGCGTCGACGAATGGCTCGACCTCTCGAGCGTGCCCGATCGCGTCGCGCTCCTCGCCGGGCTCGTCGTGGCGATCGCCGAGGCCTCGGCGCCCGAATGACCGGCGCGGAGCGGGGAGGGGCACTACGGTGAGAGGCGGAAGGGGGTCGCCGATGACCGTGGATGCCGGCGCCGACGCGCGCCCCGCCTCGGTCGCCGAGGCGATCCGACGGGGGATGGCCGACTGCTCGCCCGCCGAGCGCAAGGTGGCCCGCGTGCTGCTCTCCTCGTACCCCTCGGCGGGGTTCGAGACGGTCGCGAAGCTCGCCGCGCGCGCCGGGGTCAGCGGCCCGACGGTCCTCCGCTTCGCCAACCGGATGGGCTACCGGGGCTTCCCCGAGTTCCAGCAGGCGCTTCGCGACGACCTCGACGAGCGCTCGGCGTCGCCGCTCGCGCTCTACGACCGGGGACAGGGCACCGCGCTCGACGGCGACGGCACGCGGCTCGAGCAGGCCGGCGCGATCATGCGCGCGACGCTCGAGCGCACGTTCGCGAACCTCGCACCCGACGAGTTCGAGCGCTGCGTCGAGGCCCTCACCACCGCGAAGGGCCAGGTGCTCATCGCGGGCGGCCGGTTCAGCGGGCTGCTCGCCCGGTTCCTGGCGCAGCACCTGCAGCTCATGCGCGCGGGCGTCGCGATGCTGCCGGACGACGCCGGCGGCCGCGCCGAGGCGATCGCAGGACTCGGCCGCGGCGACGTGGTCGTGCTCTTCGACTACCGGCGCTACGAGGAGGGCACCCTCCAGGTGGCCTCGGTCGCCCGCGCGCACCGTGCGCAGGTGGTGCTGTTCACCGACTCGTGGCTCTCGCCGATCGCCTCCGACGCCGACGTCGTGCTGCCGAGCGAGACGGGCTCGCCGTCGGCCTTCGACGCCATGACCCCGGTGCTCGCGCTCGTCGAGTCGGTGATCGCCGGATGCCTCGAGCGGCTCGGCGACGACGCCTCCGAGCGGATGCGACGCATCGAGGCGGCCGGCGCGGAGCTCGGCCTGTACTGACCGGATGCCGCGGGCCGATGGTCCCGCGCGACCCGGCCCGGGCTGACCGTCCCGGCGGCGATCTTCTTCGGCATGTTCGTCATCGGCGAGGGTCTCGCGGGGGTGTGACCGGCCCGGCCTGCTCCTCGACGGTCTCGTCCGCGTCGTCGCGGCGGGACGCGCCGAGGCCGAGAGTCGAGACGAGGCCGAGCGCGAGGAAGCCGGCTGCGGCGTACGCGGAGTACGAGGTCGCGGTGCTGAGCGAGGCGCGGGCGGCATCCGCTGCCTCGGGGCTCTGCTGCTCGATCGCGGGGATCGCGGCGCCGGCCGAGTCGACGACCGCGGCCACCACCTGGTCGCTGCCCGGCGCGCCGTCGAGGCGACGGTCGAGGTCGGCCTCGAGCGCGCTGAACAGGAGCGTGCCGAGGATGGCGACGCCGAGCGCCGAGCCGAGCTGCCGGGCCGTGCTCTGGGTTCCCGACGCCTCGCCCGAACGGGCGACCGGCACCTCGCGCAGCACCACGTTGGTGAGCTGCGCGGTCGCGAGCCCGACCCCGAAGCCGTAGACGAAGAGTCCTCCGGCGATCGCCCACCACGTGGTGTCGACCGAGATGACGAGTCCGATGGCGACGAGCCCGACGATCTCGGCGACGATGCCCGCGCGCACCGTGGCGAGCGCGCTGAAGCGGGAGATGAGCGCGCCGGCGAACCCGCTGGCCACGAACGACCCGCCCGCGAGTGCGACGAGGACCCATCCGGTCTGGAGGGCGGTGTAGCCCAGCGCGTTCTGGAGCCAGAGCGGCAGCGCGAGGATGAGCCCGAACTCGCCGAGCGAGACGATCGCGGCCGCGATGTTGCCGTTCCGGAACGACCGGATGCGGAACAGTTCGGGCGAGAGCAGCACGGGGCGGCCCGCGCGGCTCCGCACCCGGGCTCGGAGCACGAACCAGGCGATCGCGGCCAGCCCGATGGCGATGGCCCAGGGCACCGGCGAGAGGTCGAACGGCCACGTCCATCCGCCGATGGTCGGCGGGGTCTCGGTCGCCCACCACCCGTACGTGCGGCCCTCGATGAGGGCGAACACGATGGAGCCCGCCGCGAGGATCGAGATGAACGCTCCGCCCCAGTCGATGGGGCGGAGGGTCTCGGCGCGGGACTCGGGCACGAAGCGGAGCAGGCCGATGACGATCAGCAGCCCGAGGGGGATGTTGATGCCGAACGCCCAACGCCAGGAGAACTCGGTGGTGAGCCATCCGCCGAGGAGCGGCCCGACCGCGGCCATGCCGCCGATGGTCGAGCCCCAGATCGCGAAGGCGATACCGCGTTCGCGGCCCTGGAAGTTGGCATTGATGAGCGACAGCGTCGTCGGCAGGATGGCGGCGCCGCCCAGGCCCTGCACGAGCCGTGCGGCGATGAGCATGGTGCCCGAGTCGGCGAGGGCGGCGACCACGCTGGAGCCGGCGAAGACCACGATGCCGAGGAGCATCACCCGCCGCCGCCCGAAGCGGTCGGCGAGCGCCCCGAACAGCAGGAGGAATGCCGCGAACACGAGGGTGTAGCTCTCCTGCACCCACTGGACCTCGGACGAGGTGATGCCGAGGTCGTCGACGATGGCGGGGATCGCGACGTTGACGATGGTGCTGTCGACGATGATGAGCGCGACGGCGACGCTGATGACGACCAGGCCGATCCAACGTTCGCGATTCATATGGTTCGCCTTTCGAAACAACCTCGACCGCGGGCGCCCGGCCGTCCGCTCAGGCGATCGGGGCGAAGCCCCGGGCCAGCTCGGCGAGGAGGCGCGCACCGTAGCCGGTCGCGCCCTTGGAGCGCCAGGCGTCGTCGGCGTCGGCGCTCATCGTGCCGGCGATGTCGAGGTGGGCCCACGGGGTGTCGCCGACGAACTCGGCGAGGAACAGCGCCGCCGTCGTCGCCCCCGCGTTCGCGCCGCCGATGTTGGCGATGTCGGCGATGTCGGAGTCCATGAGCTTGCGGTACTTGCGCACGAGCGGGAACTGCCACGTCGGCTCGTCCACCGCGTCGGCGGCGTCGCGCACCCGGTCGACGAGCGGCTGGCTGGTGCCGAGCACGACCGAGTGCGTCTCGCCGAGCGCGCGCAGGGCGGACCCGGTGAGGGTCGCGATGTCGACGATCGCGTCGACGCCGGCCTCGGTCGCGAGCGCGAGGCCGTCCATCATGACGAGCCGGCCCTCGGCGTCGGTGTTCTTCACCTCGACCGTCTTGCCTCCCCGTGCGGTGAGCACGTCGCCCAGCTTGTAGGCCGAACCCGACGGCATGTTGTCGGTGCACATCAGCCAGCCCGTGACCTCGGCGGTCGCGCCGAGGTCGCGGAGCGCCGTGAACGCACCCAGCACCGCCGCCGCGCCGCCCATGTCCATCTTCATGAGCAGGTGCATCGGGTCGCTCGGCTTCAGGCTGATCCCGCCCGAGTCGTACATGATGCCCTTGCCGACCAGGCCGAGGCGTCCGGTCGGCTCGCCGGCCGGCGCGTAGCGCAGCACGATCATGCGCGGCTCCTCGACACTGCCGGCGTTCACGCCGAGCAGGCCGCCGCAGCCGAGCTCGATGAGCTGCTGCCGGTCGTACGACTCGACGTGGAAGCCGAATCGGCCGCCGAGCATCTCGGCGACGTCCGCGAGGTCGGTCGCGGTCAGGTGGCTCGGGGGCGTGTTCGCGAGGTCGCGAGCGACGGCGGTCGCACGCGCGGCGACGAGTCCGGCATCGATGCCGGCGGATGCCGCGGCGCGGTCGGCCCCGTCCAACCGCAGCTCGAGCCGGGCGAGCCGCGCCTCGCGGGGCTCGGCCTTCAGCGCGTCGTAGCGGTAGCGGGCGAGCAGCGCGCCCTCGGCGAGAGCCCGCCCGGCCGCCTCGGCGTCGACCGATCCGAGCTGCGGCAGGCGGAGACCGAGCGCGCCCGCCTTCGGCACGGCGCGCACGAACGACGCCGCCGCATCGCGGAGGCGTGCCTCCGTCGCCTCGTCGGCGGGGCCGCCGCCGACGACGATGATGAGGGTGCGACCGGCCTGGGGGATGACGAGGGCCTGGCCGGGCTTCGCCTCGAACCCGGCGCGCTTCAGTGCCTCGCGGTCGAGGCCGATGCCCTCCGGGAGGGGGCCGTCGTCGTGCACGAGGACGCCGATGGCGTCGAGTCCGGCGCCGCCGTCCCCGCCGCCGAACTCGTCGACGGCGACGACCTCGATCCCCTCGAACGACTCGAGCGAGGGCACGGGCGAGAAGTCGTCCGGAATGAGCTTGTGCGGGCTGCGGGTCACGGGGCGCCTCCAGGTGGTGGGGATCGACGACCTCGCCGATCGGCCGTCGTCGGATCCGGGCCTCGCGCGAAGCCCGCCTCCACGATAGTTCGGCAGCGGGCCGGGCGCGCGGCCGGAGTGGCGTGGATGGGCGCGCGGGGCGGACGCCGCGGGCTAGTCTGTCCGGATCAGCCCCGTGGCGATGATGAAGGAGGGGGCCGGGTCGATGACGACACTGCCGACGGACGGCTCGCCGACGGGCGCTGCGGCCTTCGTCGACGTGGCGATCGCCGAGGAACGCGGCCTGAAGGCCTCGATGTGGTTGGCGGTGGTGCTCTCCGCGGCGGCCATCGGCCTCGGCGTGTGGACCGGTGCCCGCGTGCTCGTCCTGATCGCCACTGTCGGCGCGATCGGCATCGTGGTGTCCTGGCTCGCGTTGCGGGCATCGCGCGCCGCCGACGCCGGGCCGAACGAGCGGTATCCCTACGGCCGCGACGGACTCACCCCGCTCGTCGTCGCCGTGCAGGGACTCGCCTTCGCCGCGACCGTCGTGTACGCGGCCACGGACGCCGTGATCCTCATCGCCGAGGGAGGCCGCGCCGTCGACGCCGTCATCGTCGCCGTCTACGCCCTCGTCGCGGGGGTGGTCTCGATCGCGTTCTCGGCGTGGCTGCGGCGCGAGAGCCGCGGGAGCGCCCTCATCGCGGCGGAGGCACGCCAGTGGGCCGGGGCGGCGCTGCGCCGTGTCGTGATCGCTGCGGGCGCCGGCGTCGCCGTCGTCCTCGCGGTCGCGGGCATCGAGTGGCCCCTGGACTACGTCGATCCGGTGCTCGTGCTCGTCGCCTGCGGGCTCATCGCGCCGTTGCCGGTGCGGATGCTGCGCAGCGGGCTGGGCGAACTGGTCGAGGGCGTCCCCGACGGGCACACGCTGCTCGCGATCGAACGCGCGGTGGACGGGGTCACCGGGCGCTTCGACCTCCCGGGTCCGGAGGTGCACTCCACGAAGCTCGGCGCGAAGCTGTACGTCGACGTCGTGTACCTGCTCGCCCGCGACACCGTCACCATCGGCCGAGAGGACGAGGTCCGCCGTGCGGTGATCGCCGCCCTCGCCCCGCTGCCCTTCGACGTGTGGGCGAACGTGGAGCTCACGGCCGACCCTGCGCTCGCCGAGTAGGCCGTTCGGGAGCGGACGGGTCACGGGTTCCGGGTCGGTGCGAGGGCTAGACTTCGCGTGAACCCACGACCGCGACGTCCGGGCGGGCGAGGTCGCCGCCCCGCGGTCGGGACGGCGACAGGCGGGTGACGTGGAGATCTTCGAGGGCTGGCCCCTTCCGGTGGCGATCGGCGTGCTGTTCCTCATCGTCCTGCTCCGTGCGGGTGGAACGTACGCGCTGGGCCGGGGCTCGCGCGCCGGGGTCAAGCGGCTGCTCGAGCGCCGCGGGCGGATGGCGCCGCAGCTCGCACGGGCCGAGTCGGTGATCGAGCGGTTCGGCGCGCCGGTCGTGGCCCTGTCGTTCCTCACGGTCGGCTTCCAGACCGCCGTGAACCTCGCGGCCGGCGTGCTCCGGATGCCGCTCGTGAAGTACCTGCCGGCCCTCGTCGTGGGCGGCGCGATGTGGGCCACCCTGTACGGGATCCTCGGGCTCGCGACGATCAACGCGATCATCCAGGCGGCGCAGCGCGACCCCGTCGCGGCGATCGTGAGCGCGCTGGCCGTCGCCGCGCTCCTCGCGCTCGTCGAGTTCGCGACCCGGCGGGCCCGGTCGATCGCAGCGGCGCACGCCGGAGCGGACGACGCGGACCTCGCCGACGACGCCGGACGTGCCGACTCGCGCTGACGGGCCGACCGCGCGGACGGCCCGACCGCGCTGACGCGCCCGGGTCGGTGCGGTGCCGGTCGTCAGGGCGTGGGCGCAGGAGCGGACGAGCGACCGCGTCGGGCGCTCTCCGTCGAGGCGGCCGCGCCGCCGGCGACGGCCGCGCTCGAGTCGCCGCTCGTGCCGTAGGCGAGGGTGAGGGCCTGCTCGTCGACGTTGCCGCGGACCTGCAGCGCCGCGGTGCCGTTCGCGTCGAGGGTGCCCGCGTACAGCACCTCGCCACGGCTGGAGACCGTGAACGCCGCGTCGGGCTCGCCGGTGACGCTGAGGGTGCGCCACCCGTTCGCGCCCGGTCGGCCGAGCGTCGCCTCGAGCGGCGCGCGTTCGACCGCCGAAGCCGCGGGGCCCGCGATCTGCCGGGCGCCGTCGGAGGCGTCGTCGGACGCGGCGTCGTCCGCCGCGGGCGCTCCGGTGGACGGACCGGCCGCGCCGCCTGTGCCTCCCGCGGTGCCGGGATCCTGGCCGGCATCGGGTGCCGGCACCGACTCCGCGGTCGGCTCGGGTGCGGCATCCGTCGCTGCCGGGGGGACCTGCGACGGGGGCGCCTCGGGCACCTCGGTGGCGACGACGACGGGCGGGAGCATGCTCGGGGCCGGTTCGGTCAGGTCGGCCGGGGCGTCACCCTCGGCGAGGAACATCGACGGGCTCCCGGGTGCCCCTCCGGCGATCAGCGTGACGACGAGCGCCGTGGCGGCGGCGATCCCGCCGAGGATCCCTGCAGCGGCGATCAGCCGGCGGCGCGGCGCGGTGGGGATCGCCGTGACCAGGGCGACCGGCGCAGCCACCGTACGGGCGTCGGCGTGCGCACTCGGGGCCGTGCCGATGGCGTCGTCGTCCTCTGCGGTCGCGGCAGCGGTCGCCTCGGCGACGGATGGCACGGGGTCGGTCGCGGCGTCGGACGAACCCCGCCGGACCGCCTCGAGGAACGCGATCCCCGCCCCGGCGCCGAGCAGCAGCAGCGGCAGCGTCGCGAGCGCGCGGCGCGACACCGCCTCGGGGGGCGCCGCCACGGCACGGCATCCGTCGCACTCGTCGAGATGGGATCTCGTGCGGCGTCCGTTCGGCGATTCCGCCGCCGCGGCACGGCAGGCCGACCCGTCGGGGAGTCCGGCGAGGCGCAGCGAGGACCACTCCGAGCGGAGCGCGGATCGCGCATCGGCGAGCGTCGCGTCGACCGCCTCGGAGGTCAGGCCGAGTTCGGCGGCGACCTCGGCGGCCGCGAGCCCGTCGACCTCGGTGAGCCACAGCGCCTCCTGCCACCGCATCGGCAGCGAGGCGTAGGCGACGGCGATGGGCGTACCGTCGCCGAGCCCGTCGGGCAGCACGTCGCGGTACGTCTCGGGCGGAGCGAATCCGAGCGCGGCCGCGGTCGCCGCGGCGCCGTCAGGATCGGTTCCGCGTTCCGCGGCCGCCTCGGCGGCGAGGGAGCCGGTGTCGCCGTCGGCTGCGGCCAGGCGGGTCAGTGCGAGCAGGTGGGGCCGGACGGCGCCCTCGGGTCCGCGGCCGTCGGAGAGCTCGGCGATGAGGAGCTCGGCCGTCCGCACCACGACCGGTTCGGCGTCGGGACGCCCGCTGGCCGCCCGCGCGGCCGTCCACGCGGCGCGCAGGTGGCGCTGCCAGAGCCGGGTGATCGCGAAGGAGTCGCCGCTGCGCGCGGCCTCGACGAGTTCGGCGTCGGTCGGGTTCTCGATCACCGGGGGTGCGTCGAGGGGTGACGGTGCGCGGTCATCCGCGTCGCCCACGTCCGCTCCTCTCCAGCGCTGGGGCACGGGCGGCATGGTGGCCGCTCGTCCGGGGGAACGCGCCGGGTCGCGGCGCGATATCGGGTTGCGCTCCGTCGGGCCGGCTTCGGCGTGCGAGGGCGACGCCCCTGGGCGGGCGACGCGATCCTCCGCTGCACGTCGGGTGCGGCTTCGGCGGATGCGCCCGAGTCTACGACCAACCGGCAGGAGTCCCGCAAGACCCAGTTTCCCGCCTCCGGACCGCGCCCGGGGCGTTCAGCTGCCGAGTTGCGGGGCCGACACGCCCGTGCGCAGGAGCGCGCCCTCGTGACGCACGGTCGCCGCGGCGATCGTCATCGCCTCCTCGAGCGCCGCCGACCAGCCTTCCGCGGTGCTCGGCACGCCGTCGACGGCGATGCGGTGGACGACCGAGGAGAGGGTCGCATCGCCCGCGCCCATGGTGTCGACGACGGCGCCCGGCAGGTCGACGATCCCGGCGTGAACGTGGAGCTCGCCCGCGTGGACCGCCGCGCCGGCGCGACCAGCGGTGGCGAGCACGGCCGGGCCCGCGGCATCCGTCACCGATGCGCCGTTCCGGAGTCGCTGCACGAACTCGTCCAGCGATGCGCCCAGGAGGAGCTCGGCGTCCTCGTCGCCCACCTTGACGAGCAGGGAGCGGGCGGCGACGCGCTCGAAGTTCGCGAGGAACCGCTCGCGGTCGTGCAGCATGCCCGATCGGGGATTGCCGTCGACGACGAGCCGCCGCTCGGGGTCGTCGACGGCGTCGAGCAGCAGGTCGACCTGCTCGTCGTCGTCGAACGGGTAGCAGCTGACGACGACGAGTTCTGCGCCGGCCAGCGCCCGCCGCGTCGCGGCGTCGAAGCGGAGCCGCCGGTGCTGCGCCGCCTCGTTGAACTCGTAGCGCGGCTCGCCGTCGGATCGGATCGACACCGCGCGCGAGGTGCCGTGCGCCGACGGGCTGGCCACCAGTTCGACGCCGAAGTCGTCGAGGAAGGCGCTGATGCGCTCGGCCGGCTCGTCGTCGCCGACCATCGCGACGAGCGTCGCGTCGTCGCCGAGGAGGGCGAGGCCCACGGCGACGTTCAACGCGGCGCCGCCGACGAACTCGCGCGAGCCCGACGGATCGCGCAGCTCGTCGATGAGCGCGTCCCCCACGACGGTGATGCGTTGTCCGGACTCGCTTCGCTGCGCCATCCGCTCGACCTTCCTCCTCCGGCGCGCCGCCGACCGGGGCGCGGGTGCCCGTCCAGCGTGTCACGGGCCCGGGCGTGCGTCCATGGGTGCCGGGTGCGGGGAACGCTGTACGGTGTGTCGAGTCGTCACGCAGGAAGGCCCCATGAGACCCGGACCCAGACGCAGCCTCACCCACCCCGAGATCCTCGACGCGGCGTTCGAGCTGCTCGAGGAGAAGGGCTTCGACGCCGTGTCGGTGCGCGGCGTCGCCGGTGCACTCGGCCTCACCCCGACGGCCATGTACACCTACTACCCCAACAAGCAGGCGCTGCTCGCCGGCATGGTCGAGCAGGTGCTCGGCCGGCTGTCGCCGGCTCCGGCCGACGGCTCCACGACGGCGGACCCCCGCGCCCGGGTCGCGTCGATCGCCGCCGACCTGCGGACGCTGCTCGTCGATCGACCGGGCGCCGTGGGACTGCTGCTCGCGACGCCGCTCGACGGCCCGAACGCCACCCGCCTCGACGAGGCGCTGCTGGCCGCCTTCGCCGACGCCGGACTCGCGCTCGCCGAGGCCGGGCGGGCCGCGCATGCCGTGCGGGTGCACGTGCTCGGCGCGGTCGCCTTCGACGCCGCGGCTGCGGGCCGCGCCGCCGACGTCGCCACGGATCCGGCACCGCCGGCGGCCGCCGACACGCTGTGGGACGACCTCGAGTCGTTCCCGCTGAGCGAGCGCAGCCGCGCCGTCGCCGACGATCCGGTCGAGCGGTTCGCCTGGGGCCTGGATCGACTCCTCGACGGCGTGCTCCTCCCGGCCGCCTCCCGCTAGACGCGAACGAGGCGCCGACCCCCGAGGGGGCCGGCGCCTCGCCGGTGTCAGGCCGCGATCAGCCCGCGGTGGGCGGGGTGATCGAGATCAGCGCCGCGCGGTCGTCCTCGAGGGTCTTCTTGACCTCGACGACGGTGCCGTACGACACCCCGGCGTCGACCGGGTTGCCCGTGCCGAGCACCGTGAACCCGAGGTCGGTGCCGAACAGCGCCTCGACCGGGTTGCCCGCCGCGTCGACGACGCGGGTGGTGTACGGCTGGTTGTCGACCGACGGCACGACGGCCGAAGCGTCGATGTGGCGCCAGAAGAGCCGGCCGTTGCGGTACTCGATGCCCGGGGTCCAGCCCTGGTCGTCGGTGAAGGTGCTCACCGCGGGGAGGGCCGGGATCTCGGTGCAGTACTCGGTGTAGGCGGCGTCGACGACGCACTCCTTCAGCGGGTACGTCTCCTGCAGGCCGAAGGCCGCGTTCGACGACTGCACACGCGAGGGCAGGTTCTTCAGCGTCGACGGGTCCTTCGCAGCGGCGTCGCCGGTGCGGCGCAGCGGGTCGAAGTGGCTGTCGACGATGAGCAGGCCACCCTTGGCGCCGGCGCTCGGCATGGCCGTGGCGCTGGCGGTGACGTGGTTGGTGTTGCCGAACGTCGTGTCGCGGTACCAGACCAGTGCGCCGGGCGCGTTGTAGGCGAACTTGTCGACCTTCCACGCCTCGCCGCTGTAGACCGTGTCGTAGGCGTGCTTCAGGCCCTCGTCGAAGCCGTCGAAGTTGCGCCACTCGACCAGGTAGTAGTGCGCCTTCGAGGACGTGCCCGAGTCGGTGCGCCATCCGGGGCCGGTGGTGTCGACGAACGTCGAGACCGCGGCGGTCCAGCCGTTGTCGCCCGACTCGACGTCGTCGGTCCAGACGGTGTCGGTGCCGCTGGTGACCGAGAAGTCGTCCGCGAACCAGCCGCGGTCGAGGTAGGCGGCATCCGTCGTCTGGCGCAGGCGCAGGTCGACCGTCTGGCCGGCGTACGCCGCCAGGTCGACGTACTGGTGCTGCCAGCCGTGCGAGTCGCCCGTGAGGCCGTACTTCTTGTCGCCGAAGGTGGCCATGTTGCCGTTCGGGTCGGCGTAGGAGTCGGATGTCGTGACCTCGGCACCGGACTCGTCGTAGACCTTCAGCTCGGTCCACGAGTCGCCGCCGTCGGTCGAGACCTCGACGAAGCCGTAGTCCCAGTCGAGCTCGATGACGTAGTCGTTCCACATCCAGAACTTGGCGTCGGCCGGCACGTCGAGGCTGCGGGTCAGCGTGATGTCGGCCCAGTCCTGGTCGGCGCCGGTGTACCACGCGTTGTCACCGCTGTGCGGCGTGGTGAGCGTGACGACCTTGGCGGGGAGGTTGATCTTCACGCCGTCCTCGGTGCCCTTCAGGGGGCGCGAGTTCTGGCCGACCTTGACGGTGAGCTCGTCGTCGCCGGGGTTCACCTGCTTCGGGTTCGCCCAGCCGAGCACCCACTTGTCCCAGAGGCCCATGTGCGTGGGCATCGACTGGAAGATCGGGCCCGAGTGCGATCCCGACGACATGAGGTCCCAGAAGTCGACGTCGGAGTTGCCCGCGCCGGAGGTGTCGTACAGGTCGGGGAGGCCGAGGTCGTGGCCGTACTCGTGCGCGAACACGCCGACGCCCGAGTCCTCGGGCTGCACGATGTAGTTCGAGAGCTTGAGGTCGGTGCCGGGGATCTCGGCGCCGCCGGCGACCGCCGACGAGTGCGCCCAGAGGGCGTAGGTGCCCTCGGCGCCGCCGCCGCCGGACTTGTCCTCACCGGCGTGCACGAGCACGACGTGGTCGATCACGCCGTCGGGCTCGTAGAAGTTGCCGTCGCCGTCGCGGTCGCCCTGGTCCTCGATGTCGTAGTCGGCGAAGGGGAAGTCGGGCTGCTGCGCGGCGAGCGCCTCGACGGCGTCGATCGCGAGCTGGCCCGCGCCGAGCGGGTTGTCGGGGTGGCCCTGCATGTCCTGGATCGCGCCGGCCTCGTAGACGCCGTCCTCGTTCAGGTGGCAGACGCTCGCGCCGTAGTACGCCTCGGAGTGGGGGACGAGGACCCAGTCGGTCGTCTTGCCCGTCACCGTGTAGGCGTCGCGCGACATCTCCTCGTACATGTTCTTCATCGTGTAGCCGGAGATGTCGAACCCGGGCTGGCCGTCGGGGCCCTCGAGGTCGGTGCGCACCCGGTCGGTGATGCCCTCGTCGCTGAACAGCATCGCGTCGAAGTGCTCCGGCGAGAAGTCGGGCACCCACATCGAGTTGTTGTCGAGGCGGGAGGCGTCGGCCGGGTTCGGGATGTTGTTGTGCAGCGGCCCGTTCTGCACGCTGCCGGGCTTGCAGTCGGTCGCGCCGAACGCGGTCGGCACCTGCACGCCCGTGAAGTCGTCGTCCGCCTGGTCGTTGAACTCGACGAGGATCGTGAGGAGCTTCGCCTCCTGCGTCGACTTCGCACCCTTGAAGCGGTCCTTCAGCTCCTTCGGGCTCTTGCCGGTCTCGATCGACTTCGCCTCGAGCTTGGCCAGGCCGCGCGCCGCGACCGGGTTGCCCGATGCGAACTTCTCGTCGACCGCGGTCGCCTTCGCGATGGCCGCCTTCTGCGCCTCGACGCCCTTGACCGCCTCGACGTCGGAGCCGAACGCCTCTTCGGCGCGCGGCTCGACGTAGTTCATGTAGTACTCCGAGGCGTCGATCGACACCTCTCCGACCTGCGGCGCCGCCGTCGCCATCCCGCCCGCGCCCGTGGCCGCGAGTCCCGATGCGACGAGGGCGAGCGCCGGCAGGGCTGCTGCGGCGCGCTTCCGCGCGCGCGAGCTGGTTCCAGCCATGGTTCTCCCTCCGAGTGCCCGCGACGATGATCCCGGACACGATCGTCGCCCGCCGGTGGGCGGGCATAGGGGGAATCCTGCCCCCCGGACGGGGGCGGTGTGAAGTCCCCGTCGGTGAAGGGAGCGCAATCGTTGCTATCGAGACATCCTCATCAAAATCGGGGCGTTCTCGACCGTCGTGCGACGCGGAGCGCGGGATGGCGCAGCTCCTGCGACAGCCCGGCTGGGAGGGCTCAGCCCAGGAGGAGGGTGCGCAACTGGTCGGCGGAGTGCACGACGGCGAAGGCGTCGCCGGCCTCCTCCGGAGAGCCGTAGCCCCACTCGACCAGGATCGTCGGCACGTCGTGCGCCGCGGCGCCGAGCACGTCGTACCCGCGGTCGCCCACCATGACGGCGTCCGAGGTGTCGACGCCGTCGGCACGGAGCCGGCGGAGCGCCTCCGCGACGACATCGGCCTTGGTGCTGCGCGACTCGTCGTCGCTGGCTCCGGTGATCTCGGCGAAGTAGCCGGTCAGGCCGTTGTGCTCGAGCACCTCGCGCGCCATCGACTCGGGCTTGCTCGTCGCGAGCGCGATGGGGATGCCGGCGTCGCGGACCCGCTGCAGGACGCCCTCGATGCCGGGGAAGACGGGGGAGCGGAGGAGGTGGTCGTCGTAGTGGTCGCGATACACGTTCAGGGCCTCCCACGCGTCGGCGTCGGTGAAGCCGGCGGTCATGCGGAGGCTGTCGAGCAGCGGCGGGCCCACGTAGGACCGGAGCGTGTCGCGGTCGGGGACGGGCAGGCCCATCTCGGTGAACATGTGGGCGAGCGAATCCATGATCTCGCTCGCCGAGTCGACGATGGTGCCGTCGAGGTCGAACAGGACGGCGGACCACACGCGAGGGGGCGCGCTCGTGGTCGGAACCGTGGAGAGGGGGGAAGTCACCGCGACATCCTAGAACGGCAAGATGCGAGCAACTCTCAGGAACGGGTGGGGGCGCCCCGGCTCACGGCAGGCCGGGCGGGCCGGTGGGGTCAGAACAGACGGGCGTGGCCGCTGTCCACGCCCCGCATGGCGTCGTAGTCGAGCACCACGCACCGGATGCCGCGGTCCTCCGCGAGCGTGCGGGCCTGGGGCTTGATCTCCTGGGCCGCGAACACTCCGCTCACGGGCGCGAGCCGCGGGTCCCGGTTCATGAGCTCGAGGTAGCGCGTGAGCTGCTCCACCCCGTCGATGTCGCCGCGGCGCTTCAGCTCGACCGCGACCGAGCGGCCGGCGCCATCCGTCGCGAGGATGTCGACCGGGCCGATCGCCGTCATGTACTCGCGGCGCACCAGGCGGTAGCCGTCGCCGAGCACCTCGATCTGCTCGGCCAGCAGCTGCTGCAGGTGCGACTCCACGCCGTCCTTCTGCAGGCCGGGGTCGACGCCGAGGTCGTGCACGGTGTCGTGCAGCACCTCGTGGATCGACACGATCAGCCGGTCGGCGGTCTTGCGGTGCGTCACGGTCCAGACCTCGGCGACGCCCGCCTCGCGCTGGTCGTCGTCGGGCTCCCCGGTCTCGAGGGAGCACGGCGGGCTCATCCAGTTGAGCGGCTTGTAGCTTCCGCCGTCGGAGTGCACGAGGAGGCTGCCGTCGCCCTTGACCATCAGGAGGCGGGTCGCGAGCGGGAGGTGCGCCGAGAGCCGTCCGGCGTAGTCGACGGAGCAACGGGCGATGACGAGACGCACCCTGCGAGTCTACGGTGGAGTCACGCGACGGCGATCCGAAGGGGGACCGATGGGCCGGATGATCTCCTCGACGCTCGCCTCGCTCGACGGGTACATCGCCGACCCGGACGGCCGATTCGACTGGGCCGTGCCGGGCGACGACGTGCACCGCGCGGTCAACGACGCGCTGCGCGGGGTCGGCACCTTCCTCCTCGGGCGGCGGACGTACGAGGTGATGCGGGCCTGGGACACGGTGGACCTCGACGGACAGCCCGACGTCGTCGCCGGGTTCGCCCGGATCTGGAGCGCCGCCGACAAGGTCGTCTACTCCCGCACGCTGCCGGGCGTCGATGCGCCGCGCACGGTGCTGGAGCGCCACTTCGACGTCGACGAGGTGCGGCGGTTCGTGACCTCCGCCGGCCGCGACGTCGCGATCGCGGGGCCCGACCTCGCCGGCCCCGCCTTCCGGGCGGGCCTGGTCGACGACGTGGTCCTCCACGTCTTCCCGGTGCTCGTCGGCGGCGGGACCCGGGCCTTCCCCACGGCGCGGCTCGACCTGGAGCTCGTCGAGGAGCGGCGGTTCGAGGGAGGCGTCGTCGGGCTCGCCTACCGACGCGCCGAGGTGTGACGGCGGCGCGCGGTCAGCCCTGCGACGAGGCGTCGTGCGGGCGCGCCTCATGGTGTCGCAGGCCGCGCGTGCGGTTGCGCTCCTTCATCTCCGACTCGTAGACGTGACGGCGACCGCCGACGAGCTCGTCGCGCGCCGCCCGCTCGGAGGCCTTCACCGCGTCGTAGTAGCCGTCGTCGTACTCCTCGACGACCTGGAACGTCCACCGCCCCTCGAGCACGTTGCGCCCGATGATCTCCCGGTCGATGCGGTCGGCGATCTCGTGGTGCCCCGCCGTGCGCAGCAGTTCGACCGCTTCGCCGATCTTCATGTCGGCCTTACCGGTCAGGCGGTGCCAGTGGTACAACGACCCGCGGGCGTCCTCGATCACCTCGAGCGCCTCGGAGTACTTGCCGAGGGCCTCGATCGTGGCATCCGTCGTGCCCGGCGGCCTCGTGTGCTCGGGGCGGGGCTCGTCGTCGGACGGGGCGGGGCTGGGGCCGGGGCCGGGGCGTTCGCGATCGCTCATGCTCGCATCATGCCGAGCGGATGCCGCGGCCGCACCCCCCTCCGCGCGCCGCGCGCGGCTCGCCCTACGCCCTCCCTCTCTCTCGCCCCTCTCCCTCCCTTCCTCCCGCCTCCCTCCTCTCTCGCGTCCTCGTGCGCGGTCCACGGGAGGTTTCTGCGGCGGAGGGGGATTCGGTACCTGCCTCGAACGCAGAAACCTCCCGTCGACGGGACGGGGCGAGCGGGGCGAGACGGGACGGGGCGAGACGGACCGGGCCGAGGGAGGCGGGCCGGGCCGAGCGAGAGGGGACGGCTCAGGCCGCGCGCCGACGGCGGGCCGGGCGGGTGCGCTCGCGCGCGGCCGGCGCGGCGAGGCCCGCGACCACCATGAGCGCGAGCAGCAGGAGCAGCCCGTTCAGGATGCCGAACTGCTCGCCGAGGAACCCGATGAGCGGCGGGCCGACGAGGAACGCGCAGTAGCCGATCATGGCGACGGCCGAGACGCGGGCGGCGGCATCCGCGCGGTCGGGCACGTCGGCGGCGGCCGACATGCCGACGGGGAACGCGAGCGAGCAGCCGATGCCCCAGAGGAGCGTGCCGACGACGAGTACCCACGTCTCGGAGCCGAAGATGAACATGGCGAGCCCGACCACGCCGATCGCGGCCATCGACTGCAGCATCGGCACGCGTCCGAAGCGGTCGATGAACGGTCCGCCGAGCACGCGCGCACCCGTGATCGCGACCGTGAAGACGGTGAACATGACCGCGCCGGTCGTCTCGTCGAAGCCGTGGCCGTCGACCACCGCCAGGGCGAGCCAGTCGTTCGCGCTGCCCTCGGCGAACGACATGCCGAGCATGACGACGCCGATCAGCAGCAGGCGGACGTCGGCCCACACCGACAGGCTGCGCCGGAGGCGGATCGCCCACGGGTCGCGCGGCGCCCCGTCCTTCGGGTCGCCGAGTTCCGCGCGGGCGGGCACGAAGCGCACCGCGACGATCACGCCGACCGCGATGACCGCGGCGACGAGCGAGAGGTGGATCGCGAGGTCGACGCCGAGGGCGGATGCCGCGGCGGCCAGCGCCCCGCCGGCGACGGTGCCGAAGCTGAAGAACGCGTGCATGAGCGGCATCACGGTGCGGCCGAGCTCGCGCTCGGCCTCGGCGCCCTCGACGTTCATCATCACGTCGACGGCGCCGTTGCCGAACCCGAACATGACGAGGCCGACGGCGACGAGCGTCACGGAGGGCAGCGGCGACCCGCCGAGCCCGACGAGCACCAGCCCGGCGGACGCGAGCACCATCACCCCGGTCATCCCGAGCCGGGCACCGAACCGGGCCATGATCGGTGGCGCCGCGACGAGGCCGACGATCGCGCCGATCGATCCGGCGAGGATCACGAGCCCCACGCCCTGCGTGCTCAGCTCGACGGCGTCGCGCACGACCGGCAGGCGCGCGACCCAGCTCGCCAGCCCGAAGCCGGACAGGAAGAAAATCGCGAAGACCGCGTTGCGCCAGGCGACGAGTTCGCGGCGGGGCCGAGCGGATGTCGCGCCGGCGGTGTTCGCGCCGTCGCCCGGGTCCGTGGGCTGCTCGGTTCCGTGGTGCGTCATCGTCCCTGCGCTCTCTCGGTGCTGCGACATTACTGCACTGCCTTCGGTTCTGGCGGGCCCGGATGTCGGGCGGCCGGGTGGTCGAATCGATTCGACTCGAATCGATTCGACCACCATATCGAGCAGGCTCGGAGGCTGCAAGCGCCATCCGTTCGCCCGCCTGACTACGATGGGCGGGTCACCTCGACGCGGCGCCGTGACCCTCGGCGCACGAAGCCGGCGCCGGCACACCCCGCGGGCGCCCGTACGCAGAAGGCACCGCCGATGAAGGCCCTGTACAAGTCCGCGCCCGGCGCGGGATTCGAGTTCGTCGACCGCCCCGAGCCCGAGCCCGGACCGGCCGACGTCAAGATCCGGGTGCTGCGCACGGGCATCTGCGGCACCGACCTGCACATCGAGCAGTGGGACGACTGGGCCGCCTCCGAGATCCGCACGCCGCTGATCCCGGGGCACGAGTTCTGCGGCGAGGTCGTCGAGGTCGGCGAGCTCGTGCACGACGTCGCGGTCGGCGACCGCGTCTCGGGCGAGGGGCACATCGTGTGCGGCATGTGCCGCAATTGCCGCGCCGGCCGCCGCCAGATGTGCATTCGCACGAAGGGCGTCGGGCTGCACCGCGACGGCGCCTTCGCCGAGTATGTGGTGATCCCCGGCGAGAACGTCTGGGTCCACCACGCCGACGTCGAGCCCGAGGTCGGCGCGATCTTCGACCCGTTCGGCAACGCCGTGCACACCGCGCTCGCCTTCTCGGTGGTGGGCGAGGACGTGCTCGTCACCGGCTGCGGGCCCATCGGCCTCATGTCGATCGCGGTCGCCCGCCATGTCGGCGCCCGCTTCATCGTCGCGAGCGACGTGAGCCCGGCCCGCCTCGAGCTCGCGATGAAGATGGGTGCGGATGCCACGGTCGACGTGTCGCGCGAGCGCATCCGCGACCTGCAGCCCCGCCTCGGCATGCGCGAGGGCTTCGACGTCGGGTTCGAGATGTCGGGCTCCGCGAAGGCGCTGCCCGAGATGATCGACAACATGAACCACGGCGGCCGCATCGCGCTGCTCGGACTGCCGAGCGAGCCGTTCGCCGTCGACTGGGGCAAGGTCGTCACCCACATGCTGACGCTGAAGGGCATCTACGGCCGCGAGATGTTCGAGACGTGGAACTCGATGAGCGCGATGCTGCAGACCAGCGGCGAGCTGCGCGAGCGCGTGGCATCCATCATCAGCGACCGCTACGCGGCACGCGACTGGCGCGCGGCGTTCGACGCCGCCGCCTCGGGCGGCGCGGGCAAGGTCATCCTCGACTGGACGGAGGTCTGAGCATGTACGGAGCGGTGAAGGCGCAGCTGCGCGCCGAGCTCGACGAGATCGAGGCCGCGGGCCTCACCAAGCACGAGCGCGGCATCCACGGCCCGCAGTCGTCCGAGATCGAGGTCGCCGGGCGCCAGGAGCTGAACTTCTGCGCGAACAACTACCTGGGCCTGGCCAACGACCCGCGCATCGTCGCCGCCGCGCATCGCGGCCTCGACGAGTGGGGCTACGGCATGGCGAGCGTCCGCTTCATCTGCGGCACCCAGGAGCTCCACCTCGAGCTCGAGCGCGCCGTCTCCGAGTTCCTCGGCTACGACGACACCATCCTCTTCTCGTCGTGCTTCGACGCGAACGGCGGCGTGTTCGAGGTCCTGTTCGGTGCCGACGACGCGATCATCTCGGACGAGCTGAACCACGCGTCGATCATCGACGGCATCCGGCTCTCCAAGGCCCGGCGCTTCCGGTACGCGAACCGCGACATGGCCGACCTCGAGGCGAAGCTGCAGGAGGCCTCGGACGCGCGCCGGAAGGTGATCGTCACCGACGGCGTCTTCTCCATGGACGGCTACATCGCGCCGCTGCAGGAGATCTGCGACCTCGCGGAGCGGTACGACGCGCTCGTGTTCGTCGACGACTCGCACGCCGTCGGCTTCGTGGGCGAGCACGGCCGGGGCACGCCCGAGCTCTGCGGGGTCGAGGGCCGCGTCGACATCACCACGGGCACGTTCGGCAAGGCGCTCGGCGGGGCGTCCGGCGGATACGTCGCGGCCCGGCAGGAGATCGTCGACCTGCTGCGCCAGCGCGCCCGGCCGTACCTCTTCTCCAACACCCTGGCCCCGGCCATCGTCGCGGGCACGATCGAGGCGCTGCGCCTGGTCAGCGAGTCGGGCGAGCTGCGCCGGCGGCTCGTCGCGAACGCCGCGCTGTTCCGCGAGCTGATGACGGATGCCGAGTTCGACCTGCTGCCCGGCGAGCACCCGATCGTCCCGGTGATGTTCGGCGACGCGGCGCTGACCGCCCGCGTCGCGGCGGCGCTCGCCGAGCGCGGCGTCTACGTGACGGCGTTCTCCTACCCGGTGGTGCCGAAGGGTCGGGCGCGCATCCGCGTCCAGCTCTCGGCCGCGCACACCGAGGACGAGATCCGCCGCTGCGTGGCCGCGTTCACGGAGGCCCGCGACGCGGTGCTCGCGGCCGCCCCCGCCTGACCCGCCACGCGGCATCCGCTCGCACCGCCCGCCCCGCCCGCCCGAATCGGCGGATATACGATCCGCCGCGCCGGTCAACGGCCGCCGTGGTCGGCGCGCCGGATCGTATATCCGCAGTCCGAGACGGGTTCGGGCGGCTCGAATCGATTCGAACGTAGAATCGGAGACGTGAGCCCCGAACCCGCAACCACGACCGCCTCCCCGGCGCGTCCGACGCTCGCCGACGTCGCCGCCCGCGCCGGCGTCTCGGCGTCGACCGCGTCGCTCGCGTTCAGCGGCTCGGGCCCGGTGTCGGATGCCACGAAGGAGCGCGTCCTCGTCGCGGCATCCGAACTGGGCTACGCGGGCCCCGACCCCCGCGCGCGGTCGCTGCGGCGGGGTCGCTCGGGCATCGTCGGGGTGGTGCTGGAGGAGCGGGTGCGCGCGGCGTTCCTCGACCCCGTGAAGATCCAGACCCTCGACGGGCTCACCGAGGGCATCGCGCCGCTCGGCGCCGGCCTGCTCCTCTTCACCGACACCGGCGACCCGGCGGCGCCGGTCAGCCTCGACAACGCACCGGTCGACGCGGTCGTGCTCATCGGCTGCAGCACGAAGTTCTTCCGCCAGATGGAGGCGCTGCAGCGCCGCGGCATCCCCATGGTGGCCATCGAGGGGGCGCCGGGCGGCGACATCCCCGAGATCACGATCGACAACCGCGAGGCCACCCGCCTCGGGGCCGAGCACCTGCGCGACTTGGGGCATGCCGAGGTCGCGACGGTCACCCTGCCGTTCGAGTCCAGCCTCACCCGCGGCCCGCTCACGCCGGAGCTCGAGGCGGCCGCGACGGTCGACACCGCCCTCGAGCGGCTGCGCGGGGTCCGCGACGTCTACCCGGACGCCCGCGTTCAGGTCGGCGCGGCGAGCTCGATCGAGGAGGGGCTCGAGGCCGGGCGCGCCCTGCTGGCCGATCCCCGCTCGCGACCGACCGCGATCGTCGCGCAGAGCGACCTGCTCGCGGCAGGCGTCATCCGCGCGGCGGAGGAGCTCGGGCTCGACGTGCCGCGCGACGTCAGCGTCGTCGGCTTCGACGGCATCCGGGTCGACGGGCTGCAGCACGACCTCACGACGCTCGTGCAGCCGTCGGTCGCGAAGGGGCGGGCGGCCGGGGAGGCGGTCGTGCGCATGCTGTCGGGCGAGGCGGCCGCGGGCACCGACTTCACGAGCGAGCTCCACGTCGGCGACACGACCGCGCCGCCGCGCTCCTAGCGCCCGCGGCACGGCCGGCGCCCCGCCGTGCCCGCAACGCCCCGCGCCGCCCGTACGCAGCGCCCCGCCTACTCGGGTGCGAGCTCGCCCGATCCCGAGATGCTGCTGCGGACCTCGGGCCGCCCCGAGTATCGCACCCCGCCGCTGCCCGAGATGGTCACGTCGAGCTCGTCGCTCGCGCTCACCCGCACGTCGCCCGAACCGGACACGACCACCTGGGCGGTGGCGGCGTCGAGGTCGCTCGCGTCGATCTCGCCCGATCCGCTCACCTCGACGACGAGCGCGTCCGCGCGGCCCGAGAGGTCGACGGATCCGGAGCCGCTGATCCCGGCGCGCACCGACGCGGCGTCGAGGTCGTCCGCCTCGATCTCCCCGGATCCGCTGATCTCGACCGAGACGTCCTCCGCGTCGCCGAACTCGGCGGTCACGTCGCCGGATCCCGAGATGACGACCGATTCCAGCGAGGTCACGGTCACGTCGACCTGCAGGTCGCGATCGCCGATGATGATGGGGCCGCGACGGATGGCGATGACGAGGCGTCCGTCCTCGACCTCGGTCGCGAGCCGTTCGAGCACGTTCGCGCCGCCGCTCACGGTCAGCGACGGTTCGTCGCCGAGGCGGATGTCGATGTCGCCCCCGGTTCGCAGCACGACCTGCGACGCGTCGTCGATGTCGCGTTCCTCGGTCCGCTGGTCGCCTGCGCTCACGAACGGCACGCACGCGGTGAGCGCAGCCAGCACGGTCGCGCCGACCGCCGCAGCGCCGATCCGGCGCATGGTTGCGCGGTGCATGTCCGGCCCCCTCCCGGCCCCCGCCCGACGGGGGTTCCCGGCGAGCGTAGCGCTGCGCCGCCGCCGGACGACGGGTCCTTGGTCACGTCCGGGGCGGTCCTCCGGGGCGGTCCTCCGGCGTACCGCCGGGGCGGGCGCAGGTCGCGCCGACCCGTCAGGCGGGAGCGCCGGTGACCATCCACGCGCGACCCCGCGCCCGGAGCGACAGCGTGACCCCGCGCGCCGCGAGGTAGACGAGGACGAACGCGCCGGTGACGAGGGCGAGGGCGACGGGCGGCGTCACGGCCGCGGCATCCGCCCCGCCCGCCCACGCGACGACGGCGAACGCGACCGGGGCGTAGACGGCGAGGTTCACCAGCCCGGTCCAGGCGAGGTAGCGCGCGTCGCCCGCCCCGATGAGCACCCCGTCGAGCACGAACACGGCGCCCGCGAGCGGCGTGGAGACGCCGAGCACCACGAGCGAGAGCGGCAGCAGGTCGCGCACCTCGACGGAGGAGGTGAACAGTACGGGCAGCGCCCACGCGCCGGCGACCACGAGCGCGCCGAGCACGACGCCGCCGCCCACGCCCCACTCGAGGCAGCGGCGCAGCACGGCCCGCACCCGGCTGACGTCGCCGGCCCCCAGGCCCTTGCCGACGAGCGCCTGGGCGGCGATGGCGAGCGCGTCGAGCGCGAAGGCGAGCGTCGAGTAGAGCGTCATCGTGACCTGGAAGGCGGCGAGCTCGTCGGAGCCGAGTGCCGTCGCCGACCAGGTGGCCACGAGGAGGGCCGCCCGCAGGCTGAGCGTGCGGAGGAAGAGCCAGCCCCCCGAGGCGGCGCCGCGCACCACGCCCGCGTGGTGCGGCCACGGGTCGGCGCCCACCCTGCGGGCGTGCCGGGCGACGACCACGAGGTACACCGCGACCATGCCCCACTGCGCGACGACCGTACCGATCGCCGATCCCGCGATGCCGAGGCCGAGGCCGTAGATGAAGAGCGCGTTGAGCGCGATGTTGGCCGCGAAGCCGACGCCCGCGACGTACAGCGGCGTCCGGGTGTCCTGCAGGCCGCGGAGCAGCCCGGTGGCGGCGAACACCACGAGCATCGCGGGCAGGCCGATCATCGAGATCGTCAGGTACGCGACGGCCTGGTCGGTCACCGCCTCCGAGGCGCCGAACGCGCCGGCCAGCCACGGCGACGCCGCCCACCCGCCGAGGGCGAGGACGGCGCCCAGCCCGAGCGCGAGCCAGAGCCCGTCGATGCCGGATGCCACGGCGCCGCGCTCGTCGCCCGCACCCAGTCGTCGCGCCACCGAGGGCGTCGTCGCGTACGCGAGGAAGACCATGAGGCCCACGATGGTCTGGAGGATGGCGCTCGCGAGGCCGAGCCCGGCGAGCGGCGTCGCCCCGAGGTGCCCCACCATGGCGGTGTCGGCGAGCAGGAACAGCGGCTCGGCGACGAGCGCCCCGAGCGCGGGCACCGCGAGGCGCAGGATGTCGCGGTCCACCGCCCGGCGGGCGACGGATGGGGGAGGGGCGGGGGCGGGGGAGGCGCTCATGGCGGATCGAGCCTACGCGGAGGCGCCGACGCCGCCGCGCCCCGCGTTCACCTCGACTCGACGATCTCCTTGCCGAGCGGGGCGAGCGAGACGGCGATGAGCTTGAAGTTGGCGATGCCGAGGGGGATGCCGATGATCGTGAGGCACATGATCACGCCGGTGACCAGGTGCTCGAGGGCGAGCCACCATCCGGCGAGGACGACCCAGATCACGTTGCCGAGGAACGACCACGTGCCCGAGCGGGGGTTCGACACGACCTCGCGACCGAAGGGCCAGACGGCGTAGTTGCCGATGCGGAACGACGCGAGCCCCCACGGGATGGTGACGATGAGGATGCACATCAGCACCCCGGCGAGCATGTACCCGATCCAGAGCCAGACGCCCGCGAGCACGAACCAGATGACGTTCAGCAGCGTGTTCATGATGGCTCGATCCTGCCACCGGCGGCCGACCGTGCGCGAGGGGTCGACGGATGCCGCGCCATCCGCTCGACGATCGCCGCGACGGGCGTATGATTCCGCGGTGACCTACCGCGAGTCGGCGGCCCGCATGCGTGGCCGCCTCCGCATCCGGCGATTCCGCCTCCACCCCGCGCAGGCGGTGGTCGCGGGGTTCGCTGCGGCAGTCCTCGGCGGCACCGTGCTGCTGTGGTTGCCGCCCATGACCGTCGAGCAGGGCGGCACGAGCTTCGTCGACGCCCTGTTCACGGCGACGAGCGCGGTGTGCGTGACGGGCCTGACCGTCGTCGACACGGAACTCCACTGGAGTCCGCTCGGCCACGGCGTCATCCTGCTGCTCATCCAGCTCGGCGGCCTCGGCATCATGATCTTCGCGTCGCTCATCGGACTGGTGCTGGCCCGGCGGCTCTCCGTCCGGGCGCGCCTCAACACCGCCGCCGAGGCGAAGTCCGTGGGCTACGACGACGTGCGGGGGCTGGTGCGCGGCATCGTGCTGATCTCGTTCGCGATCGAGGGCGCCACCTGGGTGTTCCTGTTCCCGCGGTTCCTGTTCGGCTACGGCTACAGCGTGCCGGATGCCGCGTGGTTCGCCCTGTTCCACTCCGTCTCGTCGTTCAACAACGCGGGCTTCGCCCTGTACACCGACAACATGATCGGGTTCGTCGACGACCCGTTCATCAGCCTGCCGATGTGCGCGGCGATCATCCTCGGCGGCCTCGGATTCCCCGTGATCATGCAGCTCCGCAAGGAGTTCGCGAGGCCGCTGCACTGGTCGATGAACACCAAGCTGGTGATCTGGGGCACGGTGGTGCTCCTCGTCGGCGGCACGGCGTACCTCGCGGTGGCGGAGTGGTCGAACCCGGGTACCTTCGGCCGACTCGACCCGCCCGCCCGCATCCTCGCGGCCTTCTTCATGTCGACGCAGACGCGCACCGCCGGCTTCAACAACATCGACGTCGGCCTCATGCACGACGAGAGCTGGGTCGTGATGGACGTGCTGATGTTCATCGGCGGCGGTCCGGCGGGCACGGCCGGCGGCATCAAGGTGACGACCTTCGCGGTGCTGTTCTTCATCCTCCTCACCGAGTTCCGGGGCGAGGGCGCGGTGAACATCTTCGGCAAGCGGCTCTCGCGCGCGGTGCACCGGCAGGCGATCACCGTCGTCCTCGTCGCGGTGGGCGCGGTGATGACCGCGACGATCGTGCTCATGCACATCACGAACCTGACGTTCGACGTGGTGGCCTTCGAGGCGATCTCCGCGTTCGCGACCGTCGGCCTGTCGACGGGCATCACGGGCAACCTCCCTCCCGCCGCCGAGATCGTCCTCGTGCTGCTCATGTTCCTCGGCCGCATCGGCCCGCTCACCCTGGGCTCGGCGATCGCGCTGCGCGAGCGCCGCATCCTCTACGAACTCCCCAAGGAAAGGCCCGCAATTGGCTAGGTTCTCGATCTTCGGAGGCACCGCCGCCGACCAGTCCCGACGCATCGCCGAGGCCGACTCGGTGGCCGTCATCGGCCTCGGCCGGTTCGGCACGTCGCTCGCCCTCGAGCTCATGCAGGCCGGCACCGAGGTGCTCGGCATCGACGCCGACGAGGAGATCGTGCAGACGCTGAACGGCGAGCTCACGCAGGTCGTGCGCGCCGACTCGACCAGGGCGGAGGCCCTGAAGCAGCTCGCCATCGACGAGTTCGACCGCGTCGTCGTCGCGATCGGCAGCGACATCACGGCGTCGATCCTGACGTGCTCGGTCCTGCTCGGCATGCGCACCCCCGTGATCTGGGCGAAGGCGGTGACCGAGCAGCACGCGCTCATCCTCGAGCAGCTCGGCGTGCACCACGTGATCCGGCCCGAGGCCGAGATGGGCAAGCGCGTGGCGCACCTCGTGCGCGGTGCGGCGCTCGACTACATCGAGATCGAGCCGGGGTACGCGATCGTGAAGTCGGCGCCGCCCGCCCGCCTCCACGGGGTGCCGCTCGGCCAGACCGGGCTCCGCAAGGAGTACGGCGTGACGGTCGCCGCGTACAAGCGCCCGGGCGACGAGTGGCGCAACGCCGACGCCGAGACCGTCCTCGGCGAGGGCGACACGATCCTGATCGTCGGACCCACGAGCAAGGCGGAGGGCTTCGCCCAGCTGCGCTGATTAGGCTGCTGGGATGACCGACGCGACGAAGCCCTCCGGCATCATCCTCGACGAACTCGACCCGGCGGTGCGTCCGCAGGACGACCTGTTCCGGCACGTCAACGGCAAGTGGATGGCGCGCACCGAGATCCCCGCCGACAAGGCGCGCTACGGCAGCTTCCTCGTTCTCTACGAGGAGGCCGAACGCGCGGTCCGCGCGATCATCGAGGAGGCGCAGGGCGCCGAACCCGGCTCCGAGGCCCGGAAGGTCGGCGACCTGTACGCGTCGTTCATGAACGAGGAGCGCGCGGAGCTGCTCGGGGCGACGCCCATCGCCGGCCAGATCGTCGAGACGACCCTGCCCGGCACGATCGACGAGCTGCTCGAGACGATCGGGCGCCTCGAGCGCCAGGGCGTCTCCGGCTTCGCGCAGCTGTTCGTCGACAACGACCCGGGCGACCCCGAGCGCTACCTCGTCTTCGTGGAGCAGGGCGGTATCGGGCTCCCCGACGAGAGCTACTTCCGCGAGGAGCGGTTCGCCGCCGTCCGCGACAAGTACCGGGCGCATCTCGAGCGGATGTTCGAGCTCGCCAAGCTCGACGACGTCGCGGACCGGGCCCAGCGCGTCTTCGACCTCGAGACCGAGATCGCCGCGACCCACTGGACCAACGTGGAGTCGCGCGACTCGCAGAAGACCTACAACCTGCGGCCGTGGGCCGAGGTCACGGCCGCGGCATCCGTCGACCTCGACCGCTGGCGCGACGCGATGGGCGTGCCGTCGGGCGCGTTCGACGAGCTCGTCGTGCGCCAGCCGAGCTTCGTCGAGGGCGTGGGCGCGCTGTTCACGGAGGACCGGCTGCCCGCCTGGCGCGACTGGCTCGCCTGGCAGGTCATCCGCTCGAGCGCGGCCTACCTCTCGAAGGACTTCGTCGACGCCAACTTCGACTTCTACGGGCGCACGCTCTCGGGCACGCCGGAGCTCCGCGAGCGCTGGAAGCGCGCCGTCTCGTTCGTCGAGGGGGCCATGGGCGAGGCCGTCGGCCGCATCTACGTCGAGCGCCACTTCCCGCCCGCGGCGAAGGAGGCCATGGACGAGCTCGTCGCGAACCTCGTCGAGGCGTACCGCGACTCGATCGCCGGCCTCGACTGGATGGGAGAGGAGACCCGAGCGAAGGCGCTCGACAAGCTCGAGAAGTTCACGCCCAAGATCGGCTACCCGGTGAAGTGGCGCGACTACTCGACGCTCGAGGTCGACCCCGACGACCTCATCGCGAACGTCCGCGCGGCGGGCGAGTTCGAGTTCCAGCGCCAGCTCGGCAAGATCGGCGAGCCGATCGACCGCGACGAGTGGTTCATGACGCCGCAGACGATCAACGCGTACTACAACCCCGGGTTCAACGAGATCGTGTTCCCCGCGGCGATCCTGCAGTTCCCCTTCTTCGACGCCGAACGGGATGCCGCAGCCAACTACGGCGCGATCGGCGCCGTCATCGGGCACGAGATCGGCCACGGCTTCGACGACCAGGGCTCGCGCTTCGACGGCGACGGACGACTGCTGGACTGGTGGACCGACGCCGACCGCGCGGCGTTCGAGGAACGCACGAAGGCGCTCATCGACCAGTACGACGTGCTGGTGCCCGAGCAGCTCGCCGCGGCCGGCGGCGACGGGACGCACCACGTCAACGGCGCCCTGACCATCGGCGAGAACATCGGCGACCTCGGCGGCCTCGCGATCGCCTGGAAGGCGTACGTGCGCTCGCTCGACGGCGCCGAGGCGCCCGTCGTGGACGATCTCACGGGCGCCCAGCGGTTCTTCCTCTCCTGGGCGCAGGCCTGGCAGCTGAAGGGCCGTGACGAGGAGGTCGTCCGCCTGCTCGCGGTCGACCCGCACTCGCCGAACGAATTCCGGTGCAATCAGATCGTCCGCAACATCGACGAGTTCTACACTGGCTTCGGGGTCGCTCCCGACGACGAGCTCTGGCTGGACCCGGCCGAGCGCGTCCGCATCTGGTAGCACCCCGCCCCTACCCCCGTCCGACCCGTCGAGCGCACCGTGATGCTGCGGTGCGGGTGCGCCCGGCCCGCACAGGAAGTCCCTCAGCCACGTGATGACCTCGTCGCAGGGTTCCGAACGCCGTGCCCGGCACGCCACGTTCCGCCGGGCCCGCCATCGCACGGACGAGCACCTCGAGGACTTCTCGCGAGGGTTCGACGCGCTCGGCGAGCTCGCGCTCGCCGGCGTCCAGGTGTCGGCCCGCGCGACCGACCTCGCGACCGGCCGGGTGCTGTTCTCCGTCGACGACCACGTCGTGATGCCCACGGCGTCGATCGGCAAGGTGCTGCTGCTGGTCGAGGTGGCGGCGCGGCTCGGCACCGCGAGCCCCGATGGCTTCGCCGTGCTCGACCGCGACCCGCGTGACGCGGTCGGCGATTCGGGCATCTGGCAGCACCTGCAGACGCCGGCGCTGCCGATGGCCGACCTCGCGGCGCTCATCGGGGCGACGAGCGACAACCTCGCCACGAACGTGCTCATCCGGCACATCGGCCTCGAGTCGGTGCGTGCCCGCACCGAGACCCTCGGCCTGACCCGTACCGCGCTGCTCGACCTGGTGCGCGACCACCGGGGCCCGGATGACGCGCCGCAGCTCTCGATCGGCTCGGCCAAGGAGCTCACCTGGCTCTTCGCGGCGCTCGCGCGCGGCGAGATCGTGAGCCCCGAGGTCTCGCAGCGCGTGGTCGGCTGGCTGTCGCTGAACGCCGACCTGTCGATGGTCGCCGCGGCGTTCGGTCTCGACCCGCTCGCCCACCGCACGCCCGACCACGGCCTGCTGCTCATGAACAAGACCGGCACCGACGGCGGGGTGCGCAGCGAGGTCGGCGTGCTCCGCGGACCGAGGGCGAGCGTGTCGTACGCGGTCTCGATGTACTTCGCCGACACGCAGCTCGCGACGCGCCTCGCGGTCCTCGACGGCATGCGCCAGGTGGGCGCCGACCTGCTGGAGTACGTGCACTGACCCGGGCGGCCCGCCCCGGCGCCGGTCACCCGGCGTCGACGACCTCCGACTCAGCGGGCATCCACGCCGCGTCCTCGGGGCGGGCGCCCGCTCGAGGGTGTCGGAACGTCATCGGCAGGCCGCGGGTGAGCGCCCAGTCGAGCGAGTCGGTGACCTGGACGTGCACGTGCGGCTGCGTGCTGTTGCCCGAGTTGCCGCATCCGCCGACCGCGTCGCCGACCCGGACGGCGTCGCCGGGCCGCACCCGCACCGACCCTCGGCGCAGGTGGGCGACCAGCACGTACGGCCCCCGCGGTCCGAGTGAGAGCACCACGTGGTTCCCGGCGATCGCCGCTGCGCCCGCGCGCACCCGCGAGGCCTGCGTGAGCGCGTAGCCGAGCAATGCCGGCTGCGAACGGCGGGCCTCGTGGTCCGCTTCGCCGTCGTGGGCGAGCACGACCGTGCCGTCCGCCGGGGCCAGCACCGGCCGTCCGAAGCCGGGGAAGTCCTCCGGCGGCTCGGTCGCGATAAGGCTGCGCCACGTTCGCGGTGCGGGGCTGCCGTCCGCGTCCAGGGGGATGAAGTCGATCGCGTAGGTCGTCCCCATCAGGTGGGTGCCATGGCTGGGGACCCGCCGCGCGGGACTGTTGCGCGCCATCCAGCGCCCGCGGAAGGGCAGCGCGAGCTCGATCGCAGCGGGTCCCGGTCCGGGTCCTTGTCGGTGGTCGGCCATCTCCCCTCCTCGCCACGATCCTGTCGCCGGCGCGCATGTCCCGCAACGCCTCCACCACGTTCGGGTGCCCGGCCCGGTAGGCTCGCCGCAACCGAGGAAGCGAGGGCGAGATGGAACTGGCGTACTGGCTCGTGGGAATCGGGGTGATCGTCGTCTCGGTCTCGGCCGTCCTCGTCGTCCGCGAGCGGCGCGTGCGCCGCCGGCCCGGCGACGCCGGCGGGTCGCTGCACGGCGAGCGCTCGCACAGCGAGGCGGTCGCCGCCGCCCACACGGCCGGGGTCGCCAAGCACTCCTTCTGAGGCGCTGACGGGCCGCGGGCCGCAGCGACGAGTCGTCAGGGCGTCCGGGCCGGGTCCACCAGCAGCGCCACCCCGTCGAGCACCGCCCGATGCGTCTCAGGCGCGCCCAGGATGCGGAAGTGCCCCGGCACGGGCACCCGCACGTTCGTCGCCCCGTCGAGCACGCTGCCGTCCGGGATGTGCGGGTCGAAGCGCCCGAACACCGAGACGATGCGGGCGTTGACCGAGTCGGCCCGCGAGAGCATCACGATGGTCTCGTCGCTCGGCAGCAGCGCCCGCACGCTCGGGTCGACGATCAGGCGCGCCATCCGCGACCCGGCGAAGGGCGTGCAGATCGCCACCACGCCGTGCAGTCGCCCCGGTCCCTCGCTGCGGCCCGCGTCGTCGCCCGGCGCCGTCGTGCCCGCGGCATCCGACTCGGCCAGCAGCAGGTGCTTCGCGATGAGCCCGCCCTTGCTGTGCGCGACGATCACCCGACCGGCCGGAGGCGTCCGGACCTTCGCGAGCGCGCGGCCGAGCCGCCGTGCGGTGTCGGCGACGCCGCGGCGGTTCGTGCCCATGCCGTGGACCACCCGGACGCGGTGCCCCGCCGCCGAGAGCGCGTCGCCGAGCGGGCGGAGGAACGACCAGTGCTCGTAGATGCCCGGCAGCAGCACGATCTCGGGCAGCGAAGGGTCGCCCGCCCGCCAACGCGCCGGCGGGCGCCGGCCCTCCACCAGCGCGGCGGCCTGCCGCCAGCCCGCGTACGCGTAGTCGCCCGCCCACCACCAGCCTCGCTCGACGAGCGACGGCGGCGCGGGCTCCGAGACCCGGTCGACCACGTGCCCCACGGCCTCGCCCCGCGCGTGACGCGCGACGAGGTCGGCGACCCGGTCGCCGGCCGTCACCATGGTCTCGTGGCCGCGGTCGGGCACCTCGACGTACCGTCCGCGGGGCAGCATGAGCGACACCTGCTCGGCCCACGGGCGCGGCGCCAGCCGGTCGTGCTCGCCGCGGATCACCAGCGCCGGCGCCGCGACGTCCGGCAGCACGAGCTCGAGGCGGTGGTCGAGCATCTGGCGGAGCTTCTTGAAGTACCAGCGCGGCCCGGCCTGCAGGTAGGAGCGGATGCCGAGCGCCACGACCTTGGGCCGGGTCAGCGACGGGTCCTCCAGCAGGCGGAGGCCCTGCGCCACCGACGAACGCTCGCGCGGGTTGACCGTCGGGGCGATGAGCACGACGGATGCCACGAGCGCGGGCCGCTGCACGGCGGTCTCCGCGACGATCTGCGAGCCCATCGAGTGCCCGACCAGCACGACGGGCCGGTCGAGTCCCTCCGCCTCGATCAGGTCGCCGAGGTAGTCGCCGGACTGCGACATCGTCAGGGGCTCGTCGGGTTCCGGTGCCTCGCCGAACCCAGGGAGGTCGAGCGCGAGCACGCGACCCTCGCGCGCGAGCGCGTCGGCGAGGTCCGACCAGTAGCGGTGGCCCATGCCGATGCCGTGGACGAGCACGAAGACGGGGCGGTCGCCGCCGGAGTCGCCGGACTCCGTGATGACGGTCACGCCGCCGCCGCGGCGGAACTCGCGCGTCCGCGACATCCGCACCCCCTCCCGGTCACGCGCCTGCGCCCATCCTTCCAGCACGTCGCGGCGGGACCGCCGCACGTCGCCCGAGATCAGTCGACGAGTCCGGATGCCGCGAGCCGCCGCAGCACCTCGACGCCGGCCGGCGGGCAACGATCGGCGTCGGCCGTGCCCACCCAGTGCACGGCGTCGACCTCGCCGGCCGGCTCGGGCACGGCGTCCGTCTCGGCGAGGAACACGTGCATCGTGACGTGGCGTCCCTCGCCCTGGCCGTGGGCGAGCTCGCGCACCGTGAACGCCTCGACCAGCTCCGCGGGGTCGAGCACGAGGCCGACCTCCTCCCGCGCTTCGCGCGCCGCGGCCTCGGCGGGCGTCTCGCCCGGGTCGATCTTGCCGCCCGGGAGGTAGTGCACCTCGCGGCCCCGCGCCGTCACCATCAGCATGCGGCGGCCGCGGATCACCGCGATCGCGGCGACGTGCAGGTCGGGCAGGGGCGGCATCCGCTCAGCCTAGGGGCAGCCCGCGGGCGCTCGCCCGGGGACGATCACGGATGCTGCGCCGTGACGAACACGTCGTTCAGGGTGACCGTCGTCAGGCCGCGTTCGTCGAGCAGGTCGGCGAGCGACCCGAACACCCGCGTGGCCGGGTCGTGGTTCAGGTGGCCGATCACGATGCGCCCCGCCGTGAACCACTCGTCGGCCGCCGCAAGGATCTCGCCCTCTGAGGCCGCCGGCGGGCCGAGCTCGCCGTACCAGCGAGTCGGCACGGTGTAGCCGACGGATGCCGCGGCGGCGTCGACCCGCGCGTCGTGCCGGCCGTACGGCGGCCGGTAGTACGGCCGCGCGTCGACCCCGTACACGTCGGCGAGGAAGTCGTGGTTGCGCTGCAGCTCCGCCCGGATGCCGGCGTCGTCGAGCGTGGTGAGGTCGGGATGCGACCAGGTGTGGTTGGCGAGCTGGATGCGGCTGCTCGCGACGTGCGGCCGCAGCGTCTCGGCGTTCTCGGTCCACGAGCGGTAGGTCCCGTTCACGAAGTACGTGAGCCGGAGGTCGCGTTCCACTGCGAACGCCGTGTACGCGGCGACCACGGCGGAGTCGGTGCCGTCGTCGAGGGTGAGCGCGATCAGGTCGCCCGCCTCGGGCGGGAGTGCGGTCAGGGCACCGGCGGGCACGGCCACCCGGGCGACTTCGGGCGCCGGCGCGACCGGCGGCGGGGGAGGCGCCGCCGCGGCGCCCGGCCCAGCTGAACCGCCTCCGCCCCGGGCGTCGGCGGCGAGCTTGCCGAACACCAGGACCGCGCCGATGCCGAGCGAGGCCACGACCGTGCGCCGTGTCACGTCTCCCATGGCGCTCCCGACCGGGCGTCGTCCGGGCGGCGCCCACGCCGCTGTTCTACACCTGCGCGGCGGTGCGGCACGGGCGCAGCACCCGCGTGGTGCGATCCGGTCGGCCGACGCGTCCGCCGGCCGGGGCGCCGGCGCCGGGGCGCGGTGACGGATGCCGAACGTGCGCGCGTTTCGGGGCGGCATCCGCTCGACCGTAGGATAAGGACATCGACTTGCGGGCGCCTCGCCCGACCCCTCCCGCTTTTGGACCATTGGAGCCACCGTGGCCGCACCCAGCCGTCTCGACGCCGTCATCACCCTCGCCCAGCACCGGGGCTTCGTCTTCCAGGCCGGTGAGATCTACGGCGGGTCCCGGTCGGCGTGGGACTACGGCCCCCTCGGCGTCGAGCTGAAGGAGAACATCAAGCGCCAGTGGTGGCGCTCGATGGTGCAGGGCCGCGACGACGTCGTCGGCCTGGACTCGAGCGTCATCCTGCCCACCCAGGTGTGGGAGGCCTCCGGCCACGTCGCCGTGTTCACCGACCCGCTGATCGAGTGCCTGCACTGCCACAAGCGCTTCCGCGAGGACCACCTCATCGAGGCCTTCGAGGAGAAGAAGGGCCGCGAGCCGGAGAACGGCCTCCTCGACATCGTCTGCCCCAACTGCGGCACGCGCGGCCAGTGGACGGAGCCGCGCGCCTTCTCAGGCCTGCTGAAGACGTTCCTCGGCGTCGTCGACGACGAGTCGGGCCTGCACTACCTGCGCCCCGAGACCGCGCAGGGCATCTTCGTGAACTTCGCCAACGTGCTCCAGGCGGCGCGCATGAAGCCGCCGTTCGGCATCGGCCAGATCGGCAAGTCGTTCCGCAACGAGATCACGCCGGGCAACTTCATCTTCCGCACGCGCGAGTTCGAGCAGATGGAGATGGAGTTCTTCGTCGAGCCCGGCACCGATGAGGAATGGCACCAGTACTGGATCGACACCCGTCTCCAGTGGTACGTCGACCTCGGCATCGACCCCGAGAACCTGCGCCTGTTCGAGCACCCGAAGGACAAGCTCAGCCACTACTCGAAGCGCACCGTCGACGTCGAGTACAAGTTCGGCTTCACCGGCGGCGAGTGGGGCGAGCTCGAGGGTGTCGCAAACCGCACCGACTTCGACCTGTCGACCCACGCGAAGGCGTCCGGCAAGGACCTCTCGTTCTTCGACCAGTCGAAGAACGAGCGCTGGACCCCGTACGTCATCGAGCCCGCAGCCGGCCTCACCCGCTCGCTCATGGCGTTCCTCGTCGACGCGTACCACGTCGAGGAGGTGCCGAACGCGAAGGGCGGCGTCGACACCCGCACCGTGCTGAAGCTCGACCCGCGCCTCGCGCCGGTCAAGGCCGCCGTGCTGCCGCTGTCGCGCAACGAGCGGCTGTCGCCCCTCGCCCGCGACGTGGCCGCCCGACTGCGCAAGCTGTGGAACGTCGAGTTCGACGACGCGGGCGCGATCGGCCGCCGCTACCGCCGCCAGGACGAGATCGGCACCCCGTTCTGCGTCACGGTCGACTTCGACTCGCTCGACGACCAGGCCGTGACGGTGCGCGACCGCGACACCATGCAGCAGGAGCGCGTGCCGCTCGCCGAGCTCGAGTCGTACCTCGGCAGCCGCCTCCTCGGCGCCTGACCCCCCACTCACCCTGGGCCCCCACCCCCCTGGGCCCCCACCCCCTGGGCCCCCGCCCCCTACCCTCGGGCCGCCCACCCCCACACGTCCCTCGGAGATCGCCGTGTCTTCGGACGGTTCCCGCGAATCCGTCCGAGGATGCGGCGATCTCCGTCGTCGCGGCGGGCGGGCGACCGTCAGCATTCCGTAACCACGGGCCCGGGCGCCCGCAGCGCGCCGCACGTACCGTGGAAGGACGGAGCGGGCCGAGGGCGCCCGCGGAACGAGGACCACGATGCGCGCACGACCCGACCGACCGGTACGACCCCTCGGCACGATCGCCCTGCTCGTCGGGGCGCTCGCGCTCACGGGGTGCGCCACGACGGATGCCGCGGGCGCCGACCCCGAGGCCACGCAGTCGGAGGCGATGACGTCCGAGCCCACGCAGGACGCGACCGAGACCCCCGAGGCATCCGCCGACGCCGCCGAGGAGCCGGCCGCCCCTGCCGAGGGCGCCTACCTCGACTACGAGGACGGCGCGATCGAGTCGACCGCCGGGCCGAAGGCGCTGTTCTTCCACGCGAGCTGGTGCCCGAAGTGCCGCGCGCTCGACGAGGACCTGAAGGCGCAGGGCGCGCCCGACGGGCTCACGGTCTTCAAGGTCGACTACGACTCCCGCGCCGACCTGCGCCAGCAGTACGGGGTCACCCTGCAGACGACCATCGTGTTCCTCGACGACGCGGGCGAGCCGGTCTCGACCGTGGTGCTCTACGACGACCCGTCGGTGGAGTCGCTCGTCGCGGCGATGCCGTGACCCGCGGAGTCCGTGCATGACCGCCTCGCTGACCCTCGCGCTCGCCGCGGGCGTGCTCACCGTCGCGGCGCCGTGCGTGCTCCCGCTGCTGCCCGTGATCGTCGGCGGCTCGATCGTGCAGGACGGCGACGAGCGCCGGGCCCGGTGGCGCCCGTACGTGATCGCCGGCTCGCTCGCGGCATCCGTCGTGGCCTTCACGCTGCTGCTCAAGGCGACGACCGCGCTGCTCGGCATCCCGCCGCAGGTGTGGCAGGTGATCGCCGGCGGCATCGTCGTGCTCCTCGGCGTCGACCTGCTCTTCCCGCAGCTCTGGGACCGGGTGTCGACCGCGCTCGGCCTGCAGGCGCGCAGCGGCGAGCTGCTCGACCGGTCGGTCCGCCGCCAGAGCGTCGGCGGCGACATCCTCACCGGTGCCGCCCTCGGCCCGGTGTTCTCGAGCTGCAGCCCGACCTACGCGCTGATCGTCGCGGCCGTGCTGCCCGTGTCGTTCGCCGAGGGCGTGACGTACGTGGTCGCCTACGCGATCGGCCTGGCCGGGATGCTGCTGCTCATCGCGCTCCTCGGCCGGAAGCTGGTGCGCCGCCTCGGCTGGCTCGCGAACCCCGACGGATGGTTCCGCCGCGCGATCGGCGTGGTCTTCATCGCCGTCGGCGTGATCGTCATCACGGGCTTCGACAAGACGCTGCAGACGTGGATCCTCGACGCGGGGCTGTACGATCCGATCGCACGCCTCGAGGAGGTGATCGGTGGCGGCTGACGCGGACCTGCTGCTCGACGGGCGCCTCGTGCTGCTCGTCGACGACGACCCGACCGTGCTCGAGGTGTGCCGCGCGTACCTCGAGTCGGCCGGGTTCCGCGTGCAGGACGCGGCGGACGCGTTCGTCGCGCTCGACCGGATCGCCGCCGAGCGGCCCGACCTCGTCGTGCTCGACCGGATGCTGCCCGGGGTCGACGGCATCGAGGTCTGCCGGCGCATCCGCGCAAACTCGCAGGTCCCGGTCATCATGCTCACCGCGCTCGGCGGCGAGGACGACCGTATCGCGGGGCTCGAGGCCGGCGTCGACGACTACCTCGCGAAGCCGTTCTCGCCGCGCGAGCTGACGCTGCGCGTGCAGTCCGTGCTGCGGCGCGCGCTCGCCGTGGAGGCGGCGGGCGCGGCGGCGGCCGGCTCGGAGGCCGCCGTGATCGCTCGGGGGCCGCTGCGCATCGACACGGCCGCGCACACGGTCGACCTCGACGGTCGCCGGCTCGCGCTCACGCAGCGCGAGTTCGAGCTGCTGGCGTTCCTCGCTCGTCGACCGGGCACGGTGTTCTCGCGCGAGGAGCTGCTGCAGGGCGTCTGGGGCTGGAGCCACGGCGACCTCTCGACCGTCACCGTGCACGTGCGGCGACTGCGCGAGAAGATCGAGGCGGATGCCGCGAACCCGCGCATGCTCGTGACGGTGTGGGGCTACGGCTACCGCTTCGACGACCCCGGTGCGGCCCCCGCCACGGCGGACGGGGGAGCCCCGTGAGCGGCACCGACCTGCTCCTCGTGATCGCCGTCTCCGCAGCGATCGCCGCCGGCGTCGGCTTCCTCGCCTGGCTCCTGCTGCGGCGCTTCGCGTGGGCGCCCATCGTCGTGCACCTCGTCACGGTGGTCGTCGCGGCCGTGGCCTCCGTGGTCGGTGGCGTGCTCGTGGCGACGCAGGCGATGTACCTCTCCGATCACGACGCGCAGATCGCGCTCGCGATCGCCGTCACGAGCGGGGTCGTCGCGATCCTCACGGCGTCGATCCTCGGGGCCGAGATCGCGCGCGCTGCGCGCGTGCTGCGGTCAGCGGCCGAGGACCTCGGTCGCGGCGTCCCTGTCGAATCGCGCCCGGTGCCGATCGGCGAGTTCCGGGCCGTGCTCGACGAGCTCGCGGCCTCGGACGCCCGCATCCGCGCCGCGCGGGAGGAGGTCGAACGCCAGGAGCAGGCCCGTCGCGAGCTCGTCACGCGCGTCGCGCACGACCTGCGCGTGCCGCTCGCCGGCATCCGCGCGCAGGCCGAGGCCCTGCAGGACGGGCTCGCGCCCGACCCCGACCGCTACCTCGCCCGCATCGCGTCGCAGGTCGACCGCCTCGACGCGCTCGTCGCCGACCTCTTCGCGGTCTCGCAGATCGACGCGGGCGCCCTGCGACTGCGCACCGAGCGGCTGTCGCTGGCGGACGTCGCGAGCGACGCCGTCTCGGAGCTGCGCGGCCTCGCGGACGGCGCGGGCGTGCGGCTCGACCTCGTCGTCTCGCCGGACGCGTCGAGTACGGTCGAGGGCGACGCGCTGCAGCTCGGCCGCGCCGTCGCGAACCTGCTCGCGAACGCACTCCAGCACACCCCGGCGGGCGGGCGAATCGCGGTCACGGTCGACGGGGGCGGCGACGAGGTGCGTCTCGCCGTCGCCGACACCGGCCCGGGATTCGCGGAGGAGGACCTCGCGCACGCGTTCGAGGCCGGATGGCGCGGGTCGTCCGCGCGCTCTCCGCACCGGCTCGACGTGACGGGGGGCGCCGGCCTCGGGCTCGCGATCGTGCGCGGGATCGCCCGCGCGCACGGCGGAGACGCGTCGGCGTCCAACGCGCCGGAGGGCGGCGCGGTGCTCGCCGTCACCCTGCCGCGGGCCCGCTGACGCGCCTGCGGGGTCGTTGCCGCCCCCGGATCGGCCTGCCATCATGGCGCGGGAGCGCACGTCCGAGCATCCACGGGGGAATGATGACGAACGCATCCGGACCGAACCCGCCCGACGACGGCCGAACCGAGGTGCTCGATGCGCCGGGTCGGGAGCCCGATGGCCGGCCCGAGGCGCGCAACGGCCTCGGCGCCGGGGCGCTCGTCGTCGGCATCGTCGCGGCCGTCGTGGCCCTGCTGTCGTTCGCCTGGGAGTGGGCGTGGATCGCGGCCGTGGTGCTCGCGGCGATCGGCCTCGTGCTCGGCATCGTCGGGCTCACGAAGGCGGACCGCGCGAAGGGCGCCGCGACCGCGGGCACCGTCCTCTCCGGCGCGGCCCTGGTGCTCGCCGTCGTCATCGCCGTGCTCTACGGCACCGGCGCGCTCGGCACGACCGCGCAGCCGGCCCCGTCGCCGACGCCGTCCGCGACGCCGACGGCGACCCCGACGGAGACCCCGACCCCCACGCCGACCGAGACGCCGACCGCGACGGTGCAGGAGTGGGCCGACCAGACCTGGGGCACGTTCGCGAAGGTCGACGCGAGCGGCACGGGCGACGACGTCGTGGCGATCCCGGACGGGATCGCGGGCGGGATCGTGACGGCCACGTTCGACGGGGACGACGGGGCCGTGTTCACGCTCACGCTCCTCGACGCGTCGAACCAGCCCTCGGGCGACCCGCTCGTCGATGCGACCGACGACTACGAGGGCACGACCGCCTGGGGCGTGGCGGATGCCTCGGCGGCGCGCAGCGTGCAGGTGACGGCGAGCGGCTCGTGGACGCTCTCGATCGAGCAGATGTCCGCGGCATCCGAACTGCCGAACGCCGCGAACGGCGAGGACGACGCGGTCCACCTCTACGGCGGGGGTGCGGCGACGCTCGCTGCGACCCACGCCGGCGACGACGCCGAGGACCCGTTCGTCGTCGCCCAGCAGTCGCAGCAGGCGTTCGGCGGGGCGGCGCTCATCGACGTAACCGGCGCGTACGACGGCAGCGTGCCGCTCGCGGCCGGGCCCTCGGTCGTGGTCGTCCGCTCGACCGAGGCCTGGACGCTCTCGGTCGGCTAGGCCGGATCGCGCGTCGCGCCGCCCGCACGCAGCGCGCGCCACTCGCGCCGCAGCATGCCGTACGAGGCGGTGTCCTGCCACTCGCCGTCGTGGTACTCCTCCTCGAGGAGCGTCGCCTCGCGTCGCATGCCGAGGCGCTCGCACAGGCGGGCGGATGCCGCGTTGCGGGCGTCGAGGTGCGCGACGACGCGATGCGCGTCGAGCCGCCCGAAGGCGAGGTCGAGCAGCACGTCGGCCCCCTCGGTGGCGAGGCCGCGCCCGTGGAAGTCGGGGTGCACGACCCACCCGATCTCGAGGCACGCGTGCTCCACGCTCGAGACGCGGACCATCAGGTCGCCGATGACGCGCCCGTCGAGCACCATGGCCAGGAAGGTCGCGTCGCCGTCGGCGACGAGCCGGCGCATGCCGGCGCGCGCCTCGGTGTGCTCACGAGCCTGGTCGCGGTCGCGGTCGGGCCAGGGGATGTACCGGAGGACCTCGGGGAGGCGCTGGTACTCCCAGACGTCGTCGGCGTCCTCCGCCGCGAGCGGCCGCAGCGTCATCCGCGCGGTCGTGTACGGCCGGTGCTCGACCTCGGCGACGTCGAACGGCAGTCGGAGGGCCGGCGGGCCGGCAGCGGCCGCCTGGTCGCGCGGCGCGTCGGGGATGGTGGACATCGAACGGCAGCGTACCGCGCCGGACCGGATCCGGCGGCCGTCAGCGGTCGCCGGCCGCGGGCCGGCTGCGGTCGTCGACCCCGCCGGCCTCCGCGTCGGCGGATGCCGCGGCCTCGGCCCCCGGCCGGATGCCGAACAGTGCTTCGAGCCCGTCGAGCCAGGCCTGCTGCTCGCCGGCTCGCGCGTACTCGCGCGATCGTGCCATCGGGGTGTGCAGCAGTACGCCGGCCATGTGCCGCAGCGCGGCCTCGGTGCGTCCGTCGTCGTCGCCGCGCACCCGGGCACGGCGGATCTCGGCGTCGAGCACGTCGAACACGTGCCGGCGGAGGGCGACGACGGCCGGGGCGAGGTCGAGCTCATCGCCGACCCGGCTGAACTTGCGGGCGGCCCGCTCGACGAGCTCGCGCGCGGCGTCGGTCGCGCCGAACTCCTCCAGCGGCGCGTGGATCTTGATCGTCTCGAGGTCGAGCAGGTCGACTCCGGCGACCTCCGCGACGTCGGGGTCGACGTTGCGCGGCAGGCCCAGGTCGATCACGAGCTGGCGGGGCGCGTCGGCCGGCGCGTCGTCCTCGGCGGCCGAGCCGACCGCGTCGGTGCCCGGCCGCAGCGCCACCGGAGCGGGGAGGGAGGCGACCGCGAGCTCGGTGCGGCCGAGTTCGATGAGCGACCGGTCGACGACGTGGTGGTCGACCGTGGTGCAGGTGACGATGAGGTCGGCACCCGCGGCGGTCATCGCGTAGTCGGCGGAGCCCACGGCCCGGATGCCGTGGTTCTCGGCGAACTTGGCGCCGCGACCGGTCGGCGAGTACACGGCGACATCCGTGACGCCGCGGTCGCGGAGCGCCGCGAGCGAGGCGCCGGCGTACCGGCCGGTGCCGACGAGCAGCACGCGCACGGCGGCCCAGTCGGTGACGCGGCTCTCGGCGAGGTCGAGCGCGAGCCGCACGAGCGATCGCCCCTCGGTGCCGATGCCGGTGCGGTTCTTCACGCGCCGCGACGTCTGCGAGGCGCGCTGGAACAGCCGCTCGAGTTCGGCGGTCGTGGTGCCCTCGCGCCGTGCGCGCTCGAGGGACCGGCGCACCTGGCCGGCGATCTCGCCCTCGCCGACGACGACCGACTCGAGGCCGGATGCCACGGCGAACAGGTGGCCGGCGACGGCGTTGCCGTGCACGAAGTCGAAGGTGGTGCGCAGCTCGTCGGGCTCGAGCTCGGCGACGTCGCCGACCGCGCGTATCGCATCGTGGACCGCCTCGACGGGGGACTCGCCCTCGGCCGTGTCGAGGTCGAGGTACGCCTCGAACCGGTTGCACGTGGCCACGACCACGGCGCCCTGCACCGCGTCATGGCCGTCGAGGATGCGCGGTGCAGCCTGTTCAGCGGTCGCCGAAAGCCGTTCGAGCATGTCGAAGCCGGCGTTCTTGTGGCTCGCGGTGAGGCAGATGAGCACCCGACGATTCTACCGGTGGTCGAAAGGTGCTCCGACCGGCCGTGCGGGATTCGCCGGCAGCCCGCGCGATCAGGCCGCGCTGGCCGGGCGGATGACCGGGATGGCCCCCGTGAGCGGCGGCAGTTCGAGGCCTTCCGCCGCGAGCGCGGCCCGGTGGAGGGCCTTCCACGATCGCACCGTGGCGAAGAACGGCGCGTCGGCGAGGGCGTACCGCCCGAACCGCGGGTCGCTCAGCATCACGGGCAGCTCGATGCTCGACCCGGCACGCCGGATCCGCACCACCGCGACGGGCACGCTCGTGCTGCCGGCCACGGTGGCGTCGGAGCGGATGTTGCGGACCTCGCGCCACGGGAACGACGCCACGCGGCGCGGCCGGCGCCCGCCGCCCCAGAACGAGATGCCGGCGTCGTCGGCGAGGATCGCGAATCGCGCCGGCAGGACGCCCCGCCCGGCTCCCGGCTGCCGCAGCTCGGCGAGGCGCGCGACGAGTTCGCGATTCCGGATGCCGCACGAGACCGAGCCGTCGTACGAGGCGGAGAGGGCGCGGGCACGCGCCCGCTCGCGGGCGGCCGCGCCGGCGCGACGCAGCGCGGCGACGAGCACGGCCAGCGCCGTCGCCGCGGTCGCGACGAGCGCGATCTGGCTGCCGGGTACGTCGGGCAGCAGCGGCACGAGCCGCTCGACCCAGGGCTCGCCGAGCACGAGCCCGGCGACGAGGAGGACGGCGGCGACCGCGACCAGGACGATCAGTCCGGTGCGATGCCGCGATGCAGAGCTGGACATGGGGACTCCGTGGGTGGCGGAGGCGCACCGCCGTCGGGACGCTGCGGCGCGTCGCCGTGCTCGGGGGTGCACGACCGTCCGACTGTAACCCGCGGGCGCGGGAACCACCAGACCTGTCGTCCACGCGGACAGCCGCGAACCGTCGCATGCGCGCCCGGCTCAGCACGCCCCCAGTCGCGATGGGGGAGGATGTTCGGCGTGATCCTCTCCCCGCAGCATCCGCTCGCTTCAGGCCTGACCCACGACTCGCGACTCGTGCGCGCCTACCGAGGCGAGCGGGGCGACACGGTGCCCGTGTGGTTCATGCGCCAGGCCGGCCGATCGCTGCCCGAGTACCGCGACCTGCGGGTCGGCACCCGCATGCTCGACGCGTGCCTCGATCCGGCGATGGCCTCCGAGATCACGCTGCAGCCCATCCGCCGCCACGGCGTCGACGCGGGCATCTTCTTCAGCGACATCGTCGTGCCGCTGAAGCTCGTCGGGGTCGACGTCGAGATCCAGCCGGGTCGCGGACCGGTGTTCGGCCGCGCGTACGGCGACGCCGCGGGCGTCGCCGAGCTCACCGCGATCGACCCGGCGCGGCTCGACGAGGCCGCCGCGCCGATCACCGAGGCCGTGCAGCGCACCGTCGCCGAGCTCGCGACCATCACCGCGCCGGGCGCCCCCACGTCGACGCCGCTCATCGGCTTCGCCGGCGCTCCCTTCACGCTCGCCGCGTACCTCGCCGAGGGCGGCCCGTCGAAGGACCACCTCGCCGCGCGGACGCTCATGCACGCCGACCCGGGTGCGTGGCGCGCGCTCATGGAGTGGACCGCCGAGCTCACCGGCCGTTTCCTGCGCACGCAGGTGCTCGCGGGCGCCTCGGCCGCGCAGCTGTTCGACTCGTGGGCGGGCGCCCTCGCCCTCGCCGACTACGAGGCGCACGTCGCGCCGGCGTCCGCGGCGGCGCTCGCGCACGTGCACGACCTCGAGTACGACGTGCCGGCGGATGCCGCGGGCGCGTCGTCGCGCCGTCGCGTCCCCGTCGTCCACTTCGGGGTGGGCACCGGCGAACTGCTCGGCGCGATGCGGTCGGTCGGCGTCGACGCGGTCGGCGTCGACTACCGCGTGCCCCTCGACGTGGCATCCGCCCGGATCGGCGCCGACGTGCCGCTGCAGGGCAACCTCGACCCGGCGCTCCTCGCGGCGCCGTGGCCGGTGCTCGAGCGGGCCGTGCGCGACGTGCTCGACCGCGGCAGGGTCGCGCCCGCGCACGTCTTCAACCTCGGCCACGGCGTGCCGCCCGAGACCGACCCGACCGTGCTGACGCGGGTCGTCGAGCTCGTGCACGAGGCCGGGCGCGGCTGACCGGCCACCGGCGCCGAGGCGCGCCCCCGGCCGAGCGACGACAATGGGAAGCGTGACCCACGAACCCAGCACGCCGCAGTCCGACCCGCGACCGGATGCCGCGCCGTCGCCCGAGCCGGAGCACCGCGCGACCGACGTGGTCGTCGTCGGCGGGGGGATCGCCGGGCTGGTCGCGGCCCTCGAGTGCGCACGGCTCGGGCTCGGCGTGACGGTGCTCGAGCGGGCCGGGCGGCCCGGCGGATGCGTCGGCCGCATCGACCTCGACGGGCTCGCGCTCGACAGCGGCGCGGAGTCCTTCGCGACCCGTAACGGCTCGGTCGCCGAGCTCGCGGAGCGGCTCGGGCTGGCCGACCGGATCGAGACGCCCGACCGGTCGGGCGCGTGGCTGGTCTGGGGCGAGGGCGCGACGAGGAAGGCCGCGCCGCTGCCGCGGACCGGGGTGCTCGGCATCCCGGCGAACCCGCTCGGCGACGACGTCCGCGCCGTCATCGGCTGGGGCGGTGCGTGGCGGGCGTGGTCCGACCGCATCCGCCCCATCCTGAAGATCGGTCGCGCCGAACGCCTCGGCCCGCTCGTCCGGGAGCGGATGGGCCGCGCCGTGCTCGACCGACTGGTCACCCCGATCTCCGCGGGCGTGTACTCGACCGACCCCGACGACCTCGACGTCGACGTCGTGGCGCCGGGGCTCAACGAGGCGATGACCCGCGCCGGATCGCTGTCGGGCGGCGTGGCGCAGCTCGTGTCCGAGCGCCGGGCGGGCAGCGCGGTGCTCGGCCTGCGCGGCGGCATGCACACGCTCGTCGACGCGCTCGTCGCCGAGCTCGCGCGCTTCGGTGCGGAGGTCCGCACGGGGGCGTCGGTGACGGCGCTCGAGGCGCGCGAGCCCCGACCCGGCGACGCCGACCGGACGCGCTCGTCGTGGCGCGCCGTCGCCGTGACCGAGGGCGACGACCCGTCCGGCATCGTCGTGGACGCCAGGTTCGCGATCGTCGCGACGCCCGCGCACGTCTCGCGCGAGCTGCTCGCCGGCGTCGCGCCCGAGGGCGCGCTCGACGAGGAATGGCCGGATGCGGCATCCGTCGAGCTCGTGACGCTGGTGCTCGATGCCCCGGCGCTGGATGCGCGCCCGCGGGGCACGGGCGTGCTCGTGGCAGCGGACGCGCCCGGGGTGGCCGCGAAGGCGCTGACCCACTCGAGCGCGAAGTGGGCCTGGCTGGCGGGTGCCGCGGCCGGACGCCACGTCGTGCGGCTCTCGTACGGCCGGGCCGGCGCCGCCGGTCCGCTCACCGGCCTCGACGACGACGCCGTCACCGGACTCGCCGTCCGCGACGCGTCCGCGCTGCTCGGGGTGCCCCTAGACCCGTCCCAGGTGCGCGCGTCCGGGCGCAGCGCCTGGCGCGACGCGCTGTCGCAGGCGGCGGTCGGCCAGCGCGACCGGGTCCGGGCGCTCGAGGCCGCGATCGACGACCGGTCCGGACTGGTCGTGACCGGATCCTGGGTCGCCGGCACCGGCCTGGCATCGGTGGTCCCGCACGCGATCGAGGCGGCCGGCCGCATCCGTCACCTCGCCGTCCGGATCGCGGACGACGCATAGCCCCAGCGGAATACGAGGCCCGGACGGGCCCCGCAACCCCCTTGCGCGCCTCGGAGCGGGGTCTACGCTGGAGTGACTGCTGTCTTCCAACCGCAGCGGGGGATGAGGTGCACATGAAGGGCAAGTTCCTCTTCGTCGTCGGCCTCGGCGTCGGCTACGTGCTCGGCACGCGCGCCGGCCGGGAGCGCTACGAGCAGATCCGCAGGGCCGCCGAAGACGTCTGGAACCAACCGAAGGTCCAAGAGGGCGTCGACACGGTCAAGGACTTCGCGATGAGCCGCGTCGGCGACGTCAGCGACGCGGTCCTCGACGGCGCCAAGAAGGTCGTCAGGCAGATCTCCGGCTCGCAGACGACCACGACCCGGTCGACCGGTTCGTCCACGGGCTCGTCGTCGTCCAAGTCGGGCTCGTCGTCCGGTTCGTCGAGCCGCAGCACGACCTCGAAGTCCGGCTCGTCGAAGTCGGGCTCGTCGAAGTCCGGCTCGGGCTCGTCGAAGTCCGGTTCCTCGTCGTCCACGTCCTCGTCCGGAGGCGGCTCGGGCTCGTCGAGTTCGTCCTGACCTGACACTGAGGGGGAACCCCGATGACCGCACCACTGAACGACGAGCGCTCGCTGTTCACGCTCGTCGGCGAACTGCCCGACCGCGTCTCCGCGCTGGTCCGTGCCGAGATCGACCAGGTCAAGGCCGAGATGAGCTACAAGGCGAAGCACTTCGGCATCGGGGCGGGTCTCGTCGTCGGCGCCGCCTTCGTCGGCATCTTCCTGCTCGGGACGCTCATCGCGACCGGCATCCTCGCCCTATCGCTCGTCATGCCCGGCTGGGCGGCGGCGCTCGTCGTCTCCGGCGTGCTGCTGCTGATCATCCTGATCCTGCTGGGCATCGCAGCGCTCAACTTCAGGCGCGGCAGCGAGCCGCTCGAATCGATCGAGAGCGTCCGGCAGGACCTCGACGCGATCACGGGAAGGGGGGCGTATGGCGGCCGGAACTGACGTCGCGACGCTCGACCGCAAGACGCAGCGCAACCTCACTCGGCTCCAGGCGCACGACAACGCACGGGCCGCACGCGACGACCTCGCCGCGACGCTGAGCGCGCTGGAGGAGAAGCTCAACGTCCCCAAGCGCGTGGCGCGCGCGTCGACCCGGGCGAAGCGCCGGGTGCGGCGGTTCGCCGACGAGCAGCCCGGGGCGGCCATCGCGGTCGCCGCGTCCGTCGCGGTGGCGGTGGGCGTGGGCGTCTGGCTCGTGGTGCGTGCGAACCTCGAACGCTGACGGCCCGTTGACGGATGGCGCGGCGCCTGCCCCTGCGGCCGGTGCCGCCGCCCCGCCGACGGCGGTCGACCGCGCGACGGCACTCCTGCGCGACGAGATCCTGAGCGGCCGGCTCGGACCGGATGCACCGCTCCGCGAGGAGTCCCTCGCGAGTCGGCTGGGCGTGTCCCGGCACACCGTCCGGGCCGCCTTCCAGCGTCTGGTCGCCGAGCGGCTGGCCGTCTCCGAGCCGTACCGCGGTGTGCGGGTGACGAGCTTCGACGAGGCGCAGCTGACGGCGCTGCAGCAGTTGCGCGCGGCCCTCGAGGTGGAGGCGGTGCGGATCGCCGTCGCGAGGTACGGCGGAGCCCTGCCCGACGAGATGCTCGCGCCCGCACGCGAGGCGATCGACGAGATGGAACGGCTCGATGCGCAGCACGGCGCCGACCTTGCCGACGCGGATGACGCGTGGTTGCGGGTCGAACGCCTGCACTCGCGGTTCCACGAGGTCCTGGTCGAGGCGTCCGGGAGCCCGCGCATCATCGAGATGCACGCCGCGATCGGCAGCGAGCTGCTGCTGTTCATCCTCCACGCGCGCTCGCACTACAGCGTGTCGGCCGTCGTGGACGAGCACCGCCGCCTGCTCGCGGAGCTCCCCGAGCGCGGCGCCGACGCCATGCGCGACCACCTCGAGCACTCCACCCGGCTGCTGCTCGGCTGAATCGGACGACGGAGGACGGAGGACCATGGACCGCGCCGGACTGCGCGCCCTGCAGGCGCCGCTCAAGGAGCGCTACCGCGAAGACCCGGATGCCGCGGTGGCGACCGTGTCGGCGCGCGGCTCCTTCGCCGACCCCGGGATCACCGCGACGATCGAGACCTGGGCCGGCCCGATCCGGACGGGTCTCCATCCGGCCACCGGCGGCGACGGCGGGGACGCGTGCTCGGCCGACTTCCTGCTCCAGGCCCTGCTCGGCTGTGCGGGGGTCACGCTGCGGTCGGTCGCGACGGCGATGGGCGTCGAGATCCGCTCGGCGGAGCTGCGCGCCGAGGCCGTGTTCGATGCCCGAGGCACGCTCGGCATCGACCGCGCCGTCCCCGTCGGGGTGATGGACGTGGTCGTCACGGCGATCGTCGACACCGACGCCGACGACGCGGCGCTCGAGCGGCTGCGCACCGGCACCGAGCGGTTCTGCGTCGTCGCCCAGTCGCTCGCCGAGACCCCCGAATTCGTCGTCGAGCGCGCCGGAGGCTGAGCCGTGGCATCCGTCGGTCGCAGGTTTTTGAGCTTTCAGCTTGCGGGGGGAGGATAGATCCATGTCTTCCCCCGCTGCCGAAGGGGCAGCCGACGCGCCCCGAACCGAATCCGACGCCGAGCAGACGTACGAGGGCTACACCCTCTTCGCGGTGCTCCGGAAGGACCCTGCACGACCCGACGACCTCGACGGCCGCGACGTCCCGCGGTTCGTGGACGAGCTCGACGGCGTGATCAACCTCGTCCAGGACGAGGGCGTCACCGTGCGCGGCATCTACGACGTCTCCGGCCTCCGCGCCGACGCCGACGTGATGCTCTGGCTCCACGGCGCGACCGCCGAGGGGCTGCAGTGGGCGCTGCGCGAGCTGCGCCGTGCCCGCCTGTTCCGCGCGATGCTGCCCACCTGGAACGCGATGGGCGTGCACCGCGACGCCGAGTTCAACAAGGCGCACGTGCCCGGTTTCCTGCGTGGGATCGAGCCCAAGTCATGGCTCACCGTCTACCCGTTCGTGCGGAGCTACGAGTGGTACCTGCTGCCCGGCGAGGAGCGCGGGCGGATGCTCGCGGAGCACGGCCGCAAGGGCGCCGCGTTCCGGGGTGTCATCGCGAACACCGTCTCGGCGTTCGCCCTCGGCGACTACGAATGGCTGCTGCCGATGGAGTCGGACGAGCTGACCGACCTCGTCGACATGATGCGCGACCTGCGCGCGACCGACGCTCGGCGCCACGTGCGCGACGAGCTGCCGTTCTACACCGGTCGGCGCATCACGACCGCCGAGCTCGTGGAGGTGCTGCAGTAATGGCCGCGACCAACCTCGGCGGTGTCGGCGCCGAATCGCCCGAGCGCGCGGAAGCGGTCGCACGCGGACGCAAGCCCGCCCCCGCGACCTCGGCGCCGTTCGCGCCGGGCGCAGTCGTCCCCGGCGCCACGCCGCCCGCGCAGCCGGGGCCCGAGCACGTGGAGGAGCCCGTCGCGTACGACGCCATCCTGCTGGCCGGCTTCGGCGGGCCCGAGGGCCAGGACGACGTGATCCCGTTCCTCCGCAACGTCACCCGCGGCCGCGGAATCCCCGATGAGCGCCTCGAGGAGGTCGCGCACCACTACCGCCACTTCGGCGGCGTGAGCCCGATCAACGAGCACAACCGCGAGCTGAAGGCCGCGCTCGAGGCCGAGCTCGCCGCGCGCGGCATCGACCTGCCGGTGATCTGGGGCAACCGCAACTGGGATCCGTACATGAACGACGCACTGCGCGAGGCGGGCGAGCGGGGCTTCACCAAGCTCATCGCCATCGCCACGAGCGCCTACTCGTCCTACTCGAGCTGCCGGCAGTACCGCGAGGACTACGCCGACGCGCTGGAGGACACCGGCCTGGCCGGTGTCGTGCAGATCGACAAGGTGCGCCAGTTCTTCGACCACCCCGGCTTCGTCGCGCCCTTCGTCGAGGGCGTGCGCGACGCGATCGCCCGGCTGGAGGCCGAGCACGAGGGGCTCGATCGCACGACGCAGGTCGAGGTGCTCTTCGCGACCCACTCGATCCCGACCGCCGACGCGGCGAAGTCGGGCCCGGCCGACCGCGGCTTCGGCGAGGGCGGCGCGTACGCCGCGCAGCACCTCGCGGTCGCCGAGGTCGTCATGCGCGAGGCGGGCGCCGCCGACGTGCCGTGGCAGCTGGTCTACCAGTCCCGCTCCGGGCCCCCGACGCAGCCGTGGCTCGAGCCCGACGTGAACGACGCCATCGCCGAGCTGCCCGGCGCTGGTCGGAAGGCCGTCGTCATCGTGCCCCTCGGGTTCGTCAGCGACCACATGGAGGTCATGTGGGACCTCGACGAGGAGGCGATGGAGACCGCCGAGGAGCACGGCCTCGCCGCGGTCCGGGTGCCCACCCCCGGTGTGCACCCCGCGTACGTCGCCGGACTCGTCGACCTCGTCCTGGAGCGGGTGAACGGCACGCCGGCCGCCGACCGCCCGCACGTGACCGACCTCGGCCCGTGGTACGACACCTGCCGGCCCGGCTGCTGCGAGAACGTGCGCCTCGGCTTCAAGCCGGCGCTCGCGGGGATCGCGCCGTGAGCGGCGGACGCAACGTCATCCGCGTCGGCACGCGCGGCAGCGCGCTCGCGCTCGCGCAGACCAACCAGATCGCCGAGCGACTGGGCCGGGCGGCCGAGGCCGACATCAAGATCGTCACCGTCACGACCCAGGGCGACACGTCGCGTGCCTCGCTGCAGCAGATCGGCGGGTCCGGCGTCTTCGCGGCGGCCCTGCGCGAGGCGCTCGTCGCCGACGAGTGCGACGTGGTGGTCCACTCCCTGAAGGACCTGCCGACGGGGGAGCACCCGGAGCTCCGGCTCGGCGCCGTCCCGAAGCGTGCGGACGCCCGCGACGCGCTCTGCGCGCGCGACGGGCTCTCCCTCGCCGAGCTCCCCGAGGGGGCGCGGATCGGCACCGGCTCGCCGCGTCGGATCGCCCAACTCGGGCGCGTGCGCCCCGACGTGGTCGCGGTCGACGTGCGCGGCAACATCGACACGCGCCTCGGGTTCGTCGAGCAGGGCGAGCTCGATGCCGTGCTGCTCGCCTCGGCCGGCCTCACGCGGCTGGGCCGGTCGGACGCCGCGACCGAGCGCTTCGAGCTCGCCGACTGGCCCACCGCGCCAGGGCAGGGCGCGCTGGCGATCGAGGTGCGACGCGAGCGCGGGCCCCGGCACGTGGAGCGGGCCCTCGAGGCGGTCGACCACGCGACGACGAAGGCGACGGTCCTCGCCGAGCGGCTCGTGCTGGCGGGCCTCGAGGCCGGGTGCGCGGCCCCCATCGGGGCGACCGCGTTCATCGAGGACGAACTTCTGTTCCTCACGGCGACGGTGTACAGTGCCGACGGGAACCGGTGGTTGACGAGTTCGCACGCCGCGACCCCCGAAAGCCGCTCGGCCGCCGACCTGGCGGACGCGGCCAGCGACGTCGCCGAGCGCGTCGTCGCTGAACTCCTCGGCAACGGCGCCGCCGACCTCGCACCTGCCCTGGAGTCGCCGTGACCGAATTCGAACCGATGACCGGCCCCCTCCACCTGCCCCCCGCGAGCGGCGCCAAGCCGCTCGCAGGATGGCGGGTGCTCGTGCCGCGCGGCGGGCCGTGGGGCGACTCCGTGGCCGCCTCGCTCCGCGCACGCGGGGCCTCGCCGGTCATCGCGCCGATGATCAACTTCGCGCCGACCGACGACCAGTCCGCCCTCGAAGCCGCGCTCGCGAAGCTCGCCGCCGGCGGGTTCGACTGGGTGACGGTCACGAGCGCGACCACGGTCGACGTGCTGTCCACGTACGGCGCGGTCATCCCGGAGTCGACGAAGGTCGCCGCGGTGGGCGAGACCACCGCGGCCGCCCTCGTTGCGGCCGGCTACCGCGCCGACATCGTCCCGAGCGAGGACAACTCCGCTCGCGGTCTCCTCGAGGAGTGGGAGGCGGCGACCGACGGGGTCGTGCCGCTCCGCGTCCTCGCCCTCCGGTCGGCCATCGCCAAGCAGGTGCTCTCCATCGGCCTCGAGCGCATCGGCCACCACGTCGAGGCCGTCGTCGCCTACCGGACCGTGGGCGTTCCCGTGACCCAGAAGGTGATCGACGACGTCCGCGCCGGCAAGGTCGACGCGATCCTGGTCACGTCGGGCAGCGTCGCCGAGCAGGTGCAGGCGCAGCTCGGCCCCATCCCGGAGCGCACGCTCGTCGCGGCCATCGGCCCCCAGACCCAGAAGGATGCCGCGGCGGCCGGCCTCCGCGTCGACGTCGTCGCCGCCGAGCGCAGCGCCGAGTCGCTGATCGCCGCGGTCGTGACCTCCGCCCTCGCCCGCGCCTGACCGCCCCGCGCCATCCGCCCCGCGGCCCGTGCGGCGCGCCGCGCCCCGCGCCATCCGCCCCGCGCCCTCCCGCCACCCCGCGCCAACCACCCTGCGCCCCGCGCGGCGCGCCGACGGGAGGTTTGCGCGCACGAGTGAGGTCTCGAGCGTGACTTCCACGCGGAAACCTCCCGTCGACGGGCGGAGGCGGGGCGGACGCGCGGCGGAGGCGGGGTGCACGACCGGTGGAGACCGACGGGCAGCCCGGCGCAGGGGGGCGGAGGGGGCGGGCGCACCGCCCACCTGCCGCTCAGCCGCACGCGCGTAGGCTTGGCGGGTGACTTCCGCACCCGTGCCCCGCGTGCGGCCCCGGCGACTCCGCGAGACGCCGGCCCTGCGCCGCCTCGTGTCCGAGACCCGCCTGGCCCCCGCCGAGCTCGTCCTGCCGATCTTCGTCCGCGAGGGCGTGACCGAGCCCATGCCGATCGCGTCGATGCCGGGGGTCGTGCAGCACTCCCTCGAGACGGTCAAGCAGGCCGTGGCGGATGCCGCGGCCGCCGGCGTCGGCGGCGTGATGCTGTTCGGCGTGCCGGAGACCCGTGACGCGACCGGGTCGTGCGGCGTGGACCCCGACGGCATCCTGAACGCGGCGACCCGCGTCGTCGCCGCGGAGGCCGGCGACGCGCTCGTCGTGCAGACCGACCTGTGCCTCGACGAGTTCACCGACCACGGGCACTGCGGCGTGCTCGACGCCGCCGGCCGCGTCGACAACGACGCCACCCTCGAGCGCTACCGCGAGATGGCACTCGCGCAGGCCGAGGCCGGCTCGCAGCTGCTCGGCCTCTCCGGGATGATGGACGGCCAGGTCGCCGCGGTGCGCGACGCCCTCGACGCCGCGGGCCGCACCGACGTCGCCCTCCTCGCCTACTCGGCGAAGTACGCCTCGGCGTTCTACGGCCCGTTCCGCGACGCGGTCGAGTCGACGCTCGAGGGCGACCGCCGCACCTACCAGCTCGACCCGGGCAACCGTCGTGAGGGGCTGCGCGAGGCGATGATCGACATCGACGAGGGCGCCGACGTCGTGATGGTCAAGCCCGCGGGCTCGTACCTCGACGTGCTGGCGGATGTCGCCGCCGCGAGCGACGTCCCCGTGTGGGCGTACCAGGTCTCGGGCGAGTACGCCATGATCGAGGCCGCCGCGATGCACGGCTGGATCGACCGCCGCCGCGCGGTGATCGAGTCGGTCCGCGGCATCCGCCGTGCCGGCGCCGACGCCGTGCTGACCTACTGGGCGACCGAGCTCGCCGGCTGGATCCGGGAGGGGATCGAATGACCACCGCGACGACCACCAACGCCGACCTGTTCGCCCGGGCGCAGGCCGCCATCCCGGGCGGCGTGAACTCGCCCGTGCGCGCGTTCCGCTCCGTCGGCGGCACGCCGCGCTTCCTCGTCTCGGCGCGCGGCCCGTACGTGACCGACGCCGAGGGTCGCGAGTACGTCGACCTCGTCGCCGGCTGGGGCCCTGCCATCTTGGGCCACGCGCACCCCGAGGTGATCGCCGCGGTGCAGGATGCCGCGGCCCGTGGCCTCTCGTTCGGCGCCTCGACGCCGGTGGAGACCGAGCTCGCCGAGCTCATCGAGCAGCGCGTGGCGCCGGTCGAGAAGCTGCGGCTCGTGTCGACCGGCACCGAGGCGACGATGAGCGCCATCCGCCTCGCCCGCGGCTTCACCGGCCGCGACCTGCTCGTGAAGTTCGCCGGTCACTACCACGGGCACTCCGACGGGCTGCTCGCCGAGGCCGGCTCGGGGCTCGCGACGTTCGCGCTGCCCGGCTCGGCCGGCGTGCCCGCCGAGATCGCCGCGCTCACGCTCGTGGTGCCCTACAACGACCTCGACGCGCTGCGCGCCGTGTTCGCCGACCACGGCGACCGCATCGCCGCCGTGATCACCGAGGCCGCCGCCGCGAACATGGGTGTCGTGCCGCCGCTGCCCGGCTTCAACCGCGCACTCGTCGAGCTCGCCCATGCGCACGGCGCGCTCGTCATCAGCGACGAGGTGCTCACGGGCTTCCGTGTCTCCAAGGCCGGCTGGTGGGGCGTCGAGGCCGAGACGGATGCCGCGTACACGCCCGACCTCGTCACCTTCGGCAAGGTCGTCGGCGGCGGCATGCCGGTCGCCGCGCTCGGCGGCCGGGCCGACGTCATGGAGCGGCTCGCGCCGCTCGGCCCCGTCTACCAGGCGGGCACGCTGTCGGGGAATCCGGTCGCGGTGACCGCGGGCGTCACGACCCTGCGCCTCGCCGACGACGCGGTCTACGCGAAACTCGACGAGGTGAGCGCGCTGCTGCAGCGCGAGGTGTCGGCCGCCCTGTCGGCCGAGGGCGTCGCCCACGGGGTCCAGGTCGCCGGAAACCTGTTCAGCTTCCTGTTCGGCGAGTCCGTCGCGGGCGGCGCGCACGACTACGCGGGCGTGCTCGCGCAGGAGTCGTGGCGCTACGCGCCCTTCTTCCACGCGATGCTCGACGCCGGCGTCTCGCTGCCGCCGAGCGTCTTCGAGGCGTGGTTCGTGACTGCCGCGCACGACGACGCCGCGGTCTCGCGGATCCTCGACGCCCTCCCGGGGGCCGCCCGCGCCGCGGCATCCGCCCCGCGCCCCTAGCGCGTCGCCTTTCTCAGGAGTTATGCGGCGGGTCGCGCCAGCGAACGGCGTGTCGTCCTGACAAACGTGCGGGTTCGGCCGCCCGGTCCTGAGAAACGTGCGGGTTCGGCGCCCGGTCCTGAGAAACGCGCGGATCCGTGGGCCGGGTCGTGAGGGACGGGCGGCGGGTGGTCGGAATCGTGCACGGAACGGATGCGGCGTTTGTGGAGCGTCGACGACGCCCCTGACGGCGGCCTCGGGCAGGATGGGACATATGGCCAACCTTCGCGTGCACAACGACCGGCTCGAGGTCCACCTCACCCCGGCCGAGAAGACGCTCGCGATGCGCTCGGCCGACGTGATCGTCCAGCGCGACGACATCCGCTCGGCCATCATCACCGACGATCCGTGGATCTGGATCCGCGGCATCCGTCGCCGGGGCTCGGAGCTTCCGCTCGTGCTCGCCGTGGGCGTCTGGAAGACCCACGGCGGCAGCGACTTCGTGCTCGTGAAGAACAAGCGGCAGGCGGTCGTCCTCGAGCTCTCCGGCGGAGAGTTCGCGCGACTCGTGCTGAGCACCAGCCGTGCGGCCGAGCTCATCGACCGGCTCAAGGTCGGCATGCCTGGCGAGCCCGACGCCGCGGACGGCGGCGAGGCGACCGCTCACCACGTGCCGAGCGACGTGTTCGCCGAGGAGGAGACGAGCGGCGACTGACCCGGCCCGGCCCGGCGGCGCCGATCAGACGAGGAAGAGCACGAAGCCGATGAGCGGCAGCGTGCCCTGGATGAGCGCGGGACGCAGGTAGCCCGGCCCCGTCGTCGTGAGGACGACCGCGGCCGCCGCCATCGAGGCCGTGGCGAACAGGACCAGGGCCCTGCCCGCCTCGGGCTGTCCGACCGCGAGCAGCGCGACCCCGACGAATGCGCCGACGGCGAGGAACAGGTTGTAGAAGCCCTGGTTGTACGCCATCGGCCGCAGCGTCTCCGCCTGCTCCTGCGTCCGCACCCCGAAGGTGCGCCACGTGCCGGGGTGCCGCCACCGGACGCTCTCGAGGACGAAGATCCAGACGTGCAGCAGCGCGGCGAGCAGCACGATGACGATGCGGGCGACCTCGAGGACCATGGTCGGATGCTACGCGGTGCGTCCGCCCCGACGCAGGCGCTCCGGCGGCGAGGGCTCGCGGGCGCCGGTGGAGCCGTGTCAGGACACGTCGCGCCGCCACGTGGTCGCGGCCCCGATGACCGTCGCGACGACGGCGATGCCGAGCAGGACGATGCCGCCCTGCCACCACTCCAGGGTCTCGACCGGGCCGCCCGTGCCCACGATCGTGTAGAGCGAGGCGCCCACGAGCGCATCGCTCGCCGCACCCGGCAGGAACCGCGCGATGTCGTTCGTGACCTCGTTGAACGACGCGGCGAGCCGGAGCACGGGCTCGACGAACTGGGTGAAGGCGATCACGATCACGATCACCGCCACCTGGTTCGGCACGAGGGCGCCGAGCCCGACGCCGATCGCGCCCCACAGCGCCATCGCGAGCACGCCGCGAGCGACGAGGAGCCACGTGTCCGACGAGTCGAGGCCGGTCTCGAGATCGAACGCCGCGAGCGCCGCCGCGCCGGCGCCGACGGAGGTGGCGAAGCCGATCAGGCCGAACAGCGCGCCCATCAGGAGCTGCGACGTGAACTTGCCGCCGAGCACCGTCGTGCGATGCGGCTCGGCGAGGAAGGTCGTGGTCAGCGTGCGATGGCGGAACTCGGTCGACACCGCGAGTGCGCCGAGCAGCACCGGGAACACGTACCCGACGGAGGTCGGGAAGCTGTACAGCAGGGGACCGAGCTCGAGCCCGGGCGGCAGCGGCGTGGCGTTGCCGGTCTGCGCCGCGAGGTCGGGGTTGCGGACGGTCCAGCCGAGGAACGCGCCGAACCCGCCGGACATCAGCGCCACGTAGGCGACGAGCACCAGCGCGAGCACCCACCACATGCGCGTGGTGAACACCTTCCGGAACTCCGAACCGATCGATCGCATCGATGACCTCACTGGTCGCCTCCCCGGTCGTCTCCTTCGACGAGCGCGAGGAAGGAGTCCTCGAGCCCCGACGCCATCGGGTGCAGTGCGGAGAGCTCCACGCCGCCGACGAACGCCGCATGGCCGACCACCCCCGGATCGGATTCGGACACGATCATGCCGTCCGGTCCCTCGGTGTACTCGAGGCCCGCCTGGTGGAGCGCCGCGGCCAGCCGCGCACGATCGGGGGAGTCCACGACGGTCGACGGCTCGGCCTCCAGCGCGAGGCTCGACAGCGGGCCGGACCTGACCAGCCGGCCCCGCGAGATGATCACCACGTCGTCGACCGACTGCTGCACCTCGCTCAGCAGGTGCGAGCTCACGAGGACCGTGCGGCCCTCGCGTGCGAGGGCCTGCAGGAACCCTCGGATCCACCTGATGCCTTCGGGGTCCAGCCCGTTGATGGGCTCGTCGAGCACGAGGACGCGCGGGTCGCCGAGCAGCGTCGTGGCGAGTGCGAGGCGTTGCCGCATGCCCAGCGAGTATCCGCCGACGCGGCGGTCGGCGAACTCGTCGAGGCCGACCTGCCCGAGGACGGCGTCGACCCGGTTCGAGCGGATGCCGCCGGCGGTCGCCACGACGCGGAGGTGGTTGCGCGCGGTGCGCCCGGGATGGAACGCCGCGTCGAGCGCGGCGCCGACGGTCTCGAGCGGGCGCGCCAGGTCGCGGTAGCGCCGGCCGGCGAAGGTCGCGGCGCCCTCGGTCGGGCGCACCAATCCGAGGAGGGCGCGCAGCGTGGTGGTCTTGCCGGCGCCGTTCGGGCCGAGGAAGCCGGTCACGCGGCCGGGTTCGACGATGAAGGAGAGGTCGTCGACCGCGGTCACCCGACCGAAGCGCTTGGTGAGGCCGCTGATCTCGATGGGGATGCCGTCCACCATGCGTGCTCCTCGGGTAGGGTCCGGGGCCCGCGACACCGCGAGCCCCCGTCAGCCTAGCGAGTCGACGTCGGTGCCGGCCGGTCGGCGTGCGTCTCAGGTGAGCGGGCGGATGCCGCTCGGCAGGACGCCGCCGCCGTACAGGTGGGTCGCGGCGTCCTGCAGCGCGGTCAGGGCGAGCCGATGCGGGTACGGTCCGTACGAGATCCGCGCGACGCCGAGTTCCTCGAGCCGATCGGGGGGCGGGATGGAGGGGAGCCCGATGACGCTGAGACGGCGCTCGCCGAGGCCGTCGACGAGCTCGGCGACGACGTCGTCGTCGAAGTCGCCCGGCACGAAGACGCAGGTCGCGCCCGCGTCGAGGTAGGCCAGCCCGCGTTCGATCGCGTCGGCGATCCGTTCGTCGCGCGGGCGGTCCCGCCCGAGCAGCCACGCGTCGGTCCGGGCGTTGAGCGCGAAGGGGACCCCCTCGGCCGCTCCGGCCGAGACCGCCGCGCGCACGGCGGCGACCGCGTCGGCGATCGGTCGCAGGCCGTCCTCGAGGTTGGCGCCCGCGACGCCGAGTCCGATCGCGCGGCGGATGGTCTCGCCGGGGTCGCCGTATCCCGCTTCGAGGTCGGCGCTCACCGGCACGTCGACGGCGTCGGCGATCCGCCCCACCATGTCGAGCATCAGGTCGACGGGGATGCGCTCGCCGTCGGGGTAGCCGTGCATCGCGGCGATGGCGTGGCTCGCGGTGGCGATCGCGGCGGTCTCCGGGAGGGCGGCGACCGCGCGGGCGCTCGCGACGTCCCAGACGTTCACGACCTGGAGGAGCTGCGGGTCGTGGTGGAGGCGACGCAGCTCGACGGCGCGCGCGGCGACGGGAGCGGAGGCGGGGGCGCTCATGAGCCCACCCTACGGGCGTCGGGCCAGCGCTGTGCCGAGGCCGGCGAGGAACCGGTCGACATCGGACTCGTCCGTGTAGGGAGCGAGCCCGACGCGCAGACCGCCCGCGTCGCCGAGGCCCAGGTGGCGGGACGCCTCGAGCGCGTAGAAGCTGCCGCTCGGGGCGAGCACCCGGTCGGCCGCGAGGCGTCGGGTCACGTCGTCGGCCGCATGCCCCTCGAAGGTCATGAGCACCGTCGGCGTGCGCCGGGCCGCGCGCGAGTGCACGGTCACCCCGTCCAACTCGTCGAGACCGGCGGCGAGCCGCTCGGCGAGGGCGCGCTCGTGCTCGTGCAGCGCGGCGTAGGACGTGGCGAGGCGCGTGCGACGCGAGGCCGCGGCATCCGTCGTCTCGGGGTCGAGGCCGGCGAGCACGTCGACGGCCGCGGTCACCCCGGCGAGCAGCTCGTAGGGCAGGGTGCCGAACTCGAAGCGCTCGGGCACCGCGTCGGTCGACGGCAGGAGCTTGTCGGGGTGGATGGATTCGAGCAACTCGGGCCTGGCGACGAGCACGCCGCAGTGCGGTCCGAGGAACTTGTACGGCGAGCAGACGAAGAAGTCGGCGCCGAGGGCCGCGACGTCGGGCAGCTCGTGCGCGGTGAAGTGCACGCCGTCGACGAAGAGCAGTGCGCCCGCCGCGTGCACGGCCGCGGCGATCGCCGCGACGTCGGGCATCGTGCCGATGAGGTTCGACGCCGCGGTGACCGCGACGAGCCGCGTGCGCGGGCCGAGCAGCGAGGCGACCGCCTCGACCGGCAGCTCGCCGGTCTCCGGGTCGAACTCGGCCCAGCGCACCGCGGCGCCGGCGCGCTCGGCGGCCTGCACCCACGGGCGCACGTTCGAGTCGTGGTCGAGGCGCGTGACGACGACCTCGTCGCCGGGCCCCCAGTCGCGCGCGAGGTGCCGCGAGAAGTCGTAGACGAGCTGGGTGGCGCTGCGCCCGTGCACCACGCCGCGCGGGTGCGCGTCGACGAGGTCGGCGACCGCGAGCCGGAAGCTCGTCACCGCCTCCTCGGCACGCACCTCGGACTCGCCGATGACCCCGCGGTTCGACAGCGGGCCCGTGAGCACGGATGCCACGGCGTCGCCCACCTGCCGGGGCGTCTGCGTGCCGCCCGGCCCGTCGAACTGCGCCCACCCGTAGTCGAGCGCGGGGAACCAGGAGCGGATGCGTGCGACGTCGTAGCCCATGTCGCGAGCCTATGCGCGGCGGGCCCGGCGCGGACGGCGCCTCGCGCCGCGCCGGCGTCACCGGCCCGGCGGGTTAGCATGCAGGCATGCAGGGGGTGGGGGAGTCGCCCGGGCCGGTCGACGAGCGACCGGCGCCCGACCTGCCGCCGCGGCTGTCGTTCACGGCGCTGCTCGACGGGTTCTTCTTCGTGTTCGCCGGCGCGTCGGCGGTCTGGCTCGCCTGGCTGCTCTTCGAGCAGACGTTCCGGTTCGGATGGTGGGGCATCGCGTTCTTCGCGGTGTTCTGGCTGGTGCTCGCCTACCTCGTGCTGCCGAGGCTCCATCGGATCCTCACGACCGTGTACGTGCCCGAGTACTTCATCGGCCGCACGCGGACGAGCGACGGGCTGCTCGGCGATCCGGTGAACCTGGCGTTCGACGGCCCCGAGTCCGCGGTGCACGTGGCGATGCGGGCCGCCGGATGGACGCGGGCCGACGACGTCACGCTCGCCTCGGGCTGGCGCATCGTGACGTCGACCCTCTCGCGCCGCAGCTACGACGAGGCGCCGGTGAGCCCGCTGTTCCTGTTCGGTCGCCAGCAGGACTTCGCCTACCAGCAGGAGGTGGCGGGCAACCCGGCGAAGCGACACCACGTCAGGTTCTGGCGCACGCCGGACGGCTGGCTGCTCCCGGGCGGCCGGCGCGTCGACTGGCTCGCCGCGGGCACGTTCGACCGGGCCGTCGGATTCTCGCTGTTCACCCTGCAGGTCACCCACAAGATCGACGCCGACATCGACATCGAGCGCGACCACATCGTCGCGACGCTCACGGCCGCCGAGCCGGGCATCCGCGTCGAGGTGCTGCGCGACTTCTCGACCGGCTACCACTCCCGCAACGGCGGCGGCGACACGATCCGCACCGACGGCGACCTGCCGGTGGTCGACGTCACGGGGGTCGGGGCGACGGATGCCGCGGCGGCTCCGGCCGCGGCGGCTCCGGCCGCGGACGCCTTCCCCGCCCGACCCGGCGGCGCGGAGGCGGGCTCGTGACCGCCGGTCCGGGCTCCGACGCGCGCACCGGCAAGCGCGCGGCGTTCGAGTCGCCGACCCGCCTCGCCGAGCGCGAACCGCGACCGCTGCGCGCGACCCGGCCGGCGGCGACGGCGTTCGGCGCGGCGCTCGTCCTGCTGCGCGTCGTCGCGGGCGCCGTCTGGCTCGTGGCGCTCTCGATCCAGTGGGATACGGTGCTCGGCGAGTTCGACGCGTCCGTCGGACGGGGGACGTCGACCTCGACGGCCTCCGCGGAGACGCTGCTCGCGATCGTCCTCGTCATCGGCGGCACGGTGCTCGTGCTCGACCTCGTGTTCGCCGTGCTCGTCTGGTTCGGCAGCAACTGGGCGCGCATCACGGTCATGGTCTTCTCGACGATCAACATCACCATCGCCGCGATCGACTCGTTCACCGGCGACACCGAGGTGACGGTGCGGACCACGTTCCTCACCGTCGCCCTCGACATCCTGATCCTGCTCGCCCTGTCGAGCCGCAATGCGCGCGCGTGGGCGCGCCTGCCGCGACTCGGCCGGCACGGGCGCACGCGCCGCGGGTGACGACGGCTCAGGCGACGGATGCCGCGTGGCGGGCGCACGGGGCGGACCCGCACGACTCGCACCGCACGAGCTGCCCGCGGCACGCGGCATCCGTGCAGTTCACGGTGCGGTTGGTCGCCGCGCCGCAGCCCTCGCAGACGCCCACGACCGCGGCGTGGTCGCTGAAGTCGACCGAACCGCGCCCGTCGAACACGTAGAGCGAGCCCTCCCACAGCCCGTCGTCGCCGAAGCGCTCGCCGTAGCGGACGATGCCGCCCTCGAGCTGGTACACCTCGCCGAACCCGCGGTCGGCCATGAGGCTCGAGAGCACCTCGCAGCGGATGCCGCCGGTGCAGTAGGTCACGACCGGACGGCCCTTCAGGTGGTCGTACGCGCCCGAGTCGAGCAGCCCGACGAAGTCGCGCGTGGTCTCGGTCGGCGGCACGATCGCGCCGCGGAACCGGCCGATCGCGGCCTCGACCGCGTTGCGGCCGTCGAAGAAGACGACCTCGTCGCCGCGCTCCGCGACGAGCTCGTGCAGGGCGTCGGGGGAGAGGCGCGTGCCGCCGCCGACCACGCCCGACTCGTCGACGACGAGTTCGCCCGGCGCGCCGAACGAGACGATCTCATCGCGCACCTTGACGCTGAGCTTCGGGAAGTCGACGCTGCGCCCCTCGTCGTCGAGCCCCGTGCCCTCGCTCCACTTCACGTCGAGCCCGCGGAACCCGCCGTACTCCTTCGTCTTGCGCACGTAGCGCTTGAGCGCGCCCATCTCGCCGCCGAGCGTGCCGTTCAGGCCGTCCTTCGACACGAGCACGCGCCCGCGGAGCCCGAGCGACTCGGCGAGGTCGCGCTGCCACAGCCGGATCGCGTCTGGGTCGGCGAGCGGCGTGAAGGCGTAGAACAGGATGATCTTGGCGAGCGGCACCCCGAGATCCTAGGCGCGCCGGCTGGGCGGATGCCACGTTGCGGCGCGTGCGCGGGCCCGCGGCGCGACCGCGGCCGTATCCTGACCGCGACGCCGACCACCCCCGACGAGGAGGTACGCGATGCTCGAGGTGGATCCCTACGACGCCCTCCAGCGCCTCCGCCCGGTGGGGTCGTTCCAGGTCGGGAGCAGCGACTTCGACGACGGCGGCCCGCTGGCCCGACCGCAGTGGTCGCACGCGGCCGGAGGCGTCGACCGTTCGCCCCAGCTGTCGTGGAGCGGCTTCCCCGACCGCACCCGCGGGTTCGCGGTGACCTGCCTCGACCCCGATGCCCCGAGCGGATCGGGGTGGTGGCACTGGGCCGTGCTCAACCTGCCCGTCGAGACCACGAGCCTCGAGGCGGGGGTCGGCGAGACCGGCGCGGCGCCCCTGCCCGACGGGTCGATGGTCCTGCGCAACGAGGACGGCGTGCGCGGCTACGGCGGCGCGGCGCCGCCGCGAGGCACCGGCCAGCACCGGTACGTGTTCGTCGTGCACGCCCTCGACGTGCCGAGCCTCGACCTCGATCCCGACGCGACGCCCGCGGTGCTCGGCCTCCGCTGCTTCGGCCACGCGCTGGCCCGCGGCATCCTCGTGGGCACCGCCAACCGCGACTGACGAGGCCGACCGCCGACCGTCGCCGGGCCGGGCTCAGTCGACGCGCCGGCCGAACAGGAGGTACGAGATCGGGCCGACGAAGTTCACGGCGATGACGATCGCCCAGACCCACTTGCGCCCGTTCACGTCCTCCGCCGGACGGCGCGCCAGGTCGGTCCAGGCGACGGATGCGAGCGCGAGCTGGATGACGCCGCCGACGATCCCCCTGACCCGCTGCCCCGTGGAGAGGTCGCTCCACTGCTTCGCCTTCGCCATGACTCCTCCGATCCTCGGTGGGATTCAGTGCTTGTTCCCCGACAGCGCGAGCACGCCGCCGAGGCCGATCATCATCACGCCGCCCGTCGCGGCGAGGTGCGACGCCCGCTGCGGCGAACGGCCGAACCAGTCGCGCGCCCACCCGGCCGCGAGGGCCCACACCGAATCGCAGGCGAGCGCGAGCACCACGAACGCCGTGCCGAGCAGCCCCATCTGCAGCGGGATCGCCCCCGCGTCGAAGGCGACGAACTGCGGCAGCACCGCGACGAAGAACGCGATCGTCTTGGGGTTCGTGACGCCCACGACGAAGCCCTCGCCGAGCAGCCGCCACGGCGAACGGGCCGCGACCTCGCCCAGGACCGCGTCCGCGGCATCCGCTCGATGCCGGATGGCCTGCACGCCGAGGTAGGCGAGGTAGAGCGCGCCCGCGATCTTGATGCCCGTGAACAGCAGCACCGACTGGGCCACGACGACACCGACCCCGAGCGCCACGGCGGCGACGAGCGGCAGCATCCCCAGCGCGTTGCCGAGCACGCTGAGCAGCCCGCCGACCCGCCCGAGGGCGAGCGACCGGCCGATGACGAACAGCACGCTCGGCCCCGGGATGACGATGAGCACCACCGAGGCGAGCACGAACGCCCAGAGGTTCGATGCGGGGACCACGAGCGGATGCTACTCCCCGTCCGGCCGCGACGCAGGGCCGGACGTCCTCATTCCTCCTCGGGCTGCGGGGCGATCGGCCGGGCCAGCCGGACCCGGGTGCCGAACGGGTCGGAGACCATCGAGACGCGCTCGCCCCACGGGGTGTCGTCGGGCTCCTCGATGACGAGGTACCCCGCTCGTGCGAGCGCGGCGGTCGTCTCGTCGACGTCGTCGACGTAGAACCAGAGCAGCATCCCGGCGCCCTCGCCGGCGGGGGAGTTCTCGGCGAGGCCGAGCCCGAGCTGCGACGAACCCGCCTGCAGGGTGACGAACAACGGGTCCCCCTCGACCGGGTACCGGTAGACGAGGGTCGCGCCGAGCGCATCGTGGTAGAACCGCATCGCGGCATCCATGTCGGGCACCTCGACGATGGCGAACCCGGATTCGATCATGACCCCTCCCGCCCCCGACGGTACGCGGCGCCGGGCGATGCCGCTAGCGTGGCAGCGTGAGCGAGCACATCTCCACCGACGTGGCCGACGGCGTCGGGCGCCTCACGCTCCAGCGCCCCCAGGCGCTGAACGCGTTGAGCTACGAGATGATCCGCGCCATCACCGCCGTGTTCGAGGCGTGGCGGCACGACCCCGAGGTGTCGACGGTCGTGCTCGACGGCGCCGGTGAGCGCGGCTTCTGCGCCGGCGGCGACGTCCGCGAGCTCTACGGGTACACCACGGGCGGGCACGCCGCCGAGGCGCTCCGCTTCTTCCGCGACGAGTACCGCCTCAACGCGATGATCGCGCGGTACCCGAAGCCCGTGGTCGCGATCATGGACGGCATCACCATGGGCGGCGGGATCGGGCTCGCGGGGCACGCGTCGATCCGCATCGTCACCGAGCGCTCGCGCGTCGCCATGCCCGAGACGCGCATCGGGTTCACTCCCGACGTCGGCGGCACCTGGCTGCTCGGCCGCGCCCCCGGCGAGCTCGGGACGCACCTCGCCCTGAACTCGCGCACGATGGACGCGCCCGACGCCATGCACGCCGGCTTCGCCGACGCCTACGTGCCGTCCGACCGCATCCCGCACCTGCTCCAGGCGCTCGCCGAACGCGCCGATCCCGGCACCCCGTGGGAGATCGTGATGCTCTTCGACGAGACCCCCGGGCCGTCGGCGCTCGCCGCGGCGCGCCAGTGGGTCGACGCGTGCTACTCGGCGCCGACCGTCGCCGGCATCATCGCCCGGCTCCGGGAGTTCGCCGACGGGCGGGCGGATGCCGCGGGGCCGTCGGACGGGTCCGCGACGCGGCATCCGTCGGAGCAGCCCGCGTCGGCGTACGCGGCGGCGGCGGCCGACGAGCTCGAGGTGCTCTCGCCCACCGCGCTGACCGTCACGCTCGAGGCGGTGCGGCGCGCTCGGACCCTGCCGTCGCTCGAGGACGCGCTCGAGCAGGAGTTCCGCGCCGTGTCGTGGTTCATCGGCCAGCACGACCTGCACGAGGGCATCCGCGCCCAGGTCATCGACAAGGACCGCAACCCCGCATGGGATCCGCCGACCCTCGACGGCGTGCCGGCCGGGCTCGCGGCGCGCGTGCTCGAGGAGCAGCTCCACGAGCCCATCTGGCCCGAAGCGCCCTGAGCGGATGCCGCGTCAGCGCGCCTTGGCCACGGCGGCCTCGAGCGCGACCCAGCCGAGCATGGCGCACTTGATGCGCATCACGTACTTCGCGACGCCGTGGAACGCGATCGCGTCGCCCAGGACGTCCTCGTCGGGCTCGCCCTCGCCCTTCGAACGAAGCATCTCGCGGAACACCTCGGCAGTCGCCAGCGCCTCGTCGACCGGCCGGCCCTGGACGAGGTCGGTCAGCACCGACGCCGACGCCATCGAGATGCTGCAGCCGTCGCCCTGCCAGGCGACCTCGTCGATGGTCTCGTGCGCGGGGTCGAGCCTGACGCGCACCGTGATCTCGTCGCCGCACATGGGATTGAACTCGTGATGCTCGGCGTCGGCGCCCTCGAGCGGGCGGTCGCCGTGCCGCTCCTTCGCGTGGTCGAGGATGATCTGCTGGTAGAGGTTCTCGAGTCCGGCCATCAGGACACCTTCCGTCCGAGTCCGAAGAAGCCGCGCACCTCGCCCATCGCGGCGACGAAGCGGTCGGCCTCCTCGGCGGTCGTGTACACGTGGGCGCTCGCGCGGGTGGTCGCCGTGATGCCGAGCGCCCGGTGCAGCGGCTGCGCGCAATGGTGGCCGACGCGCACGACGAGCCCGGCGTCGTCGAGGAACTGGCCGACGTCGTGCGCGTGCACGCCGTCGACGACCACGCTCACGAGGCCGGCGCGGGGCTCGCCCGCCTGCGGACCCACGATGCGCACGCCGGGGACGGCGGCGAGGCCGTCGATCACCCGGTCGGCGAACGACTGCTCGTGGGCGGCGACGGCGTCCATGCCGATCGACTCGAGGTAGCGCACCGCGGCGCCGAGTCCCACCGCCTGCGACACGGGCTGCGTGCCCGCCTCGAAGCGGTGCGGCGCGGGGAGGAGGTGGGACTCCTCCATGGTGACCTTCGTGATCGTGGACCCGCCGGTCCGCGCGGGCGGCAGCGCGTCGAGCAGCTCGCTTCGGCCGTACAGCACCCCGATGCCGTTCGGGCCGAGCATCTTGTGGGCCGAGAACGCGGCGAAGTCGACGCCGTACGCGGCGAAGTCGACGGGCCGGTGCGGCACCGACTGGCAGGCGTCGAGCACCACGAGGGCGTCGGCGACGCGGCCGTGCACGAGGGCGGCGATGTCGGCGACGGGCGCGATCTGGCCCGTCACGTTCGAGACCTCGGGGAACGCCACCACGCGGGTGCGCGGCGTGAGCACGGCGCCCAGGTCGTCGATGCCCCAGCGCCCGTGCTCGTCGACGCGGACCGGGACGATGCGGGCGCCGGTCCGCTGGGCGACGCGCTGCCACGGCAGCAGGTTGGCATGGTGCTCGGCCTCGGTCACCACGATCTCGTCGCCCGGCTGCAGGGCGAAGCGCTCCGCATCGGCGCCGCCGATGCCCGCGCTGGCGTCGGCGATGCCGAGCGCGACGAGGTTCAGCGCATCCGTCGCGTTCTGCGACCAGACGACCTCGCGCTCTCGGGCGCCGACGAACCGCGCGACGTCCGCCCGGGCCGACTCGAACAGGGTCGTCGACTCACCCGTCGCGGCGCTCGTGCCCCGGTGCACCGCGGCCAGGTGGTGCTCCAGGTAGTCGCGTTCGGCGTCGAGCACGGCGAGCGGTCGCTGCGACGTCGCGGCGGAGTCGAGGTACGCGGCCCTGACGGCGTCGCCGGCTGCGGCGAAGGCGGGGAAGTCGAGTCGGATGTCGCGGACCGGGCGGCCGCCGACCGAGTCGGCGTCGGTGTGATTCATCGCCTCCATGGTCTCATGCGGGGGAGACGACGCGGCTGGGAGGCCCGCAGCGGCCGGCACCGCGACATCCGTCACCCCATTCGGTAGCGTGGCCCCGTGAAGACCCACCACCTGCGTACCCACCGGAGCGACGAGAACCTCGCGCGAGAGGGCCAGCTCGCCTGGCAGCTCGCGGCCGTCGCGATCGATCCCGTCGAGGTCGAGGACGACGTCACCGACATGGTGGTGAACCGCGTGATCGACAACGCCGCGGTCGCCGCGGCCTCGCTCGGACGCCGTCCCGTCGTCGCCGCCCGGAGCCAGGCCCTCGCCCACCCGGTCTCGATCGGCGGCGACGGCGCCACCGTCTTCGGGGCCGACGCCGGGCGGCGCACCTCGCCCGAGTGGGCCGCATGGGCCAACGGCGTGGCGGTCCGCGAACTCGACTTCCACGACACGTTCCTCGCCGCCGACTACTCGCACCCCGGCGACAACATCCCGCCGATCGTCGCGGTCGCCCAGCACGTCGCCGCGGCGCGGGGCCTCACCGGGCGCGACGTCGTGCGCGCGATCGCGACCGGCTACGAGGTGCAGATCGACCTCGTGAAGGCGATCACGCTGCACGCGCACAAGATCGACCACGTCGCGCACCTCGGCCCGTCGGCCGCGGCGGGCATCGGCACGCTGCTTGGCCTCGACCAGGAGACGATCTTCCAGTCGATCGGGCAGGCGCTGCACACCACCACCGCGACCCGGCAGTCGCGCAAGGGCGAGATCTCCACCTGGAAGGCGCACGCCCCCGCGTTCGCGGGCAAGATGGCCGTCGAGGCGGTCGATCGCGCGATGCGCGGCGAGACGAGCCCGGTGCCCATCTACGAGGGCGAGGACGGCGTGATCGCGTGGCTCCTCGGCGGACCGGAGGCGAGCTACGACGTGCCGCTGCCCGAGCAGGGCGAGGCGAAGCGCGCCATCCTCGACTCCTACACGAAGGAGCACTCGGCCGAGTACCAGGCGCAGGCGCTCATCGACCTCGCGCGCCGCATCCACGAGAACTACCCGATCATCCTCGACGACCCCGAGCGCATCGAGTCGATCACCATCCACACGTCGCACCACACGCACAACGTCATCGGCTCCGGGGCGAACGACCCGCAGAAGTACGACCCGGATGCCTCGCGCGAGACGCTCGACCACTCGATCCCGTACATCTTCACGGTCGCGCTGCAGGACGGCACGTGGCACCACGTCGACTCGTACTCGCCCGAGCGCGCGCACCGGCCCGACACGGTCGCGCTGTGGCGCAAGGTCTCGACGGTCGAGGACCCGGAGTGGACGCGCCGCTACCACTCGCTCGACATCGACGAGAAGGCGTTCGGCGGCCGGGTCGTGATCCGGCTCGCCGACGGCAACGAGATCGTCGAGGAGATCGCCGTCGCCGACGCGCATCCGCTGGGAGCCCGGCCGTTCGGCCGCGAGCAGTACGTGCAGAAGTTCCGCACGCTCGCGGAGTGGGTGCTCGAGGAGTCCGAGATCGAGCGCTTCCTCGACGTCGCGCAGCGCCTGCCGGAGCTCGGCCCGGACGAGCTCGGCCAGCTGACGATCACCGCCGCCCCGGGTGTTCTCGCCCACGTGGAGGTCCCCTCCGGCCTCTTCTGATCCGCCGGCGCCCCCGCCCCCTGACCCCCTGACCCCATCTCGCGCAGTATCGGACGCTTCACCGGCCACCTTTCCGTCCGATTCTGCGCGAGATCGCGGGGTCGCCGTGCCATCCGCGGCGGGCGAGGTTGCGCGCGATGCGCTCGACGAGCCGGGCGGGGGCGTCGAGGTCGGCCTGGGTGACCTCCATCACGTGGAAGCCGAGCGATTCGAGCTCCGCCTCCCTCGTCCGGTCCCGGCGCCATTGCCGCAGGTCGGTGCGGTGGTGGTCCCCGTGGTACTCGAGCACCTCGCCGAACTCGCGGAACAGCAGGTCCACCCGGCCGACCAGGCGCCCGGCGGGGTCGCGGATCTCGACGTTCGCCTCGGGCCGGGGCAGGCCGGCCAGCACCACCAGCGCGCGGAGCTCCGACTCCTTCGGTGATTCCGACGCCGGATCGACGAGGTCGAGCGCGCCGCGGAGCTTCGGGCGACGTCGGAAGTCCGGGTACGCGTCGGCCGCCGCATGCAGCTGCTCCGCGGTCGTCGTGCAGGAGCGGATCGCCGCATCCGCCGCGGCCACCAGCTCCGGCACCGTGAGATCGATGGCCAGGTCGCACCAGGTGCGCTCGAGGCCGGTCACCGCGATCCGTCGCACCTCGGTGATCTCGGTCGGCGGGATCCGCAGCCGCCGACCGACGACACCGGCACGCCTGACGGCGGGGGCGTCCGGCGGCACGGCGATGTGCAGCCTCGCCGCCTCGCGGAACCGGTGCGGGACCGGGATGCCGTGCAGGAGCGCCGCCGTCGGACCGCAGAACACCGCGCCGGGCCGGCAGACGGTGAGCAGTGCGCGGCAGCGCCCCTCGAGGCCGGCGCCGAGCGGCATCCGAGCGCCGTGGATCGACGAATCGAGATCGCGTGCACGAAGTCGGTCGATCGTGATGCCGGCCTCCAGCGCCTCGGCGACGGGGAAGGGGATCGCGGCGAAATCGTCGGGGAGCGGTCCGGGGCTGCGCACCGCTCCAGCGTCCCCATCGCCGAGTCGCCACGGTCGCCGACCGAGGACGCGCGCCCTCCCGCTCGTACTGCGCACCCTGTGCAGGACCAGTCCCGCCCGGCCATCTCGCGCAGTATCGGGGCGAATGCCGGCCACCGAACCGTCCATTTCTGCGCGAGATCTGCGCGAGGGCTGCGGGCGTGGGGCGGGCTGGGGTGGGGGGCGATGGGGCGAGCGGATGCCGCGTCCCGCCGCCGGGCCCTAGGCTGGGGTGGCGTCCGCGACGCGGCGGACGACCGAGATCCCCACGAGGAGCACGATGAGCGAGCAGACGACGCAGGAGACGACCGCCGCCGGCACCGCATCCCCGCCGCAGATCTACAAGGGGCTCGCGGGCGTCCCCGTCGACTACACCGCGATCTCGAAGGTCAACCCCGAGACGAACTCGCTGCTCTACCGCGGATACCCGGTGCAGGAGCTCGCGGCATCCGTCACGTTCGAGGAGGTCGCGTACCTGCTCTGGAACGGCGAGCTCCCGGATGACGCGCAGCTGGCCGAGTTCGAGGAACTCGAGCGCGGCCACCGCGGCCTCGACCACGAGGTGAAGCGCATCGTCGACGAGCTGCCGCTCACTGCGCACCCGATGGACGTCGTGCGCACCGCGGTCAGCGTGATCGGCGCGAGCGACCCCGCGACGCCCGACGACTCCCGCGAGGCCAACCTCGAGAAGGCGATCCGCCTGTTCGCGAAGCTGCCGTCGATCGTCACCTACGACCAGCGCCGACGCCACGAACTCGACTTCGTCGAGCCGCGCGCCGACCTCGGCTACTCCGCCAACTTCCTGTGGCAGGCGTTCGGCGAGGCGCCCGAGCTCGAGGTCGTCAACGCGTTCGACGTGTCGATGATCCTGTACGCCGAGCACTCGTTCAACGCGTCGACCTTCACGGCGCGCGTGATCACCTCGACGCTCTCCGACCTGTACTCGGCCGTGGTCGGGGCCATCGGCGCGCTCAAGGGCCCGCTGCACGGCGGGGCGAACGAGGCCGTCATGCACGCCTTCGACGAGATCGGCCTCGGCGACGGGTCCGGCGACCGCGCGGCCGCCTGGCTCGACACCGCCCTCGCCGAGAAGCGCAAGATCATGGGCTTCGGCCACCGCGTCTACAAGAACGGCGACTCGCGGGTGCCGACGATGCGCGATGCGCTCGAGCGGATGGTGGAGCACTACGGCCGCCCCGACATCCTCGACCTCTACACCGCGCTCGAGACGGGCATGGGGGAGCGAAAGAACATCAAGCCGAACCTCGACTACCCCGCCGGACCGACGTACCACCTGATGGGGTTCGACACCGAGACGTTCACGCCCCTGTTCGTCGCGAGCCGGGTGACCGGCTGGACCGCGCACATCATGGAGCAGAACGCGTCCAACGCCCTGATCCGGCCCCTGTCGGTCTACAACGGACCCGACGAGCGCCACGTGCCGCCGAAGGGCAACGCCGCGGGCGGCGACGCGGCCTGACGGCGATCGACCCCGTACGGGGGGCGTGCCCCGAACCGAAGATGAGTAATCTTCACGTCAGCGGCCGACGCCGACCCGACGCCTGACCGGACGTCTCGCTGGAGGTGCGCTCATGCGCGCGCATTCCGACGGAGGACGCGGTTCGGAACCGCGTCGCCGGATCAGGCTGGTCGCCGCAGCGGCGACCTCGGCGCTCGCGCTCGCGGGCCTGGGCGGCGCGCAGGTCGCGCTGGGAGCGGACGGCAACGTGGGCGTCAGCGTCCTCCTCGCCTCGACCGACTTCTTCGGCCCTGCAGAGAACGAGAGCCTGCCGCCGGGCACCATCGAGGTGTACGACGCGACGGGCGATGGTTCCGCGCCGATGCTCACGGTGCCCGTCGGTCCGATGGCGCTGTTCGAGCACACCTGGCTCGACCTGCCGGACGGCTCCTACCGGATCCGCGCCAGCGTCGACGGATACCTGCCGACCTGGGCGGGATGGGCGGTCGACGGCGGCGCGGAGTCGACCGACGAGCAGGGTCGGATCCCGTCCCTCATCGACGCGTACCATCCGTTCAGCGCGCCCGTCGCCTTCGCCGACGCGCCGGTGCTCGATGTGGCCGAGGGCGACGAGTCGCTCGAGCAGCCCGCCTACGCGACGGTGCTCGCGGCACGATCCACCGCCTTCATCGGCGGCGTCGTCTTCGACGAGCAGCTGGCCCCCGCCGAGTCGGGCACGGTCGAGCTCTACCGGATCGGGCAGGGCACGCCGGCCCTGACCGCGGCGATCGAACGCGGACAGTACGTGATCGACGACGTCGCGCAGGGCAACTACCACCTGCGGTTCGTGCTGGGCGAGCAGGAGCAGTGGTGGCCGTACGAGGCGACGCGCTCGCGCGCCCAGGTCCTGAACATGCCGTCCGCCGGCGGAGGGTGGGTCGCGATGGATGCGACCTTCGCACCGGTCGACCCGAGCGCGCCGGGCGAGCGCCTGGCCATCGACGGCGACCCGGTCGAAGGCGGCATCCTGAGCCTGGCGCCGTCGCTCGCCGACCCGTTCGACATCCCCGGGCTCAACGACGCGCGACTGACCCGCATCGCCTGGTTCCTCGACGGCGAGGCGATCCCCGGGGCCGTCGGCCCGACGTTGGTGGTGCCGCCCGAGGCCGTCGGCGGCGAGATCACCGCGACCGCCGAAGCGGTGCAGATGCTCGGGTACTTCCGCACCCGCATCGAATCCCTGCCGGTCGGGCCGGTGGGCGAGGCGACCGAGCCCGAGATCGCGCCCGCGCCGATTCCGGAGATCGTCGGCGATCCGATCGTCGGCGTCCGGCTCGACACGACGCTCGGCACCTGGGCGGCCGGCACGGCCCGCACCTTCCAGTGGTACCGCGACGGCGAGCCGATCCCGGGGGCGACGAACCGGGGCTACGTGCCCAAGGGCACCGACCTGGGCGGCGAGCTCGTCTTCACCGTGACCGGCGTCCTCGACGGGTACCGCGCCACCGTGCGGTCCAGCGCATCGACGGATCCGGTCGCCGAGGGGACCTTCGCCTCGCCGTCGGCGACCCTGAAGACCGACCGGATGGCGCTCGAACCCCGGGTCGGCGACCAGATGCGGGCGGTGCACGGGGCGTGGACGCCCGGCGCGGAGGCCTGGAGCTACCAGTGGTTCCGCGACGGCGCGCCCATCGACGGGGCGACGGGCGAGTACTACACCGTGACGATCGACGACCTCGACGCCGTCCTCTCCGCCGCGATCACCGGGTCGCGGCTGGGCTACGCGACGACCACGGCGGAGAGCGCACCCAGCGGCGTCGTCACGCCGGGTCTGTTCCGCGCCGACCGGCCGGTGATCGTGCCGACCCCGCAAGTCGGCGTGGAGCTCTCGGTCGACCTCGGCACATGGGTGCCCGAGCCCGACGTCCTCACCATCCGCTGGGTGCGCGGGACCAGCATCCTCGCCACCGGGCCGACGTACACCCCGGTGGCCGCCGACGCGGGTCGGAACCTGAGGGTCGTGGTCACGGGCGAGAAGGAGGGCTACACCACGATGCAGCGCGCGAGCCTGGCGGTCGAGGTGCTGCCGTAGGCGGTTCGCGACTGCGCACAACGCCGCGCCGCGGCATCCGTCGTCGCGCTGTGCGCCGTCACCAATGATGGAAGACCCACGACGGATCGGGCATACAGTCGTGGACCATGCACATGTTGTTCCGCACGCTGCTGCACGTGCTCTTCCTCTCGCGGCGCAAGCCCGACCTCGGACACTACGACGTCGCGCATACCCGCTTCCGCGTGCTGCCGACCGACCTCGACGTCAACCGGCACATGAACAACGGCGTCTACTTCTCGATCATGGACGTCGCCCGCTTCGACCTCCTCGTCCGCAGCGACGTCTGGCGCATCATGCGGCAGCGCCGCTGGTACCCGGTCGTGGTCAGCGAGACCATCACGTTCCGCAAGTCGCTCGAGCCGTGGCAGCGGTTCACGATCGAGTCGCGGCTGCTCGGCTTCGACGAGAAGGCCGTGTACTGCGAGCAGCGGTTCGTGCGACCCGGCGCCGACGGCGAGCCCGAGATCTACGCGAAGGGCTTCATCCGGGCGCGGTTCCTCCGCAAGGAGGGCGGCACGGTGCCCGTGTCCGAGCTCGTCGAGGCCTTCGGCGCGCCGCCCGTGAGCGACGAGCTGCCCGAGTGGATCGAGCAGTGGGGGGCGGATGTCGCGCTGCCGGCGACCCGCGCGGAGGCGCCGTCCGTCTGGGCCTGATCCGCCGGACGACCGGATGCCGGCGACCGCGCGCCACGCGAGGCCGGTTCGCCGCCGGGACCGATGGCCTGTCGAGGACCGGTCGTCGCGGATATCCTCGGTACGAGGCGAGGTCCCGGCGAGGAGGTCGAGATGCCGTTCCGGAGTCTGAGTACCATCCGATCGTGGCTGGTCGAGTTCGAGCAGCTCGGGTACCGATTCAGCGGTGAGGTGCGTGCGATCGAGCAGGATGGCGCTGCCGGCGCCGATACGGGCCTGGTCGCGGTCCGCCTGTCCGACGGCGCGACCGTGATCACGATCCAGCCCGAGATTCGCGGCGCAGTCCGCTGGGCGGTGACGATCGAGGCCCGGGAGACGCCGTTGATACTGGACGCGCCGGCTCTCCTCAACCAGGCGGCCGAGCTCTCGGTCGTCGCGGCGCTCTGCGCCTTCCTGCAGGCGAAGTCCATCGAGTTCGTCCGCGCCGACCCCGTTTGAGTCGCCCGCCGAGGCCTACGAGACCGCCTGCCTCGGCACCACGATCTCGCGGAGGATCAGCAGGATGCCCGCCGAGATCGGGATGGCGACCAGCGCGCCGAGGAGCCCGAGCAGGGTGCCGCCGGCCAGTGCCGAGATGAGCACGATGGCGCCCGGTACCTGCACCGCCTTGCCCATGACGCGCGGGGTGAGCACGTACGCCTCGACCTGCATGTAGATCAGCATCGCGACGAGCACGATGGCGGCGGCGGTCGGGGAGACGAACAGCGAGACGAAGGTCATCAGGATGGTGGTCAGGACCGTGCCGATGAGCGGGATCAGGGTCACGAACAGCGCGACCACGCCGAGGATCAGTGCGTACGGGTTGCCGGTGAGCACGAGGAGGATCGTCGAGTACGTGGCGTTGAGGAACGCCAGCACCACCATGCCGCTCAGGTACTTGCCGATGGACTGCATGATCCGCTCGGCGAGCGGGACCACCACCGGTCGCTCGGATGCCGGCACGAGCGTGTAGATCGCCTGCTTCGAGCTGTCGAGGGTGGCGATGAAGTAGATCGACAGTACGACGACGAAGAAGCCCGTCGACACGGCGTTGAGGATGCTGACGCCGAACGCCAGCGCGCCGCCCCCGATGGTCGCCCAGGTGTTGGGGTCGGAGAGGAGGTCGCCGAGGCCCGCGGCGACCGCGGCGGCGATGCCGTTCGTCGTCTCGTTGAACTGCTCGAACCACCCGGACTGGACGAGCGCCTCGATCTGGCCCGGCAGGCCGGTGATCAGCGCCGTCGCCTGCTCGACGACCGGCGGCACGAGGATCCAGATGATCCCGACCACGACGACGATGAACAGGATCAGCACCGTCACGATCGCGGTGCCGCGCCGCATCCCGCGCCGCTCGAACCAGCGGATCAGCGGGTCGAGCCCGAGCGCGACGAACGCGGCGACGAAGACCGACAGCATGACGTCGCTGAGGTTGATGAAGATCAGGGCGAGCAGCGCGGCGCCCAGGAGCCCGAGCGCCACCCGGAAGCCCCAGACGGAGGGGTGGGTGGCCATCGACTGCAACGGGTCGGCGCGGTGCGGGGTGGGCTCCGGCAGGGCGGGGGTGGTCTCCGGCAGGGCGGGGGTGGGCTCCGGCGAGGCGGGGCGGGGGTCGTCGGTCATGTGCGGGCTACGCGGCCGGTGTCCGGAGTTCGCGGTAGTGGGGCCCCAGGGTGTCGAGGTACCCGTCGGCCTCCCAGTCGGGCAGCCGTTCGCCGGCGCGGGCGGCGGCGAGCCGGTCGAGGTAGTAGTCCCAGCCGGCGCCGAGGCTGCCGACGTCGCCGCCGGGCGGGATGCGATGGGCGAGGGTCAGCGTGGTGAGCCCGCTGCCCTCGTTCAGGTGCACGAGGAGCCGCCACGGCGGCGCGTCGTCGGGCTGCTCGATGTCGAGGTGCACCCGGTGCGGCGGCGCGCACTCGAGGATGCTGACGTCCTCCCACGGGGCGTCGGGGCCCTCCGCCGTCATCCGGAACCGCACGGCGCCCGTCGACGGGCTGCCGGTGTACGTTCCGATCCAGCCGTCGAGCGAGGCCGGGTTTGTCAGGGAGAACCAGACGTCCTCGATCGGAGCGCGGAACAGGCGATCGAACTGCAGGTACAGCCCGTCCGCCTTCTGCGTGTAGTGGCCGGTCGGTCGGATGCTGGTCATCGTCGCCCCCCGCGTGTCGTCCTGGGTTCAGGCTAATCCCGGCTCGCGCGCAGGGCTAGAGTGACGCGCATGGGCAGTTCGGGTTCGAAGCCCCGGGTGAAGCACACGCCGGCGCAGACGCATCACGACGAGGAGCCGCTCCGCATCGGCGGCCGCCATCCGGACATGTGGGGGTGGTTCGTCGGCGTGATCGTGTTCGCGCTGCTCGCGGTGCCGCTCAGCGCGGCGTTCGCGTTCGCCACCAATCCGGCCACGCAGCAGCTGTTCGCGGGGCGCCTCTCGGACGCCACCACGGCGGGCTACCAGGCGTTCTGGTGGGTGGTGACGCTGCTGCTGCTCGCGCTGCCGGTGCTGGTCGGCTACGGCATCGCGCGGATGTCGCCGCGGGCGCTGGCGATCGTCGGCGGCGTCGTGGCGGTGTTCTTCGTCGCCATCCTCATCCTCGGCCAGCTGTTCGTCTTCTGACGTAGGCCCGTCGGGCGGATGCCGCGGCGCGGGCCGGCGACCCCGCCGCCGACTACGGCAGGTCGCCCTCGAGCACGGCCATCGCGGCGTTGTGCCCGCCGATACCGCTGACCGCGCCGCCGCGCACCGCACCGGAACCGCAGAGCAGCACGCGGGGGTGCGCGGTCGCGACGCCCCACCGGGCGGCGGGGCTCGCGAGCTCGTCGCCGGGCCCGGCCCACGGCCACGACAGCGGCCCGTGGAAGATGTTGCCGCCGGGCATGCCGAGGGCCTCCTCGAGGTCGCGGGTGGTCTTCACCTCGATGCAGGGCCGGCCCGCGGCATCCGTCGAGATCACGTCGGCGATGGGCTCGGCGAGCACCGAATCGAGCGAGGCCAGCACGGCGTCGCGGAGCAGGTCGCGCAGCTCGTCGTTGCCGTAGCGGTCGACGAGCCGGTCGGGCACGTGCAGGCCGAACACGGTGAGCGTCTGGGCGTCCGAGTCGGCGAGCTCGGGGCCGAGGATGCTGCGATCGCTCAGGGTGTGGCAGTAGATCTCGCAGGGCAGCGGGTCGGGAAGGACGCCCCCGGAAGCGCTCGCGTAGGCCTCGGCGAGCTGCGAGCCGAGCTCGTTGATGTGGAACGTGCCCGCGAACGCCTGCTCGGGCGCGACCGCGTCGTCCCGCAGCCGGGGGAGGCGCGAGAGCAGCAGGTTGACCTTCACCTGGGCGCCCTCGGGGATGCCGAGCCGTTCGACGCGGCGGCGCGCGTACTCGTCGAGCGGGACCTCCGGTTCGTCGGGGAACGGCGGCTCGTCGCGCGGGGCGACCGCGGGTGCGGGCTCCGCGTCGGCGTCGGCGTCGGCGTCGCGGGTCGGGGCATCGCCTTCGCTTCCGGCCCCGGCGCCGCGTGCGCCTTCGGTCGCGCTCTCGACGGGGGATGGCGGGAGGAGCCGGTCGAGCACGACCGGCGCGACGTTCGCGAGCACGACGTGTGCCCGCGCCATCCGCTCGTCGCCCGCCTCGAGCCAGCGGACCTCGCCCGTGTCCGGGTCGACCGCGGTGACCTCGGCCTCGGTGCGCAGGGTCGCGCCGGCCTCGCGCGCCGCCCGCGCGAGCTCGCCGGTCACGGCGCCCATGCCGCCGACCGGCACGTCCCAGTCGCCGGTGCCGCCGCCGATCACGTGGTACAGGAAGCACCGGTTGGCATCGAGCTGCTCGTCGTGCAGGTCGGTGAAGGTGCCGATGAGGCCGTCGGTCGCGATGACGCCGCGGACGAGGTCGTCGGCGAACCGCGCCTCGATCGTCTCGCCGAGCGGCTGCTCCACGAACTCGCGCCAGATCCGCTCGTCGCCGACCAGCGCCATGGCCTCGTCCCGCGTGGGCAGCGGCTCGGTCAGGGTGGGGAAGAGCGCCTCCGCGATGCGGGCGGTGTCGGCGTAGAACGCCTGCCACGGCTCGGCGTCGTCGACGGCGCCGATGCGGGCGAAGGCGTCGCGGGCGGCCGCGGCATCCGCTTCGACGTCGACGAGGAGTCCGCGTGCCGGGTCGCGCGGGTCGGGGGTGTACGACGAGAAGCGGCGCCGCACGAGTCGGATGTCGAGCCCGAGGTCGTCGATGATGCGCTGCGGCAGCAGGCTCACGAGGTACGAGTAGCGGCTGAGGTGCGCGTCGACGCCGTCGAACGCCTGCGCCGAGACGGCCGCTCCGCCCAAGTGGTCGTCGCGCTCGAGCAGCAGCACGCGTCGGCCGGCGCGGGCGAGGTAGGCGGCGGCGGTCAGCCCGTTGTGGCCGCCACCGACGATGACGACGTCGTGGCCGGGAGCGGCGGCGGAGTCGGGGGCGTTCGGCACGTCATCGGGCATCCCACGAGCGTAGACGACCAGCCCATGCCACCGGCCCCCTGCCACCGCCGCCGTCCCGCCCCACCCCCCACCGCCATCTCGTGCAGAAAAGGGGGCTCTCCGCGGCTGCGAAGCGTCCATTTCTGCACGAGATGGGTGGGGGGGGGGGGGGGGGCAGGTGGGGGGTCAGGGGGGCGAGGGGGCGCCGGGACGGTCGCTGCGCGCCGCGGCCCGGGCGAGCGCGTCGCGCGCCGCCACGACGGCGGGGCGCCGGGCGGATGCGCGCCGCGTCGACGAGAAGACCTCGCGCTCCGGGTCGCCCGGCAGCGGCGCGAGGTGCACGCTCGGCGGCTCACCCGCCCAGACGAGGTCGGGCAGCAGTCCCACGGCGATGCCCGAGCGGATCAGCCGGATGTGGGCCATCAGGTCGGCCGTCTCGAACCGCACGTCGGGTTCGAACCCCGCGTCGCGGCAGAGCTGTTCGGCGAAGCGGCGGGCGGCGGTGCCCCGCGGTTCCATCACCCAGGGCAGCGAGGACGCCCCGCGCAGCTGGTCGGCGGACGCACCGCGCGGCAGCCCGCCGCCGTTCCCGGCGAGTGCGGCGTGGTCCTCGGCCGCGCGGATGCCGCCGGGGGTGGGCGGGTCCGCGGGTGCCGGGCCGGGGGGCGCCGCGACGTCGACGGGAGCGGCGGCCGGGTCGAGACGGCGGACCCCGCGTCGCCGCGCCGACGGGTGCGGCGGCAGCGCGAGCCGGATCGCGTCGCGGGCGAGCGGCACCCGGTCGAGCTCGGGGTGCAGCGGGCGGGTCGTACCGGGGTACTGCTCGGCGACGACGAGGTCGAAGTCGCGCGCGGCGACGTCGAACAGGGCGAGCTCCGGCTCGCGCTCGGTGATCTCGACGCGGAGGTCGGGGTGCTCGGCGGCCAGCAGCGTGAGCGCCTGCGGCACGACGGCGTGCGCCGCCGACTGGAACACCGCGATGCGCACCGTGCCGCTGACCGTGGTGAGCGAGCGCGCGACATCCGCTTCGGCCTCTTCGAGCCGTTCGAGCACCGCCTGCGCGTGCCCGACGAGCAGTTCGGCCTGCGGCGTGAGCTGCACGCGCCGGCCGACCTGCACCAGCAGGGGGACGCCGGCCTCCTTCTCGAGCTGGCTGAGCTGCTGGGACACCGACGACGGGCTGTAGGCGAGCGCCTCCGCGACGGCGACGAGCGTGCCGCGCCGGCTGAGCTCGACCAGGAGGCGCAGGCGGCGGACATCGAGCATCGCGTGGCACCTCCTCGTGCGCCATCCGTCGGAGTACGTTCGGCGTGCCGGATGTCGAGACCTCGAACGTTCGGGAAACATGAACAGTATGCATCGGATTCGTTCGCTGTACCGAACGGATGCAACGGGCGCAGACTGGGAGTGCCGGGCGTGCACCACCCCCGGGCGCCCTCCGAGACAAAGGACATCGCCGTCGTGACCACCCAGAACACGCTCGCGGACGTCGTTCCGAGCACCGACCACGTCGTCGCCCTCGTCGAGCGCTGGCTCGCCGAGAGCACCGAGCACCCGGTCGACCCGGCCGCCCAGCGCCTGGCCGGCGTGCTCAAGGATCCGAAGGGCCTCGCGTTCACCGTCGGGTTCGTCGACGGCGTCATGCGCCCGGAGGACCTCGGCGTCGCCGGTCGCAATCTCGCCCAGGTCGCACGGCTCACCCCGAAGTTCCTGCCGGCTCACCTCAAGGCCGCGATCCGCCTGGGCGGGGCGATGGCGCCGACGTTCCCGTGGATCGTCATCCCGATCGCGCGCCGGGTCCTGCGCGCCATGGTCGGCCACCTCGTGCTCGACGCCACCCCGACCAAGCTCGGCCCGGCGATCCAGACGCTCCGCGAGACCGGCAACCGCCTGAACCTCAACCTGCTCGGCGAGGCGGTGCTCGGCGAGCACGAGGCCGACCGCCGCCTGCAGGGCACGTACGACTTCCTCGCGCGCAGCGACGTCGACTACGTCTCGATCAAGGTGTCGAGCGTCGTCAGCCAGCTCTCCATGTGGTCGTTCGACGAGGCCGTCGAGAAGGTCGTGACGAAGCTCACGCCGCTCTACGAGCTGGCGGCGAAGAGCCCCACGCCCAAGTTCATCAACCTCGACATGGAGGAGTACCGCGACCTCGACCTCACCATCGCGGTCTTCAAGAAGGTGCTCGAGCAGCCCCAGCTGCAGGGTCTCGAGGCGGGCATCGTGCTGCAGACCTACCTGCCCGATGCGCTCGGCGCGATGCAGGACCTCACCGCGTGGGCGCAGGCGCGCCGCGCCGCGGGCGGCGCGCCCATCAAGGTGCGCGTCGTGAAGGGGGCGAACCTCGCCATGGAGCACGTCGACGCGGCGGTGCACGATTGGCCCGTCGCGACGTACTCGACGAAGCAGGACTCCGACACGAACTACAAGCGGGTGCTGCACTGGTCGATGACGCCCGAGCGCATCGACGCGGTCAGGCTCGGCGTCGCCGGCCACAACCTGTTCGACGTCGCCCACGCGTGGCTCACCGCCAAGGAGCGCGGCGTCGAGCACGGCGTCGAGTTCGAGATGCTGCTCGGCATGGCCACCGGGCAGGCCGCGGCGGTCCGGGGCGACGTGGGTCGGCTGCTCCTCTACACGCCCGTCGTGAACCCGAGCGAGTTCGACGTCGCGATCGCGTACCTCATCCGCCGTCTCGAGGAGAACGCGAGCCAGGACAACTTCATGTCGGCCGTGTTCGAGCTCTCGGAGAACCGCGCCCTCTTCGAGCGCGAGCGCGACCGCTACCTGCGATCGCTCGACGCGCTCCGCGGCGAGGACCCCGAGGGCCCTGCCCCGCAGCCGAACCGCACCCAGAACCGCCGCACCGAATGGGACGAGAAGGATGCCGCCGAGCTCGGCCTGCCCGTCGCGGCGCCGGCACCCGGCGACCAGCACGAGGGTTCGCTCACGAGCGTCGTGCTCGGCATCACGCGAGGCTCCGACGGTGAGCCGGTGCTCGGCTACGCCGACGAGGTGGACGCCCTCAGCGGCCCCGGGGTCACGCCCGGCTTCCGCAACGAGCCCGACACCGATCCCGCCCTCGCAGCCAACCGCGAGTGGGGCCGCCGCATCCTCGAGCGCGTGCCGACCTCGACGCTCGGCATCGACACCCTGGCGGACCACCGTATCGAGACGGCCGAGGAGCTCGAGCAGCTCATGTCCACGGTCGCCGCGAACGGCGCCGAGTGGGGCCGGATGCCGGGCGAGGAGCGGGCCGCCGTGCTGCACCGCGCCGGCCTCGCGCTCGCCGCGAACCGCGACCGGCTCATCGAGGTGATGGCGGCCGAGACCGGCAAGACCATCGCCGAGGCCGACCCCGAGATCTCCGAGGCGATCGACTTCGCGCACTACTACGCCGAGCGCGCCCGCGAGCTCGACCGCGTGCAGGGCGCCCGCTTCGTGCCGTCGAAGCTCACCGTGGTCACCCCGCCGTGGAACTTCCCCGTCGCGATCCCGGCGGGCGGCGTGCTCGCCGCGCTCGCCGCGGGCTCGGGCGTGATCATCAAGCCCGCGAAGCTCTCGCAGCGCTCGGGCGCGATCATGGTCGAGGCGCTCTGGGAGGCCGGCATCCCGAAGGACCTGCTCGCGCTCGTCGACCTCGGCTCGCGCGAGCTCGGCACCAAGCTCGTCTCCGACGAGAAGGTCGACCGCGTCATCCTCACCGGCGCCTACGAGACGGCCGAGCTGTTCCGCTCGTTCCGGAAGGACCTGCCCCTCCTCGCCGAGACGAGTGGCAAGAACGCGATCATCGTCACGCCGTCGGCCGACCTCGACCTCGCGGCATCCGACGTCGTGAAGAGCGCCTTCGGGCACGCCGGCCAGAAGTGCTCGGCGGCGTCGCTCGTGATCCTCGTCGGCTCCGTCGCGAAGTCGGAGCGGTTCCGCCGCCAGCTGGTGGATGCCGCGACGAGCCTCCGCGTCGGCTGGCCCGAGCACCCGGCGAGCCAGATGGGCCCGATCGTCGAGCCCGCGAACGGCAAGCTGCTGCACGCGCTCACCACGCTCGGCGCCGACGAGGAATGGCTCGTCGAGCCGCGGCAGCTCGACGGCACCGGCCGCCTGTGGTCGCCCGGCATCCGCGGGAACGTGAAGCCCGGCTCGTACTTCCACCTCACCGAGTTCTTCGGCCCCGTGCTCGGCATCATGCACGCGAAGGACCTCGACGAGGCGATCCGCTTCCAGAACGCGGTCGACTTCGGCCTGACCGCGGGCCTGCACTCGCTCGACTCCGACGAGCTCGCCACGTGGCTCGCGAACGTCGAGGCCGGCAACCTCTACGTGAACCGCGGCATCACCGGCGCCATCGTGCAGCGACAGCCCTTCGGCGGCTGGAAGCGCTCGTCGGTCGGTGCGGGCGCCAAGGCCGGCGGCCCGAACTACCTGTTCGGCCTCGGCGACTGGGAGCCCGACCACGGCGACGGCAGCCGGTCGCTGCACCTCCGCGGGCTGGAGAAGCGCGTGATCGAGCTCATCGAGGCGTCGCAGTCGTCGCTCGACTACGAGTCGTACGAGGTGCTGCGCCGCGGCGCGCTCTCCGACGAGGTGGCCTGGGCCGAGGAGTACGGCACCGTCAAGGACGTGTCGGGCGTGGGCGTCGAGCGGAACCTGTTCCGCTACCTGCCGCTGCCCGTCACGGTCCGCATCAGCGAGGACGCCACCCTCGCCGACGGGCTCCGCACCATCGCCGCGGGCCTCCTCGCGAAGTCGCCGCTCACCGTCTCGACCGCGCACGAGCTGCCCAAGGGCGTCCGCGCGCTGCTCGCGGCCCGAGACATCCGCGTCATCCGGGAGGGCGACGCCGGCTGGCTCGACCGCGCGCGTCGCGGCGAGGTCACCGGTCGCGTCCGCCTCGTCGGCGGCTCGGCGACGGCGCTCGCCGAGGCGACGGATGGCACGCCCGACCTCGCGGTGTGGTCGCACCCGGTCACCCCGTCGGGCCGCGTCGAGTTGCTGCCGTTCCTGCACGAGCAGGCGGTGTCGATCACCAACCACCGCTTCGGCAACCCGACGACGATCTCCGACGACGTGATCTAGGGGCGCTCCCGAACGGATGCCACGAGGGGGCGGTCGCGTGACGCGGCCGCCCCCTCGCCATGCCCGGCGTGCCGCGGCCGGCCGGCGGCATCCGCTGCCCGCGACCTTGTGCGCGCGGGAACGCTGCGCTAGACACGGAGCAGGTTGCGACGCCGCGTCCTGAACCATCCGCCCGATGGCGGATCGAACGGGGGAGGGGGCCTTGATGGCATCGACGGCCGAGGCGCCGGCGACCTCGAAGCTGAGCCTCCCCGCGCTGACCGCGATGGTCGTCGGCTCGATGGTGGGCGCGGGCGTGTTCCAGCTCCCGGCGCGCTTCGCGAGCGAGACCGGGGTCTCCGGCGCCCTCATCGCCTGGACCATCGCCGGGCTCGGCATGCTCACGCTGGCGCTCGTGTTCCAGACGCTCGCGATGCGCAAGCCGCAGCTCGACAACGGGGTGTACGTCTACGCGCGCGCGGGCTTCGGGGTGTACCCCGGCTTCCTGTCGGCGGTGGGCTACTGGGCGTCGGCGTGCGCGGGCAACGCGTTCTACTGGGTGCTCATCATGACGACGCTCTCGCAGCTCTTCCCCGACCTGAGTCCGGTGCTCGGCGAGGGCGACACGTGGCCGGCGTTCCTCATCTCGGTCGCCGCGGTCTGGGGCGTCTACCTGCTGATCCGCCAGGGAGTGCGCGAGGCCGCCGCGATCAACTTCATCGTCACGGTCGCGAAGCTCGTGCCGCTCGCGCTGTTCCTCGTGCTCGTGATCTTCTTCTTCGACTGGGACGTCTTCGTCGGCAACCTGTCGGGCGATGCCGGGCCGGCGGGCGGCGAGGCGCTCTTCACGCAGGTGCAGGGCACGATGCTCATCACGGTGTTCGTCTTCCTCGGCATCGAGGGCGCGAGCGTGTACTCGCGCTACGCGAGGAAGCGCTCGGATGTCGGGCGGGCGACCGTGCTGGGGTTCCTCTCGGTGCTCGCGCTGTTCGCGTCGGTGTCGATCCTGTCGTACGGCATCCTGCCGCAGGCCGAGATCGCGGAGCTGCCGCAGCCGTCGGCGGGCGGCGTGCTCGAGGCGGCCGTCGGCCCGTGGGGCGGCGCCTTCGTCCGCATCGGGCTCATCATCTCGGTGCTCGGCGCCTACCTGGCCTGGCAGCTGCTGGCGGCGGACGTCGTGTTCGCGGCCGCGAAGGACCGCGACCTGCCGCGGTACTTCGCGCACCTGAACGCCCGGGAGGTCCCGGAGCGCGCCGTGCTGTGGACGTCGATCCTCGTCACCGTCATCCTCTTCCTCGTCCAGTTCGTGAGCGATGCGCTCGACTTCACGCTCGACCTCACGGCGGCGCTCTCGCTCACGCCGTACGCGCTGGCGAGCGCGTACGCGGTGAAGATCGCCGTGCAACGGGACGGGTACGCGGACGTCGCGCCGGGGCGCCGCACGCGCGAGCTCGTGATCGCGGTGATCTCGACCGCGTACACGCTGTTCCTGATCTGGGCGGCGGGATTCGTCTTCCTGTTCCTCGCGTGCATCCTGCTCGCACCCGCGACCGCGCTCTACGTCGTCGCCCGGCGGCAGCAGCAGGCCCGGGTCTTCACCCCCGCCGGTCTCGTGGTCTTCATCGCCATCGTGGTGTTCGCCGTGATCGGCGTCGCCCTGCTCGTCACCGGGGTCGTCCGACTCTGATCGTCCTCGGCGCCGCGGCGCAGAAGGGAGCACGTCATGTCGAACCCCTACGGGGTCCATTCGGAGGTCGGGCGGCTGCACAAGGTGCTCGTCTGCCGGCCGGGCCTCGGCCACGAACGGCTGACGCCGAGCAACAGCGACGAGCTGCTGTTCGACGACGTGCTCTGGGTGCAGAACGCCCAGCGCGACCACGCCGACTTCGTGCAGCGCATGCGCGACCGCGACGTCGAGGTGGTCGAGCTCCACGACCTGCTCGCCGAGACCCTGGCGGTCCCCGGGGCGCGCGACTGGCTGCTCGACCGCAAGATCGTCGCGAACGAGGTCGGCACCGGGCTCGTCGCCGACACGCGCGCGTTCCTCGACTCGCTCGACCACGCGGCACTCACGGAGTACCTCATCGGCGGGTTGTCGACTCGCGACCTGCCGGCCGAGTTCCGCGCGGCGGAGGTCGCGCTCGTGCGCGAGTCGGCGGGCCTGACCGAGTACCTCATGCCGCCGCTGCCAAACACGATCTACACGCGCGACACGACCTGCTGGATCTACGGCGGCCTCACCCTCAACCCGCTCTACTGGCCGGCCAGGCACGCCGAGACCATGCTGATGAAGGCCATCTACGAGTTCCACCCCGACTTCACGAGCAGCACCGTCTGGTGGGGCGACCCGGAGCAGGACTGGGGCCAGGCCACGCTCGAGGGCGGCGACGTGATGCCGGTCGGCAACGGCGTCGTGCTCATCGGCATGAGCGAGCGCACCTCCCGGCAGGCCATCACGGCCGTGGCATCCCGGCTCTTCGAGCGGGGCGCCGCGGACCGGGTGGTCGTGGCGGGGATGCCGAAGCTCCGCGCCGCCATGCACCTCGACACGGTGTTCACGTTCGCCGACCGCGACGTGGTGACGTACTACCCCGACATCGTCGACGGCATCCACACCTTCTCGCTGCGGCCCGCCGACGACGGCGGCATCGAGGTCACCGAGGAGCGCCGCTCGTTCATCGACGTCGTCGCGGAGTCGCTCGGCCTGGCGAAGCTGCGAGCGGTCGAGCCGGGCGGCGGATGGTACGCGGGCGAGCGCCAGCAGTGGGACAGCGGCAACAACGCCGTCGCGATCGAGCCCGGCGTGGTGTTCACCTACGACCGCAACACCTACACGAACGCGCTGCTGCGCAACGCCGGCGTCGAGGTGATCGAGATCGTCGGCGCGGAGCTGGGGCGGGGTCGCGGCGGCGGGCACTGCATGACGTGCCCGATCTCGCGCGACGCCGTGGACTACTGACCATGGCCGTGCACGCACCCATCGTGACGCTGACGATGAACCCCGCGCTCGACGTGTCGAGCACGGCCGACCGGGTCGTGCCCGAGCACAAGCTGCGGTGCGGGCCGAGCCGGTTCGACCCGGGCGGGGGCGGCGTCAACGTGAGCCGCGCCATCCGGAACCTCGGCGGAAGCTCGATCGCGGTCTACCCGCTCGGCGGGCCGACCGGGCAGGCCTACCGCGGGTTCATCGAGGAGGCCGGCCTCGTCGCCCGGGTCATCACGATCGCGGGCAACACGCGCGAGAGCTTCACCGTCGACGAGCTGTCGACGGGGGAGCAGTACCGGTTCGTGCTGCAGGGGCCGACCATGCGCGAGCCCGAGTGGCGCGCGTGCCTCTCGGTGATCGCCGACGAGCTCCCGGTCGGCGGCTTCCTCGTCGCGAGCGGCAGCCTGCCGCCCGGCGTGCCCGACGACTTCTACGCCATGCTCGCCGGCATCTCGGCCGATCACGACGTGCGGCTGGTCGTGGACGCCTCGGGGCCGGCGCTGCACCGAGCGCTCGAGGCCGGGGTCTTCCTCATCAAGCCGAGCCGGGACGAGCTCGCGGAGCTCGTCGGCGCCGACGGCGAACTCGACGAGTCCGAGCTGATCGAGGCGGCCCGCGTGCTCGTCGCGTCGGCGAGGGCCGAGGTGGTCGCCCTGACCCTCGGCGGTCGCGGCGCGGTGCTGGTCACCCGCGACGAGGTGCTGCGCCTGCCGACGCCGCGCGTGCGGGTGGCGAGCGCCGTCGGCGCGGGCGACGCGTTCCTCGGGGCGCTGGTGCTCCGGCTCGCGCAGGGCCGAACCCTCGCCGAGGCGTTCCGCACCGCGGTGGCCGCGGGCAGCGCGACGGCGATGCAGCCCGCGACCGAGCTGTGCCGGATCGAGGACGTCGCGCGCCTCGAGGCCGCCCTCGTGGCGGAATCGTCGACCGGCTGATGCCGCGCGATCGCGCGCGGACTCCGGAAGCGGGGAGGCCCGGCCCCGCCCCCGCGTGCCCCGGTCCACTAGCATTCGGGGATGACGAACCCGGCTCCGATCGACGACGTCCGGATCGGCGGCGAGGGCATCCGCCTCGGCCAGTTCCTGAAGTTCGCCGGCCTCCTCGATTCCGGCGGGGACGTGAAGGAGGCCATCATCGACGGCGCCGTGACGGTGAACGGCGAGGTCGACCGTCGACGCGGACGGCAGCTGGTGGTCGGAGACGTCGTCGGCTTCGACGGGCGTCGGGTCCGCGTCGCGCCCTGAGGCGCGTCAGTCTCGCCCGCGGTTGCGGCGACGGATGGCGCGGGGCGCCCGCCCGCCGACGAACGAGCGGCCGGCGTCGACGAGGAACCCGTTCCGGAGCGCCTCGCGCCCGATGAGCATGCGGAAGCCCATCTCGTCGCGGTTGGTCAACGTCACCTCGGCGGTGATCGCGCGGCCGAGGAGCACGAGTTCCATCAGCACCACCAGCCGTTCCTGCGTGTGGCCGGTCGAGCTGCGCACGATGCGCCGGTCGTGGACGGGAAGCTCGATCGTGGTGGCGTCCGCGTCGGTGTCCTGCCACGGGTGGATGCCGAAGCGCACCCACGCGGCGTCGTCGCGCTCGAACTCCTCGACGTCGAAGGCGTGCAGCGCCGACGAGCGGGCGCCCGTGTCGAGCTTGGCCTTCAACCACTCGACGTCGGCCTGGGGCAGGCGCACCCATTCGCGCCATCCGGCGATGGTGTTTGAATGGGTCGACACGTCCGTCACCCACTCATCTTGACAGGGACCCCCATGAAACTCGCGATCCTGTCGCGTGCCCCCCAGGCCTACTCGACCCAGCGTCTCCGTGCTGCAGCGCAGCAGCGCGGCCACGACGTCAAGGTCCTGAACACCCTCCGCTTCGGCATCGACCTCTCGGGCTCCGAACCCGACCTGCAGTACCGCGGCCGGCAGCTCTCGGACTACGACGCGATCCTGCCGCGCATCGGCAACTCGATCACCTACTTCGGCACCGCGGTCGTGCGGCAGTTCGAGCAGATGGACGTGTACACGCCGAACACCGCGAACGGCATCACCAACGCGCGCGACAAGCTGCGCGCGAACCAGATCCTCTCGCGCCACAACATCGCGCTGCCCGCCACCACGTTCGTGCGCAACCGTGCCGACCTGCGCCCGGCGATCGAGTCGGTCGGCGGGGCGCCCGTCGTGATCAAGCTGCTCGAGGGAACGCAGGGCATCGGCGTCATCCTCGCCCCGACCGTCAAGGTCGCCGAGGCGATCATCGAGACGCTGCACTCGACGCAGCAGAACGTGCTCATCCAGAAGTTCATCGCCGAGAGCCGCGGGCGCGACATCCGCGCGCTCGTCGTCGGCGACCGGGTGGTGGCGGCCATGCGGCGCGTCGCGAGCGGCGACGAGTTCCGTTCGAACGTGCACCGCGGCGGCAGCGTCGAGCCCGTCGAGCTCACGCCCGAGTACGAGCAGGCCGCCGTGCGGTCGGCGCAGATCATGGGCCTCAAGGTCGCCGGCGTCGACATGCTCGAGGGCAACGAGGGGCCGCTCGTGATGGAGGTGAACTCGTCGCCGGGCCTGCAGGGCATCGAGACGGCGACGAAGCTGGATGTCGCGGGAGCAATCATCGACTTCATCGGCAACCAGGTCGCGTTCCCCGAGATCGACGTGCGCCAGCGGCTCACCGTCTCGACCGGCTACGGCGTCGCCGAGCTCGTCGTGCACGGCGCGGCCGATCTCGTCGGCAAGACCCTGGGCGACTCGGGGTTGTGGGACCGCGACATCACGGTGCTCACGCTGCACCGCGGCACCGCGGTCATCCCGAACCCGCGCAAGGGCGTCGTGCTCGAGGCCGAGGACCGCCTGCTGTGCTTCGGCAAGCTCGAGGAGATGCGCTCGATGATCCCCGAGCGCCGGCGCCGGCGGGCGAAGGTGCGCCGCCTGCCGAAGGAGCCCATCCCCGCTCCGCAGGAGGCGCCGGCGGTCTGACGCCGTCTCGCGCGCGCTCCACGGGAGGTTTGTGCGCCGAAGTGAGGTTCCGATCCGCACTCACGCGCAGAAACCTCCCGTCGAGGCGAGGCGAGGCGAGGGCCCGCGGGGCGGGCGAGGCGAGGGCGCGAGGGGCCGCGGGGCGCGAGGAGACGCGCGGGGTGCGCGTCAGCGCCGGGCGCGCAGGGCGCGAGCGACGGCGGCCTCGGCGGCATCCGTCGCCACGCCCAGGCGCTCGGCGGCGTCGGCGAAGGCGGATGCCGCGGCCTGCAGCGCCTGCTCGACCGGATCGCCCGCCGCACGGACGAACGTCCCCGCACGGCCGCGCCCCTCGACGACGCCGTCGGCCTCGAGCTCGCGGTAGGCGCGGGCGACCGTGTTCGCCGCGAGGCCGAGCTCGTCGGCGAGCCCTCGCACGGTCGGCAGCTTCGAGCCCGCCGCGAGCCGGCCGTCGCGAACGGCGTCGACGACCTGCATGCGGAGCTGCTCGTACGGGGGAGTGGGCGAGTCGACGTCGACGGTGAATCGCATGGGGACTCCTGGGTCGGGGCGGGCCGGTCGCTCCGGCGCTCAGTCCCGGTTGCGGTTGACGAGGCGCGACAGCACGATGGCGCTCCGCGTGTGGTCGACGTTGGGCGCGATGCGCACCCGCTCGAGCGCGTCCTCGAGCGAGGTGATGTCGCGGGCGCGCATGTGCACGATCGCGTCGGCGCTGCCGGTCACCGTGCCGGCGTAGACGATCTCGGGCACCTGCTGGAGGATCCGCTGCAGTTCGTCGGGGGCGACGGTGCCGCGGCAGAACAGTTCGACGTACGCCTCGGTGCTCATGCCGTCGACCGCGGGGTCGACCTGGATGGTGAACGCCTTGATGACCCCGTCGGCGACGAGCTTGTCGACGCGCCGCTTCACGGCGGAGGCGGACAGGCCGACCGAGGACCCGATGTCGCCGTACCCGGCCCGGGCGTTCTGGCGCAGCAGGTCGAGGATGGCGCGGTCGAGGTTGTCCATGGGCCGAGTGTACGGCGGTCCGTTGCGTGGCGATACCGTCGGACGCCGCTTTCGTGCGTGCCGTTGCGGTTTCGTGATGGCCACCCACTTTCGCGCGAACGGGCGCCCGATCATGCGGCGCACGCAGGCGCCATGCGTTCGCCCTCGGCTGACACCGGTGCGCCCCCTCGGTGCGGCGCCTAGGGTCGGAACCATGACCCCGAACGCCTCGAACGCACCCGCACGCCTCGGCATCCAGCTCCAGCCGCAGCACGCCACGTACGCGCAGGTGCGCGACGCCGTGCTCCGGATGGAGGACCTCGGCGTCGACGTGATCTTCAACTGGGACCACTTCTTCCCGCTGTCGGGCGACCGCGACGGCCTGCACTTCGAGGCGTGGACGATGCTCGGGGCGTGGGCGGAGCAGACCGAGCGCGTCGAGTTCGGCACGCTCGTGAACTGCAACTCGTACCGCAACGCCGACCTGCAGGCCGACATGGCTCGCACGCTCGACCACATCAGCGCGAAGGGCGGCGACACCGGCCGGTTCATCTTCGGCACGGGCTCCGGCTGGTTCGAGCGCGACTACGACGAGTACGGCTACGAGTTCGGCACGGTCGGCTCGCGCCTCGACGACCTCGCCGATGCGCTGCCGCGGGTCAAGGCCCGCTGGGCGAAGTTGAACCCCGCGCCCACCCGCGACATCCCGATCATGATCGGCGGCAAGGGCGAGCGGAAGACCCTGCGCCTCGTGGCCGAGCACGCCGACATCTGGCACTCGTTCGTGCCGCCCGCCGAGCTCGCGCACAAGCTGGACGTGCTCGAGCGATGGGGGGAGCGCGTCGGTCGCGACGTGTCGGGCCTGACGGTCTCGAACGAACTGCCCCGGCGCAGCCTGGACGACGACTACGCGGACGCCCTCTACGACGCGGGTGTGCGGCTGTTCACGCTCGGGATCTCGGGACCGCACTACGACGACTCCGCCGTGCGCCATTGGCTCGAGTGGCGCGACCGGCGGAACGACGCCGCGGATGCCGGGGTCGACGCGGCGTAGTCGCGCCGGTCGAAGCCCGGGGCGCGAACCTCGACCTCAACCGGATGGCACCGCGGCGGCGTTGACCGTCACCCGGCCGTCCGCGTACCAGATCGCGACGTAGTCGCCGACGGCCTCGGCCGAGACCTCGGCGCGCAGGCCGTCGGCGGGGAACCTGCCCAGCTCGGTGCAGGCCACGCCGGGGCGGCCGACCGGGAGGACGAGGATCAGGCAGGCGTTCCCGCCGTCGGCGGTCCGGGCGGCGACGAGCCGCACCCCGTCCGAACGGGTGACGAGCAGTCGGCGACTCGACTCGTCGAGTTCGACCGACTCCTCCGGCGGGGGATGGCGCACGAGGTCGCCGTCGCCGACGCGTCGGTCGAAGACCTGCCAGGCGCGGGTCCACTCGACGGGTGCGTCGTCGCCCGCCCCGACCGAGGGCTCGGATGCGCTGCCGAGCGCCCAGCCCGTCCCCGCGCCCACGAGGAGCGCGGCGAGCACCGACACGATCACCGTTCGGGCGCCGCGGCGGCCGCGGTTGCGCGTCCGCGTCGGGTCCGACCCGTGCGTCCCCGCCGTGGCCGCGGTCGTCGGCGGCTCCGAGGCGTCCGGCGACATCCGGTCCTCCGGCATCGCCGGCGCGGTCCCGGCCCCGGCTCCGGGGTCGCCTGCAGGCCGCGGTCCGGATGCGTCGCTCGCGTCGTCGTGCAGCGCCGCCAGCTCCGCACGCGCGGCGGCGCGCTCCGCGTCGGACGCGTCCGCACCGTACGAGGCGCGCTGCAGCCGCGCGATGCGCTCGTCGAGGTCGTCGTGGTGGTCGGGCATCCGAACTCCGTCGTCCTGCCGGGCGGGCCGGCCACTCCAGCATGCGACGGCACCTTGGGAATGCGGTGTGATCGGCTAGCCGGTCGGCGCGTCGGCCGTGTTGATGTCCGCCTGGCCGTCCGGCCGCCAGCCGGCGAGGTACACGCCCACACCCTGGACGGAGATCTCCGCCCGGATGCCCTCGAGCGGGAAGCGCCCGTCCTCCGTGCACGCCGTGGCGGGCCGGCCCACGGGCAGCGCGAGGATGAGGCAGGCGTTCTCCCCGTCGGTGGTCCGCACGGCGATCAGGCGCACGCCGTCGGATCGGGTGAGGAGCAGGCGACGGGTCGAGTCGTCGGTGCCGAGGTCGACGAGCGGGCCCGGATGCTGCGCGACGTCGCCGTCGGTCGCCGGGCGTTCGAAGACCTCCCACGCGACGGTCTCCGCGACCGGCACGTCGCCGCCGTCGGTTGCCGAGGGGCCGACGCCGGTGCCGACCCACAGTCCGATCACCACTCCGATGCCGAGCGCCGCCGACGAGAAGGCGAGCGTCCGGCGCGTTCCCGGCCGCACGCCGATCCGGCGCCGCTCCGTGCCGACGCGGCGGTGATCGTGCTCCTCGTCCGGAGTGCCGGGCTCGTCGGCGGGTCTCGGCGCGGCGGCCCGCTCCACCGGCCCGGCGCCGACCGCGTCGGGCCGACCGCGCAGTGCTGCGAGCTGGGCCGCCGCCTCGGCGCGCTCCGCCTCGGAGGCGTCCGCGCCGTAGGCGATCCGCTGCAGCCGCGCCGTGCGTTCCTCGATCGCGTCGTCGACCTCGTCGTGAGTGTTCATGCCGCTCCGTCGTCGTGTCGGTCGAGCCGACCGCAACAGGATGCGCCCGGACGTTGGGAATCGGATGTGACCCGGAGCAGTGCGCCGCCGGCACGCGCGACGCGCGAGTGCGGTTTCGCCGGGCCACCTGCGGAAACGTGCGAGAGCACCCGCTCGTCGGGCGGAATCGTTGCGTCGAGGCCCTCGACGCGCACGCAACCTGTGCCGCGAGACGCAAACCCGCGCGGCATCCGGGCCACACTGGTATCGGCGTCTCGGCGACGGTGCGGGCGATCGCACCACGTCGGGGCTCGAGAGAGCGACCTGGTCCGCCGACACCCACCGGCCGGGCACCGTGGCGCGCCGCAGCGCTCGGCTCACCAGCATCCGAACAGGAGTGAGATGTCGACTGTGATCGAGACCGAGACCGAGACCCGACCCGGCGCCGGCGAGCGCACGGCCTCGAAGAAGTCCGTGCTCATGTGCCGCCCCGAGCACTTCGACGTGGTGTACCAGATCAACCCGTGGATGGACCCCGCGAAGCCGACCGACACGGCCCTGGCCGTCCGGCAGTGGCAGGTGCTGCACGACACGTACGTCGACCTGGGCTTCGAGGTCGACCTCATCGACCCCGTCGAGGGCCTGCCCGACATGGTCTACGCGGCCAACGGCGGCACGGTGATCGACGGCATCGCCTACGGCGCCCGGTTCACCCACGAGCAGCGCGCGGCCGAGGGGCCCGCGTACATGGAGTGGTTCCGCAGCGCCGGCTTCGACGTGCGCGAGCCGGCCGAGGTGAACGAGGGCGAGGGCGACTTCCTCCTCGTCGGCGACGTGATCCTCGCCGGCACGGGGTTCCGCAGCGACACGTCGAGCCACGACGAGCTGCGGCGCATCACCGGACGCGAGGTCGTCACGCTGAACCTCGTGAACCCGAGCTTCTACCACCTCGACACGGCCATCGCCGTGCTCGACTCCCGCCCCGGCCAGGAGCACATCGCCTACCTTCCGAGCGCGTTCGACGAGCCCTCGCTCGAGGTGCTCCGCGAGCGCTACCCCGACGCGATCCTCGTCTCGGAGGAGGACGCGGCGGTGCTCGGGCTGAACTCCTTCAGCGACGGCCGCAACGTCGTGATCGCGGCCCGCGCGAAGGGCTTCGAGCAGCAGCTGCGCGACGCCGGCTACCACCCGATCGGCGTCGACCTGTCCGAGCTCCTCCTCGGCGGGGGCGGCGTGAAGTGCTGCACGCTCGAGCTGCGTCGTTGACCCGCGCGACCGGGCGCTGACCGACGAGGGGCGGATGCCGCGCCGAGGGCGTGCGGCACCGCCCCTCGTCGTCTCCGGCGACCCGGATCCGGGCCGGTCCCGGCCGTCGCGCTACGATGCCCCGAGACCAGGGCCCGCGATGACCGGAGGTGCGACGATGGCCAGCAAGACGTCCCGGAAGACGGACGCCGCTCCCACGACGAAGGACGACACGGCCGCGAAGGACCGCAAGGCGGCGGCGAAGGCGCTCGACGCCGCGAGGGCGGCGGTCGCCGAGGCGGTCCGGCTCGCGAAGAAGGCCGATGCGGCGACGCGTGCCAAGGCGCGCGAACTCGAGCAGAGCCTCGAGAAGCTGCGCAAGCGCGGCGCGACCGGCGGCGGAGCCCGCCGGTCCGAGCCCGCCGACACCACCCCGGAGGCGGCGACCGAGGCGGCGCGTGCGGCGGCGGCGAAGCCCGTGACGGAGCCCGCCGCGGTCCCGTCGCCGACGGTCGAACCCGCGGCCCCGGCACCCGCCGCGAAGACGCCCACGGCGAAGACGCCCACGGCGAAGAAGCCCGCCACGGCGAAGAAGCCCGCCACGGCGAAGAAGCCCGCCGCTGCGGCATCCGCCGACGACCTCGCGAAGAAGACCGTGGCCGAACTGCGCGCCATCGCGAAGGAGCGCGGCGTGACCGGCTACTCGCGCATGCCGAAGGCGCAGCTCATCGCGGCGCTCGGCGACTGACCCGCGCCGGCGTCACGACGCGAGGAACGTCAGCAGCGCCGCGTTCACCTGGTCGGCGTGCGTCCAGAGCAGCCCGTGCGGGGCGCCCTCGATCTCGACGTACTGCGCGTCGGGCAGCCGCTTCGCCAGCTCGCGGGCCGTCGGGTCGATGGGGAGGATGCGATCGGCCGTGCCGTGCAGGATCAGCGAGGGCACGTCGATGCGGTCCACGTCGCCGCGGAAGTCGGTGAGCCACGTGTCGACGCAGGCGGCGGCCGCGTACCACGACGCCTGGGCCGCCGTGTTCCAGCTGCCCCGCACGGCGGCCTCGGAGATGCGCGTGCCGAGGTTCTCGTCGAGGTTGTAGAAGTTCTCGAAGAACGCGTCGAACCAGGCGAACCGGTCCTCCTCGGCCTGCGCTCGCAGCCCATCGAAGTCGGGCGCCGCCCCCGCCGGGTTGTCGTCGGTCTTCCGCAGGTACGGCGGCACCGACCCGAGGAACGCCGCCTTGGCGACCCGGTCGCTGCCGTACGCGCCGAGGTACCGGGCGACCTCGCCGGTGCCCATCGAGAAGCCGACCAGTGCGACGTGCCGCAGGTCGAGCGCTTCCAGCAGGCGCGCCAGGTCGGCTGCGAAGGTGTCGTAGTCGTAGCCCGTGGTCGGCTTGCTCGACCGGCCGAAGCCGCGCCGGTCGTAGGTGATGACGCGGTGGCGCGACGACAGGAGTGCGCGCTGCTGCCGCTCCCACGACTGCCCGTCGAGCGGGTACCCGTGGATCAGCACCACCGGCCGTCCCTCGCCGTGGTCCTCGTAGTAGAGCTCGATCGGCGCGGAATTCTCGGTTCCCACTTCGACGTACGGCATGCGTTCCCCCTGATCGCTCGTGACGTGTCGCGCAAGTCCACCACCCGGCGGACCGCACGGCAAGGGTCGGCGGAATCGGGCGCCGTTCCGGCTCTGTCGTGGTACGTGCATGAGGGGGACCCGCTCCGCCGTCATCCGCGACCCGCATTCGGCCCGGAGCCCGACCACGGGTACGATTCCCCACGTGCCGTCGCGACCTGAGGAGCAGCGCATGACCGGGCCGCTGGTGGTGATCCCCACCTACAACGAGCGCGACAACCTCGCGGAGATCGTGACGCGCGTCCGCTCGGCCGTCGCGGAGGCATCCGTGCTCGTCGTCGACGACAACTCGCCCGACGGCACCGGCGACCTCGCCGACGAACTGGCCCGAGCCGACGACGCGGTCCACGTGCTGCACCGGGCCGGCAAGGCGGGGCTGGGAGCGGCCTACCTGGCGGCGTTCGACTGGGCGCTGGAGCACGGCTTCGACCCGGTGGTGCAGCTCGACGCCGACGGCTCCCACCTGCCCGAGCAGTTGCCGCAGCTGCTCGCGGGCCTCGAGTCGACGGATGCCGCGGGCCGGCCCGCCGACGTCGTGATCGGCTCGCGCTGGGTTCCGGGGGGAGCGGTGGTGAACTGGCCGACGCGCCGCATCTGGCTGTCGCGGGCGGGCAGCGCCTATTCGCGACGGATGCTGCGGCTGCCGGTGCGGGATGCCACGGCCGGGTACCGGGTCTTCCGCGCCGATGCCCTGCGCGCCCTCCACCTCGAGCAGGTGCACACGCGCGGCTACGTCTTCCAGGTCGACATGACCTGGCACGCCGCGCTCGCGGGACTGCGCATCGTGGAGGTCCCGATCACGTTCGTCGAGCGGGAGCGGGGCCGGTCGAAGATGAGCCTCGACATCGTCGTCGAGGCGATGCTGCGCGTGACGCGGTGGGGGCTCGCGCTGCGGTTCGGGCGCGATGCACGCCCGTCGCGGTCACCGAGCCGCGCCGGCTGACGCCGATCAGCGCCGTTCCTCGGCGACCGTGTTCCCGCCGTCGACGGTGATCAGCTGCCCGGTGACGTACGAGGCGCCGGGGCTCGCGAGCCACGCGATCGCCGACGCGACCTCGTCGGGGCGTCCGCTTCGCGCCGCGGGGACCAGCATGCCCTCCTCGGCCTCGCTCGGCAGCTGGCTCGCGGTGGCGATCCACCCGGGCGCGACCGCGTTGGCCGTGATGCCCGAGAGCGCCTCGTCGACCGCGAGCGCGCGCACGTACCCGAGCATGCCGGCCTTCGCCGTGGCGTAGCCGACGTCGCCCTTCGACGCCATGAGCGGTCCCGACACGCTCGACACGCAGACGACGCGACCCCAGCCGAGCTCGCGCATGCCCGGGAGCATCGCCCGCGTGAGCAGGAACGCCGTGGTGAGGTTCATCGCGAGGCCCGCGTTCCAGTCCGCGAGGCTCATCGTGCCGTCGCCGTGCAGCATCTCGGGGTCGCCGGTCGCGATCATCCCGGCGTTGTTCACCACGATCGTGGGGCGGATGCCGGTGGCGGCGAGGTTCGCCGCGAGGTCGCCGACCTGCTCCTCGACGTCGAGCCGCGCCATGTGGCCGCTCGCGGTGATGCCCTCGCGGCGCAGCTCCTCGGCCCGGTCGAGCACCCGGGCGCTCGTCGCGGTCAGCACGATGCCAGCGCCGAGCCGTCCGAGCGCGCGGGCCGCGGCGAACCCGATGCCCTGCGGGCTGCCGGCGCCGCTGACGATGGCGACGCGTCCCTCGAGGCTCCACATGGCAGGCAGATCCATGGCGTCATCGTAGGGGTGCGGTCGCGTCGATGGAACGCGCCGCGTCGGGACCGGCGTCGCGCCGCGGCATCCGTCAAGGGGTTGGGCGCGGATGCCCCGCGGCGTACGCTCGCGACCGAGGCGGCCGTCCGTGCCGCCGTCGATGGCGCCAGGGGGGGGGCGGTCCGATGGTCGCAGTGCACGATCGCGTCAGCTGGGCGACGTCCCAGGGCCGGACCCGGGGCAAGGTCGTGGAGCGGAAGACGAAGGACTTCACGTTCGAGGGCCAGCGGTTCACCGCGAGCGAAGACGACCCGGCGTTCATCGTCGAGAGCGAGAAGACCGGCGCGAGGGCCGCCCACAAGGGGTCCGCGCTGCGGGGTGCTGAAGAAGTAGAGGAGGGCCGATATGGCGAAGACCACCGCCGACCGTGATGCCCGTCGCGCCGCCAAGCGCGCGGTGAAGGAGGCCGAGAAGGCCGGCAAGGAGACGGCCAAGCTGGCGTCCTCGTTGCCGGAGCCGGCGAAGTCGAGGGTGAAGGCTGCGGCGAAGACCGAGCAGGCGCGGATCGCTGACGTCAAGCGCGCGGCATCCGACCGGCCGTATGCGGCCAAGCGCGCCGCGCGCCGATCGTCATCGCGTCTCGAGCGCGTGTCGGTCCGCTACGGGACGGCCGGCGGACGGACGCCGGCGACCGGGTCGCCGAAGAAGGGCTCGAAGTCGGGCACGATCAAGAAGCAGCGCGCCCAGGTCAAGGGCTCGTCGCGGATGGCGATCTTCAGCGGCATCCGCACGCTGTTCTCGTCGATCACCACGCCGGGCGACCAGAAGCAGGCGCGGAAGACCGCGAAGGCGCGCGTCCGCCGGATGAAGCGAGCCTGACATGCGCCGTGTCGGGCCCACGCGGGGACGACGGCCCCAGCGACGCCGCGGACGCGGGTCGCGCGTCACCGGATCGTAAGGATCCTCCGCGATCCGGCACGGCGGGGACGGGCAGGGTTGAGCCATGGACAGGGTGGGCGTCATCGGCGGCACCGGGCTCGCCGCGCTGGTCGACGGCGAGCGTCGCGAGGTCGGCACGCCGTTCGGTCCGGCGAGCGTCACGATCGGGCGGCTGGCCGGCCGCGAGGTCGTGTTCCTCGCCCGCCACGGCGACGGGCACACGATCCCGCCGCACCGGATCAACGCCCGCGCGAACGCGTGGGCGCTCGCCCGGCTCGGCGTGCGTGCGATCGTGTCGACCGCGGCAGTGGGGTCGCTGCGCGCCGAACTCGGGCCGCAGTCGTGGGCGGTTCCCGACCAGCTCCTCGACCGGACGTGGGGCCGCGCCGACACCTTCTACGACGGGTCGGTCGTCCGCCACCTGCCGTTCGCCGAGCCGTTCTGCCCCGAGCTGCGCCGGGTCGCGATCGAGGCGGTGACGGATGCCGCGCCGCGCGCGACGGTGGCGGTGATCCAGGGGCCCAGGTTCTCCACGCGCGCCGAGGCGGCGGTGCTCCGCGACGCCGGGGCCGACCTCGTCAACATGACCCTGTGCCCCGAGGTCGCCCTCGCGGCCGAGTTGGGGATGGGCACCGCCACGCTCTGCCTCGTCACCGACACCGACACCGGGCACGTCGAGGACGACCCGGATGCGGTCACCGCCGAGCTCGTGTTCCGCCGCCTCGCCGAGGCCCGGCCACGGGTGCTCGCGTCGCTCGAGCGCATCGTCGCCGCGATCCCGGGCGACTACGAACCGCGGCCGCTCGTCGACGCCGAGGCGATCGAGCACGTGCTCGCGCTCCCGGTGGAGGGATGATGCTGCTCGTGACCGGCGGCGCCGGATTCATCGGCGGCGCGATCGTGCGGCTCGCGGTCGAGCGGGGCGCCGACGTGCGGGTGCTCGACTCGCTGAGACCCGACGTGCACGCGGCATCCGTCCGCCCGCCGGAGGGCGTCGACTTCGTGCACGGAGACGTCCGCGATCCCGAGGTGCTCGACCGCGCGCTCGCCGGGGTCGACGTCGTGTGCCATCAGGCGGCGAAGGTCGGTCTCGGCGTCGACCTGCAGGACGCGCCCGACTACGCCGGCGCCAACGTGCTCGGCACGGCGGAGCTCGTGGCGGCGATGGCCCGGGCGGGCACGCGCGGCCTGGTCCTCGCGTCGTCGATGGTGGTCTACGGCGAGGGCGCCTACCGCGACGCGGCCGGGCGGCGCCGGCGACCGGCGCCTCGCATGACCGCCGACCTCGACGCGGGGCGGTTCGAGCCGCGCGACCCCGAGACCGGGCAGCCGCTCGCGCCCGACCTGGTCCATGAGGACGACGCCCTCGACCCTCGCAACGTGTACGCGCTCACCAAGCTCGCGCAGGAGCACCTCGCGACGACCTGGGCGCGCTCGACGGGCGGCCGGGCGGCCATGCTGCGCTACCACAACGTCTACGGCCCGGAGATGCCGCGCGACACCCCGTACGCCGGGGTCGCCGCGATCTTCCGCTCGTCGCTCGCCCGAGGCGAGGCGCCACGCGTGTTCGAGGACGGCGAGCAGCGCCGCGACTTCGTGCACGTCACGGATGTCGCGAGCGCGAACCTCGCGGCGGCCGACGGGCTCGGCCGGCTGCCGGCCGGCACCGCGAGGGCCTTCAACGTCGGCTCGGGCGTCGTCACGACGGTCGGCGGGATCGCACGGGGGCTCGCCCGCGCGATGGGCGGCCCCGATCCGGTCGTGACCGGGCAGTACCGGCTCGGCGACGTACGGCACATCACCGCGTCATCCGATCGGATTCGCGCCGAGCTGGGGTGGATGCCGCGCGTGACGCTCGACGCCGGTCTCGCCGAGTTCGCCGAGTTCGCCGCGGCACCGCCGACGGGGAGGCCGCGATGACCGCCGCACCGTCGGGCGCGGGCCCCCACGACGTCCTGGTCGACCTCGTCCTGCCCTGCCTCGACGAGGAGCGCGCCCTGCCGTGGGTGCTCGGCCGGCTCCCCGCGGGCGTACGCGCCATCGTCGTGGACAACGGCTCCAGGGATCGGTCCGCCGAGGTGGCCCGCGAGCACGGCGCGACGGTCGTGACCGAGCCCCGCCGGGGGTTCGGGGCCGCGGCCAACGCGGGCCTCGAGGCCGCCGACGCGCCGCTCGTCGCGTTCTGCGATGCGGACGCGTCGCTCGATCCGGCCGAACTGCCCGGCCTGGTCGGCGTCGTCGACCGCGGCGAGGCCGACCTCGTGCTCGGCCGCCGCCGACCCACGAGCGGGTCGGCGTGGCCCGTCCACGCGCGCATCGCCAACCGTGCGCTCGCCGCGCGCATGACCCGTCGCACCGGCATCCGACTGCACGACCTCGGACCGATGCGCGTCGCACGCACCGAGCCGCTGCGGGCGCTCGCGATCCGCGACCGCCGCAGCGGCTTCCCGCTCGAGATGGTGCTGCGCGCCGCGGCGAACGGATGGCGCATCCGCGAGCTCGACGTCGCCTACCGTCCGCGCGAGGGCCGGTCGAAGGTCACCGGGACCGTGCGCGGCACCGTCACGGCGGTCGCCGACATGTCGCGGATCTTCGCCGAGGTGCGACCGTGACCGGCCGGGGGCGGACATGACCGTCGTCGCGGTCATCGCCAAGCAGTGCCGGCCGGGTCGCGTCAAGACCCGGCTCACGCCGCCGTACACGCCCGAGGATGCGGCCGCGCTCGCCGCGGCCGCGCTCGACGACACGCTCGAGGCGGTCGCCGGGTTCCCGGCCGACCGGCGGGTGCTCTACTTCGACGGCGAGGCGGTGCCGGATGCCGCTGCCGCCTTCGACGTCGTCCCGCAGCCGGCCGGCGACCTCGACGTGCGCCTGGCGCACCTGTTCGACCTGATCCGCGAGCCGTTGCTGCTGCTCGGCATGGACACCCCGCAGGTGCGCCTCGACCACGTCGCGCCCGCGCTGGACGACCGCTCGCGCGTCGGCGCCTGGGTCGGCCCGGCCGCCGACGGCGGATTCTGGGCCCTCGCGATGCGCGAGCCCGACGGGGCGATGATCCGCGGCGTGCCGATGTCCCGCGACGACACCGGCCGACGGCAGCTCGACCGGCTCGAGGCCGCCGGGCTCGAGGTGGGACTGCTCGACGTGCACACCGACGTCGACACGGCCGCGAGCGCGGCATCCGTCGCCCGCAGTGCCCCGGAGACCCGGTTCGCGCGGCTCCACGCCCGGCTGGCGGGAGGGTCGCGATGAGCGCGCCCTCCTTCGGCGCCGGCCGCGGCGAGCCGTACTTCCACCACCTCGCGAGGCGGCATCCGGCGACCCTCTCGCTGCGCAGCGCGGACGGCTCGTTCCGCCCGCTCGACGCCGGCAGCTGGGTGCGACCCGCCGGCCGTGCCGACCTCACGGTCCTCGACCGCGTCGCCGGTCCGGTGCTCGACATCGGGTGCGGGCCGGGGCGGATGCTGCACGCGGCCGGCCGTCGTTCGCTGCCCGCGCTCGGGATCGACGTCGCCTCGCACGCGGTCGAGCACGCGCGACGTGCGGGGGCGCTCGTGCTGCGGCGGTCCGTGTTCGACCGGGTGCCCCTCGAAGGCCGGTGGCGCAGCGTGCTGCTCATGGACGGCAACATCGGCATCGGCGGCGACCCGGAGGCACTGCTGCGCCGGTGCGCACAGCTCGCGGCACCGGACGGCGAGATGCTCGTCGAGGTCGACGCGGACCCCGAGGTCGCGATCGTCGACCGGTGCACGCTCGTCGACGCGGACGGACGCGAGAGCTCGCCGTTCCCCTGGGCGCGGGTCGGCTGGTCCGCCGTCTCGGCCGTCGCGGCCGCCGCCGACCTGGCGGTCGTCGAGCACTGGCACGCCGCGGGCCGTCACTTCGTCCGGGTGGTCCGTCCGGCACGGGTGCCGCCGCGGGAGACGGCGAGCCCGATCGCGGCCACCGCCGCGAGCACGGCCCAGATGACCGCGAGCGCGATGCCGTAGGAGCCGACGAGGATCGTCGGGTTCGGGTTCCCGAGCGTCGACGCGATGAGCGCCGGGATCGTGATCGCGGTCAGGACGGCGCCGACGAGGAGGGCGCCCTGGGCGACCGCCACGCCGCGCGCGCCGAACCCCAGGCGGCCGCGCACACGCTCGGCGCCGAGCCCGAACGCGACGACCACCGGGGCGACGACGCCGTCGTGCAGCAGGATCGCGGCCCCCACCCACACCGCGACCCCCAGCCATCGGGAGGGCGCGACCTCGGTCAGCAGCAGCACCGTCCCGACGCCGACGAGACCCAGTCCGACGGCGATGAGGATGCCGCGCGCCGCCCTCACGACGTCACCTCGATCCGTCGCAGCCACTTCGTCTGCATGACGCCCGGCCGTCCCGGTGCGATGACGCGGGCCGGGAAGCCGTGGTCGATGTCGAGCGTGCCGCCGTTCAACTCCAGGGCGATGAGCGTGAGCGGGTCGCGCGCGTACTGGGGCGGCATCTCGGTGCGTGCGAACGCGCCGCGCTCCTGCAGGCTCTCGATGCGCAGCGGCGCCGTCGGCTCACCGGCCTCCGCCGCGGCCAGCAGGTCGACGAGGCGCACGCCCCGCCACGTCGCCGACTGGCTCCAGCCCTCGACGCACGCGATCGGCAGCACCTCCTCCGCCTGCGGCAGTGCGCGCAGCTCGTCGAGCGTGAAGTCGCGCGACCCGCCGGGCGTCGCCACGGTCAGCACCCAGTCGGGGGCGATCGCCGTCTCCGTCACGCCCGCCTGCGCGGCCGTCCGGTTGACGGGCAGCCCCTGTGGGCCGACGCCCATGCGCCGTGGTGCGAGCACGTTCGACGGTGCGAGTGCGGGCACCGACTGGCCCGCGGTCAGCGCGACGGCGGAGGCCGCAGCCGCGCCGACCCCGGCGATGAAGCCGCGTCGCGAGACGAACCGGCCCGTGGCATCCGCTCGGTCGCCCGGTCGCCGCCGCCACACGCGCACGATGACGGGCAGCTTCACGCCGAGGTGCACGGTGAGCGCCCCGATGAGCACCCACGCGAGCGCGAAGTGCGTGGCGCGGAACGGGAACGGGAACGCGTACCACTGGACGAGGTTCATCAGGCCGATCGTCACCTCGACGAGCGAGACGCCGACGAGCACCGCGATCGACGCCCGCTCGAGCGCGTGGGCGACCGACCGCACGGGGGGCCAGGTGAACAGGCGCGGGTAGACGGTCCACAGCTTGGCGAGCAGCAGCGGCACCGCGGCGGTGCCCGCGATGACGTGCAGGCCCTGCGTCCAGCGGTAGAGCTCGACCGGGCGCGTCGGCATCGGCAGCCACGGCAGCGGGTCCTGCAGCAGGTGGCTGTAGATCCCCGTGCCGAAGCACACGAGGAATGCACCGCCGAGCAGGCGACCCACCACGACCGTCGTCCGCGCCGACTTCACCGGCGGGTCGGACGCCGCGCCCTCGGCGGCGCCCATCAGCGGCTCGAGCCGTTCGGCGATCCGGGCCGAGACGCGTTCGGTGAAGCCGGCCATGCCTCCAGTCGACCACCGACCGCGTGCCGCCGCGAGGTCGGGGACCTTACGGTCCGCGGACGGATGGTGGTCCCGATTCCGTAAGGAGTCCACCCCTGCCCGCACGACGAGGGGCTCCGTAGGCTCGGGAGCATGCACGAGGCGACGCACCCCGACGAGGCGCCGGTCGCGCGGCGCCGTCGGATCGCGGTCGCGGCGGCGCCCTGGATCGGGGTCGGCGTCGCCCTCGCGCTCATCGTGCTGGCGATGGTCGTGCCGCCGCTGCTCGGACAGAGCGTCCACATCCGGTCGTTCCCGCCGCTGCACGCCGAGTGGATGCCGCGACTCGGTCCGGGCACGGTGCCCGCGGTCCTCCTCGCGCTCGCCGCGGCGACCTGGGGCGTCGGGCTCGCGCAGCGGCTGCGCTGGGGCGCGCTCCTGGCCGTCGTGTACGCGGCCGCCGTCGCCTGGATGGTGAGCCTCGCGACGGTCGACGGGTGGGACGGGATCGGCCGGATCCTCGAGCACCCCTACGAGTACCTCGGCACCGCGCGCGAGGTGACCGACTTCGGGGCGACGTTGCGCGACTACGTGGCGCACATCCCGCTGGACTCCGTCGACAACTGGCCCGTGCACATCGCCGGCCACCCGCCCGGCGCGCTCCTGTTCTTCGTGGTGCTGGTGCGACTCGGGCTCGGCGACGGACTGGCGGCCGGGATCGTCGTCGTCCTCGTCGGTGCGACCACGGCGGTCGCGGTGCTCACGCTGCTCCGACGGTTCGGTGCCGAGGCCGCCGCCCGTCGCGCGGCGCCGTTCCTCGCGATGGGTCCGGCGGCGATCTGGTTCGCGGTGTCGGGAGACGGCATGTTCGCGGCCGTCGCCGCATGGGGGCTGTGCGCACTCGGCTTCGCCGCGACCGCACGGGGGACGCCGGCCACGGTCGCCTGGAGCGTCGCGGCGGGTCTGCTCCTCGGGTACTGCGTGATGCTGTCGTACGGGCTGCCCATCCTCGGGATCCTCGCCCTCGCCGTGCTCGTGCTCGGGCGCGACTGGAAGCCCCTCCCGATCGCGGCCGGGGCGGCCCTGGCGGTCGTGCTCGCCTTCGCGGCGTACGGCTTCGCCTGGTGGGAGGCGTTCCCGGTGCTCGTCGAGCGCTACTGGGACGGCGTGGCGAGCCGCCGCCAGTTCACCTACTGGGTCTGGGGAAACCTCGCGGCCCTATCGATCAGTGCGGGACCGCTCGTGGGCGCCGCGGTGGCGACGGCGGGCGTCAGGTCCGCGGGGTGGCGACAGGAGGCCCGCCCCGAGCGCATCGTCATCCTCCTCGCGCTCGCCGCCGCGGCGACCGTCCTGGCCGCCGACCTCTCGCAGATGAGCAAGGCGGAGGTCGAGCGCATCTGGCTCCCGTTCGTGCCCTGGCTCCTCGTCGGCGCGGCGCTGCTCACCGAGCGGTGGCGTCGGGCCGGCTTCGCAGGACAGCTCGCCTTCGCGCTCGTCGTGCAGCACCTGCTCCAGACGAGCTGGTGATCGCGGCGGGCGCCCGCCGGGGGATATCGACCCGCAGGTCCCCTCGCAAGCCCCTGCCGATCGGAGGCGCGACTGCCCAGACTGTGGGCGGACGGCGCGACGCGCCGGGAGACGGAGACGACATGTCGGACATCAACACCCCGGTCCCGGGCGAGGACGCGGACCTGCCGCGCGAGCACGACGAGGACACCCCGCCCGAGGAGATGTCGTCCTACGACATTCAGCCGCCGCCCGCCGAGGCGGGGGAGATCCCCGGCGCGCCTGACGAGCGCAGCGCGCTCGGCGACGGCACCGACGGGGAGCCGGGCGCGAACGCCACCGGCGTCGGCGTCTGACGCCGGCGCGTCCCGCCGGCGTCGCGGGCCGTTCGCCCCTATCGGGCTCGTCGGCTCACGGCACGCTGGGACCATGAGCGGATATGCCAACCCGGATCGACCCGACGAGCGACTGAGCGACGCCGAGCGGGAGGAGGCGATCACCAGGCTCTCGGAGTTCGAAGTCGAGGGTCGTCTCACGCAGGCCGAGTTCGACCAGCGGGCCGCATCGGCTCGCGGAGCCGTCACGCGAGGTGATCTCGCGCCGTTGTTCACCGACCTGCCGAGCGCCGGGCCCGCGCGCGAGTCGGCACCGTGGGAGCCGGGGCGCGCGGCCTCGGCCGCGACCGGCACGCCCGGCGCCGTCTCGGCGCCCGCACCGCCCGCCTACCCGGCCGATGCCGGACCGGCCCGGACCTCGCGGGCGCTGGGAGGGCGCGTCGGCGACACCGTGATGGCGCTGTCGCCGTTCGTCGCGCTGCTGCTGTTCTTCGCGTTCGGGTTCTGGGCGCCGGGCGGCTTCACGTGGTCGTGGCTGTTCTTCTTCCTGATCCCGATCACGGGCATCATCGTCTACGGCGGCGGCTCCGCGAAGGAGCGCAGCCGCTGACGAGCGGTCGGGTCAGCCCTTCCTCGGCCGGATCCGCACCTGGTTGTTCCCCGGGGTCTCGTCGAGTTCTACGACGCCGCCGCGCGACTTCAGGAAGTCGGTGAAGGTCGCGAATCCGAGCCGGCGCTCCTGGAACGACGGGTCCATGCGCAGCATCTGGTTCTTCACCGCGCTCGACGCCTGCCAGTCCTGGTCGTTCTTGGCCCGCAGCAGCTCGAGGGCCTTCAGCAGCAGGCGACCGGGGTTGCGCGGGTTGACCGGCGCCGCGTCATCCGCGTCGGAGGCCTTGGCACCCCGCTTCTGCGAGCCGTCGCCCTTGCCGTTGCCGTTGCCCGTGCCCGTGCCCTTGCCGTCGCCCTCCCGCTCGGCGTCCGGCGCCGCATCCGACCCGTCGCCGTCGGCCTCGCTCGGCTTCGCCTTGGCGCGGGTGCGCTTCGGCTTCGTCGCGGCCTCGTCGGCTGCGGCCGTCGTCGCGCCGTTCGAGGGTGAGCCCGCCTCGTCGTCCCGCACCGCGGCATCCGTCGCCAGCAGCGCGTCGTAGTCGGCGTACTCGTCGCAGGCCGCCGTGAGGGCCCGGCTGGTGCCGCCGGTGACGCCGATGCCGACCACGTAGCGGCCGAGCTTCTTGGCCTTCTGCGCGAGGGCGACGTAGTCGGAGTCGCCCGCCACGATGACGATGTGCGAGAGGTTCTCGATGAGGAACAGGTCCTCGATGGCATCGACCGAGAGCCGGATGTCGGCGCCGTTCTTCGTCGCCGAGAGCGGGAACAGCTGCACGAGGTCGACCGCGCGCTCGATGAGCTGGTTGCGGTAGCTGGCATTCACGGGCGTCGACCAGTCGGCGTACGCGCGGGCGATGGCGATCGTGCCGAAGGTGGCCGCGAAGTCGAGCACGGCGTCGATGTCGACCGTCGCCTGCTGCAGCCGCTTCCAGGCCTGGGTGCCGGGCTGCACCACCTTCGTGCGGCTCGTGTCCTTGCGGTAGGCGCCGTCGCCGTGCAACTGGTCGTAGCGCGAGATGACGATGTTGTCGAAGTCGAAGTAGAGCGCGACCCGGGGTTCTGCCGTAGCGGGCATGGGGACCTTCCGTCGTGGGCGTCCTCCGATCGTAGGCCCGTCCGCCTGCTCGCGTAGAGTGAGCCGACCCTTCCACCCGAACGTCAGGACGCCGATGTCGCCCGCCGCCCCCGCACGCCCATCCGCGCCGGCCCGCCCGCGCGCGCTCGCCATGGCCATCGTCACGGCCGTCCTCGCTCTCGTGACCGTCCCGGCGGGCGCGGCCTCCGCTGCTCCCGCCGCGGCCGCTGTCGCGTCGGCGCAGTCGGTCGCGACATCCGTCTCGCAGGGTTTCGGGGTGGGGGTCGACCGCGACTTCGACGGTGACGAGTACCCCGACGTGCTGGCGATCGCCGGCAACGGCGACCTTCTGCTCTATCCCAGCGGATCGACGGGGGCGCTCACCTACGGGGGGCGCATCGGCACGGGATGGGCCGGCTTCACCCAGGTGTTCGCCGCCGGCGACTTCTCCGGCGACGGCGAGGCCGACGTGATGGCGCGCGACCGCTCCGGCAACCTGTTCCTCTACCGGGGCGACGGCGTCGGCGGATGGCTCGGCGGCGCGCGCGTCGGCACCGGCTGGCAGGGCTTCACCGCGATCTTCTCGCCCGGCGACTTCGACGGCGACGGCGCGGTCGACGTCATGGCGCGCGACGGCTCGGGGCGCCTGTTCCTCTACCGCGGCGACGGTGCCGGCGGATGGCTCGGGGCCGCCCAGGTGGGCACCGGGTGGGGTTCGTTCAAGTTCGTCATCGGCAGCGGAGACATGACCTACGACGGTGCGCCCGACCTCGTGGCGATCACGCCGGGACTCAAGGGGGTCTTCGGCGCCTACGTGTGCGCCGGCGCGACCGACCTGTTCCTCTACCAGGGCAGCGGCACGGGCGGCTTCCAGGGTTCCGCGAGCGGGCTCGGCTCCGGCTGGTGCTCGTTCGACACCGTGATCAGCGGGGGCGACCGCATCTTCATCGCCCGCGACTCCTCGGGCAACCTCTGGCGCTACGAGCGGCACGTGCACCTCTCCGGCGGCACCAGCACGTGGAGTTCCGCACTGCGGATCGGCACCGGCTGGAAGGGACTGCGCCTGGTCGGCTGAGCATCGCGAGGCCGAGCGCCGGCGAGTCGATCAGGTGCGCAGCACCACGTTGCGCGGTTCGTCGCCGCGCAGCATCCGCTCGATCTGGTCGCGCAGGAGCCGCGCCATCCGCGGCATCATCGCGGTCGTCGCGCCGCCGACGTGCGGTGAGACGAGCACGTTCGGGAGCGCGAACAGCGGGTGTCCCGCGGGCAGCGGTTCGGGGTCGGTGACGTCGAGGGCGAAGCGCAGGCGGCCCGACGACGCCTCCGCGAGGATCGCGTCGGTGTCGGCGACCGGGCCCCGCGCGACATTCACGACGAGCGCGCCGTCGGGCAGCGCGGCGAGGAAGCCGGCGTCGACCATCCGGGTCGTGTCCTCCGCGAGCGGCACCGCAACGAAGACCACCTCGGCATCCCGCAGCAGCGCCGGCAGCTCGTCGACCCCGTGCACGCGACCCGCCGCGTCGTCGCGGGCACGACTCGCGACCCTGGCCAGCTCGACCTCGAACGGCGCGAGCCGCGCCTCGATCGCGCGGCCGACGCCGCCGTAGCCGACGAGCAGCACGCGCCGGTCGGCGAGGCTCGCGTGCCGCGCCGGCGCCCAACGGCCCTCGCCGGCGGCGCGCACGAAGTCGGGGATGCCGCGCTGCGCGGCGATCGCGAGCCCCACCGCGAGCTCGGCGGTCGAGGTCTCGTGCACGGATGCCGCGTTCGAGAACACGTGCCCTGCCGGGAGCGCGCCGGGCACGTCGTCGTAGCCGATCGACTGCGACTGCACGAGCCCGACCGGGACGCCGTCGAGGGCTCCGAGCCTGGCGGATGCGCCCATGTACGGCGGCACCACGATGCCGATGCGCCGGCCCGACGCCTCCGGCGGCGGAGGACCGGCCAGGTCCCACTCGACGAGGTCGACCCCGTCGGGGATGCCGCCCGGGGCCTGCTCGAGCGCCCGCCGCAGCGTCGAGCCGGGCACGGTCACGAGGAGGCGCGGGTTCGACGTCATGCCACGATCCTCGCAGAGCGGATGCCGCACCGCGGGCTCGCGGTGCTACCGTGACCGCCATGGACCAGGTCGATCCCGCCGGGGGCGATTCGGAGCGGGCGGTGCCCGGGCAGCCCGACGCCGTCGACGCCGACGGTCAGGAGGTCGTGGGCCACCCGGCCCGGCACGGGCGGTTCCCCAGCCGCGACCGCGATCGCGACCGCCCGGAGGACGAGCGGGCGGAAGCGCTGAAGGAGCGCGTCTACGCGACCTTCACCGGCCTCGCGATCGTGCTCGTGCAGCAGTCGAACGTCGACCACCTCGAGCCCGTCCGGGCCCTGCTCACGCTGCTCGTGGGCATCGTGGCGATCACCGCGGCGGGTTTCGTCGCCGACGTGATCGCGCACGTCGCGGTGCACGGGGCGTTCCCGCGGCGTCACGAGGTCGGCCGGATGCTGCGGGTCTCGGGCAGCGCGATCGCGTCGGCGGCGACGCCCCTGCTGGTCCTCGCCCTGGCCGTGCTCGGGGTGCTCGACCTCGACGCCGCGCTGTCGATCGCCGCGCTCGTGTACCTCGTCACGCTGGGCCTCGTCGGCTTCATCGCGGTGCGGCGCACCCATGCCGCGTGGTGGAAGCAGGCCCTCGCCCTCGCCATCCTCGTCGCCCTGGGCCTCGCCGTCCTCGCCCTGCAGCAGCTCGCCCACGGCCACTGACCCCCTCGCCCCCGCCCCCCTCCCCACCCCACCGCGATCTCGCGCAGAAATGGAGGCTTCGGCACGCGTCTGTGGCCCCATTACTGCGCGAGATCGCGGTGGGGTGGGGAGGGGGGAGTCGGGTCAGGGGGTCGAGGGGGGCGCGCCGGCG